>NZ_UGHY01000002.1:1899806-2232210 GCF_900450995.1 Haemophilus parainfluenzae | reverse complement strand
CGATATGTTTTGTTATTCGACTTGGTTTTATCAACCCAAGAAAAGCACTGAATTGGCGTATCTTCAAAGGCGTTTTGAATCAAATTCAACTCGACTAATTGATTCCCAATAACTTCACGGAGTGTTTTTTTCGGTGTTTCGATAGGCAATACCGGGAAACATAATGAAAAACCCAAAACGATGCGCATTGGCTAATCCTTTCAGCATAAAAACATCATCAAGTACACCTGATTTTTTCCACGGAAAATCTGCTTGAATAGCGGCCTTTTCTTCTTCGGCAAGTTCTTTAAATTTAAGTGAGAATGGCGGGTTCATTACAACACAATCACTTTTTGGCTCACTTTGATACAAGAAAAAACTCGTATTATGAATTTCAGCATCTGGATAATTATTGGCTAATGCCGCGCATGATTCCGCTTGAATTTCTACTGCAATAAACTTACTTGGTTGAATAAATTGCTCAAGCTGTCCACTGCCTGCTGCACCATCAAAAAACACTTGGATTTTTACCTAAGTACTTCTCAACTTTCCCAGCCAAAATATCGGCGAAGAGATTCCCCCGTGATGTACTCAGCGAACTTATTCGCTTTCTTTCGATTGTTATGCTCTTCAAAACTCATTCTTTGTACTCCACACCTAAATCTTCTAACCCAAAATAACCGCATGACTTGGTGCGATTCATAGCGCAATTTTCGTTTGCTATCGGAAATGGCAGTGGGTGGATTGCATGACCATTGCAGCGGAATCTATCTTCTGACCATTCGCCAACAAAAGCACTTACCGGTTCGCCATCCCATAAATCCTCAAGAGGTGCGCCACATTTAGGGCATTTGTAATTACTTCCCATCGTAACCACCTACTTTCTTGACAAAATCAAGACTTACTGAACGCATCACAAAATCTTCCATTGTTGGATCAAAGACTACGACCATTTGCCCTTTGCTATTCCCTTTGATTTCTTTTCCTGTTACAGGGTTGATAAATGCAATTCGACCACCTGTAATATCAATCACTTCATTTGCAACGTTGTGAATATGGTTTTGATACCACTGCGTTGATTTATCGTTATTGAGCAACATAACAACTGTATGCCCTATATTTCTAAGTTCGTTTGCTGCTTTTAAAAAATTGTGTAACATCTGAATAAGGCGGATTGACATAGAAATGCAGATGCTTGTAAGGATAAGGTGTTTTAGTGTCTAGAAAATCACTACCAAGCGGACTATTCTCTCCAATCCAACTTAAACAAAGAGAATTGTGCTCATTTGCGCAACCGTCAACTTCAAAATCAAATCGTTTATTCAGCCAATTAAATACATATTTAGGCGTTTGCCATGTATCTTTATCAAATTGTTGTTCTGTCATTGCAATGCCCTTTCATCATTGCCATCAAGCTATCGCGCGCCTTATCAGCCTTCGCTTTATCGTAAAAACTTGTTTTTACTGGAATCATCTTCGGAATTTCCTCAAAGGAAAATTCGACCGCACTTTTTCTGCAGCTTCTGTGAGTAATTTTGGAATAGTTTCAACGTGTCCTCTTCCGATTTTTTCTTGCACTTTTCGTACAGATTTTTAAGCAACCAAAATTCCACTTTTGAACGATATTGAAATTCATCCCGATTGAATCGGCATAGCCTAAGAAAGTTTTATAACGTTGGTATAATTCTGCTTCGTTCGGTAAACCCAGTGCGTGATAGTCTTGAAACTTTGCATGCTTGAATAAATTCGCCTACACTTGGTAAATAACCATTTGGCTTAGCACGCATTTCCGCCATACCTCGTTTGACTTGTGTTTATTTTTGTAATTCCATTTTCAGCAAAGCCTAAAATCCACTGGCGTTTTACTACCTGCAATCGCTCTGGGTAAGATTAAGCAATTGAGGACAACTTGCGCAAAGCTGGTCGAACAACGTATCAATAAATTTCTCCGCTTGTGGTGATACGCCTTGATGCAATGATTGATTAGTTAATTGGTTCACAGTACATTCTCCCAGTCTTCAGGACGATTCCATGGCAACGCGTTTTTTTCTTCAAACTCATTTTTTTGCGCTTGGGATGTTCGCAGTTTCTCATCACGCCAATCCCACGATGCGTTAAATCCCTGCCAGTTGCGTTCGATGCAAATCTCCACCGCTTCACAAATCGAAATTCCCGCTTTGTCCGCTTGTTTTTGCAGACGGTTTAGCTGTGTTTGATTAATTACGCCTTTTTGGCTTTGCGGTGCGCAATAAAATCTTCGGCAAGCTGACCGACGATTCCAAATTCAGCAAGCAAGGCAAGCGATTTTTTTTGCGTAGTTTTTTATTATTATGATCAGTAGTATTTTTATAATTAGTATTATTATTTGTCGATTTATTTCCGAGTTATCTCGGATCTGTTTCCGAGTTATCTCGGATTTATTTCCGAGTTCGGGTTGTTTATTCGGATTTATTTCCGAGTTTGTCTCGGATTTGTTCAGGCTTAAACTCATTCCAAGATTTCCCTTTTTCAGTCAGTCTAATTAGATCTTTATCACCATGCTTACCCTGTTTTAAGTAAACAATTAATCCTTTCTCGTTAAGCTCGAAAAATGACGGTAAACAGTGTCTCCGGTCTTATAAAATAACGGTAGTTCTTCAATGACTTTTGTTACGAGATACCCAGTAATAAACTACACCATCTACAACAACTTCTTCCGCCCAAGACGAAGCTTGATTAAGCAAATCAAACAAAGCTGCTTGATTAGCATTTAAGCCCCATTCAAGGCTTTTTTGATTGTTTATGTAAGTGCTAAAGCGCATTTTCTACCACCTTAGTTCCCTTTCTTGAATTGCAGGAACGGCACATTGTTTGAAGATTTCCAGCGTTGTTTCTCCGCTTTTGATTCCGGGTAAATGTGATCACAAGTTAAGTCAAGGTGAGTTCCGCAAGATACGCAACGGTATTTATCCCGTTCGAATACGCGCTTTCTTAAGCTATGAGAAATAGTCTTTTTCTTATATCCAACCTCTTTTTTCTGTGAATTTACTCGATCTGTAACCAACCCTAATTCTTCAGCGATCATGTCCAACAAGCCGCCGCCTTTCCCGTCACCCCAATTCCAAAGGGTTTCTATGGCGTCGGCATATTCGTTCGCCATTTCTTTGATTAATGACTTTGCTTTAGCTTCCGTTATAATTCCAACCTTTTCTAAAGCGTCATCCAAGACATCTGAACTTAATCCAAAATTTGATAAATTTTCATTTGTTGGATGGGTGTTAAATCTGTAACAAACTACAAGCGCTTTTAATTCCTCTTCGCTCAAGCGCGCAAGTGTTCATCCACAACGAAATTTGGGAATATGAAAGCGTTATTCATGCCGCCTCCAACCAATACTGAGCAACACGTTTTCCGCTTGGCACGGTAATCATTTTGCTGATGATGTTGTGACCACGTTTTTTAAGGTCGTAGATACGAGCGCCAAGACGTAAGCAGTTAAAGCGCTTTTCTGCGTCTAAATGCGTTAATCTCTCGCCGTTTTTGAGTGCTTTTAAAATCTGTGCTGATTGTGTTTGACTTGTTTTTTCGTTTGGATTAATATTTTCCATAGAAATAATTCCTATACTGAAATTGCCTCGGTGTCCGCCGTGGCTTTTTTATTTCTTGTGTAACACAATCGCACATTCAATCGAATGTTGTGTTGCAGCCAAATGTTTACTCAATGCTTGAAGGATTTTGTCTTCTTCTTTCGAAGTGATTTCACCGTCTTCTAACGCTGTTTCTAATACAGCAAATAACAAGCCTCGAGCGGAAAGCTCGTGCAGTTGTAAATTGGCAAGCTCAACCTTGTCTAATTCATCCTCTGCTACATCTGGTACAAAACGACCACCTGCTAAACGGCATAATTCATCGATAAAATCAGTGCATCCATACTCAAGCTGAAGTGCGATCAGTTCTTCGTTTTTGAATCGTTGGCCTTTTGTTTGATATAGGCGATTGTTTAATTCCGCCTCTGAAAATCCGAGAAATCCCGCCACCGCACTTTTGCCACCTGGCACTTTCTCGATCATCTCTATAATGGTTTTTTTCATTGTCATAATTTCCCGTCCTTTTTTATGGTTTTCTTTTGCGCCAATATGAGTAAATTAGTTGTCAGTTAAATTTGCTAAGGAATGTAAAATCTGCTTTTCAGTAACCTTGCCTTTTGTAGCCTTAACGATTCGCGGGATATACTTAGCGTTAATACCGCCACCATTAAGCCAAAAGCTGACGGAAACCTGAGAAACTCCGCATTCTTGACTTAGCTTTACCTGAGAACCGCAAATTGAAATTGCTTTTTCGATTGCCTCGTTCTTCATAGTCCACCTTTAATTAAAATTCTTATACATAATATAAGATACATTATACATTGTAAAGGATTTCTTATTTGATTTTATATAAGTTTATTTATAGGATTGGGAGATTAAGGAGAGTTTTATGAATACACTTGCTGAAAGATTGCAGTTTGCAATGGACAAAATGGGTAAAAACCAAGTTGAATTAGCCGCATTAGCTGGGACATCACAAGTAACGATCAGTAATATTTTGAACGGAGTTACAAAAAGCCCTAGAAATGGGTTGCAAATAGCCAAGGCTTTAAAAATTTCGCCGGAATGGCTCTTGAATGGCACAGGAGAAATGGCACAAACTCAAATAGAATCAAACGTAGCCGAAACAGGTTCATTTGATTTGTGGGATCGTAATACGCCATTAAACGATGACGAGGTAGAAGTTCCGCTTTTCCAAGAAATCCGCTTAGCCGCTGGAAATGGTTTTGCTGATGACATTATGGATTACAACAACTTCAAACTACGCTTTTCACGCGCCACATTAAGACGGCAAGGCGTACAGTATGAAAATGCGGTATGCGTGGTAGCAGACGGCAATTCAATGGAGCCAGTTATTCCAAACGGCGCGACCGTCGGTATCGATACCGGCAATAAGACTATTCGCGATGGCAGCATTTACGCCATTAATCACGGCGGGCTATTGCGGATCAAACTGCTCTACAACATGCCAAACAATCAAATAAAAATCCGTAGCTATAACACTGACGAGTACGACGACGAGATAGCCGATCTCAACGAAGTATCTGTAATTGGTAAGGTGTTTTGGTACTCGGTGTTGTTGTAGCGGTGGAGCATAGGAGTTATTGTAAAAATATAAGGACATCTATGATTAATGAACTTAATATCACGCATTATAGAAAGCTAAAAAATATAAGATTGGAATTTAAAACCAGGAATAAATCTTATTTCTGGTACAAATGGAACTTGTAAAAGTTCTATATTGCATATTATTAGCAATTCATTTCAAGGCGTAACCTCAGACTCTGAAGAGCTAAGAGAATGTTTATCCATTATTACCAGAATAAATCAATCAATAAATCCTAAAATAAATAACCTAACAAAAGGCGATAATAGATACAACGATCCTGCTCCAGGGCAACAAGGTGAACTCTATAGGGTTCAATATAATAATGGTTATGCTTTAGGCTTTAGACGACATAATGCAAGAAGTACATCTCGATACTCACTTAAGCCTAAATATGCTACACCTGGAGAATCATTACCTGAAGCACCGGTAATCTATCTAGGACTTACTCGCTTAATTCCTATCGGTGAGTTAATTGATGTTTATGCTAATATTCGAAAAATACTTCCAGAGGATTATCAAAATGAGATAATCCAAAAATATAAGGAATTAACGGGTATTCCAATAAAAAATATTTCAACACACGAGATTACAGGGTTAAAAAGACGCGGGGAATTTGAAACAGATCTAGAAGGAATTGATTCGAACACAATCTCCGCAGGTGAAGATAATTTATTTGTTATATTAAACGCTTTATACTCTGCCAAATATTATTCATCTGTTACGGAAAAGAAACCAAGTGTACTACTTATAGATGAAATGGATGCTGGACTACACCCATCATTACAATTTAAATTGTTAAATCTATTAAGAGAATTTTCAAGAAATTTTAATATACAGATTATATTTACAACACATAGTCTATATTTGATTGATAAAGCATTAAAAGCTAAAGATAACATTACTTATTTAATGAAATCTGCCAATCATTCAGTTTCTATAATGCCAAACCCTGATATTTTTAAAATCGAAATGCATTTAAATAGTGAAACGAGACAGAATTTATATAAAGATAAGAAACTTCCTATATTTTCAGAAGATAATGAAGCAAGGGTGATGATCAATCTTATCTTTGATATATTAAGCGAAAAAGATCAACAATTCGCATCTATTCGACATTATTTCCATTTAGTTCAGATGAATTCTGGTTGTGAAAATCTAAAAACCTTATTTAAAGACGAAGTTCTCACAGCAAATACACTAAAAGCTATTTGTATTTTAGATGGCGATAGCAGAACTCACGAATTAAAACATAATATTATTAGTTTACCTGGACAAGTCAGTCCAGAAAAGCTCATATTCCAACATTTGAGTGAGTTGCTTTCTAAAGAAATTTATAACGAGTTTTGGTGTAATGAATATATTCAGCAAGAAGGATACTCTTTTTGAATGGGCTAGAGATAATATTTACCCCAAATCATCAGCTTTAGCTTCTGCCTATAACAGGGAGCAAGCTAAAGCATTGTTTAATGACCAGAATTATCGCTGCTTTTTTTACAATAGTGATGAAAGATTGGCTTCTTCGCCATTGGGAGGAGAGGGAGATGAAAGCGTTTATTAAAGATGTAAATATTCTTTTTCTATAAGCTCGCTGATTATTATGGCATCAATACATCTCGCTGGCCACGCCTTTAATTTTAGTATAGAATATCTCAATACTAAAATCATTAGTAAGAAAAAATGTTACATACCCCCCTACGCTACCCAGGAGGCAAAGCTAAATTTGCCCCAGTAATTAAACAGATTATTGAAAAAAATAATCTTCATGGACACTATGTAGAACCCTACGCTGGTGGGGCGGGTGTTGCCTTGGATTTACTCTTTAGTGGCTATTGTACCGATATTCACATCAATGATTTAGACTTAGCCATCTACTATTTCTGGAAGTCTATTACCGAGCAAACCGAAGATTTTATCCGCTTGGCCAATGATACCAAAGTAACCATTGAAGAGTGGCACAAACAAAAAAACATACTCAAAGAGAAAGAAAATATCTCTCCTTTAGAGTATGGTTTTGCAGCATTCCTTTCTTAATCGCACCAACCGCTCGGTATTTTGAAAGCAGGTGTTATTGTGGACTAAATCAAACTGGCAATTACAAACTAGATTGCCGTTTTAATAAAGCGGATTTAATTCCGCGAATAGAAAGAATTGGTAGTATGGCCAACAAAATTCACGTTACAAACTTTGATACTGAGGAATGGCTTTCTACGCTTGATGATAACATTCCTGCTAACTCACTAATTTATCTAGATCCACCATACTATGAAAAAGGGCAAGGGCTTTATCGTAACTATTACCAACATAAGGACCACGTTGCTATTCAAGAAAAGTTGGACAAGGTAAAAATGCATTGGGTTGTCTCTTATGATAATCACCCAAACATTAGAGAAATTTACCAGCAATACCGCCAAAGTGAATACGCGCTGAATTACTCAGCTATAAAAAGATGAAAGCGACTGAAATTGTTATTTACAGTGATAATCTTATCTTATGACCGCCCTAGTGGCGGTTTTTTATTAACATTTAAACTCCGCAATCAACTCCTCTAGGCACAATCCTCTCCTGCTCATTAGCGCGTACAATCCTCAACTCTTCATCTACGCGCGACACTATCTCATTAATCCCCAAGCTATTAATCCCTTCACAATTCAGCGAGATTAGCCATTTTTTAAACTCTTTTTTCATAATTCGCCCTCCTTATCGGCAGGGTCATAATAAACCAACCGTAATTTAAACCAATTATCGCCACCAAAACTTGCGATCTGCATCGCAAAAATCACAAAAATACACTTCAAAATACAAACTTTACTTTATGACTGGTTAAAAAATAAGCGATCAAATGCATTTCTTGAAAATTTATTTCTTTAAAAATCAATCAAATATAAGAATATTTATATTTTTATATAAAATCCTATAAGAAATCACTTTACAATGTATAAGATATCTTATATCATACACCCATCAAAACGAGATACACATAAACAAAGATCTCGCCGCTCTTTAAAAATCAGATTACAAGAAGTTTACTCATAACGGCATTATGCGGTCGTGTAGATTAAAAGCCCTACCCTACATAATGAGAGTAAACGGAATACCCACTGAAAGATGAGACCAGTGAAAAACTGACAGTTACAGAAAGTCTAGTCGCAGTGGGGAAATATCTCAAAGCACATTTGAAGTACAGAGACACAACGGCACGTGAAACCGTTGCGAATGATAGAGAGAAGTGTGCTTTGAAATGGCAAACATAAAACAAATGAGGTTAGCCGAGCATGAGTGCTTAAAACTTATGCAACCTATAAAATTGGTTCCTTAGGTTTGCCCTCCGTAAAACGAGGGCTTTTTTATCCCGAAAAATTACCTTACAATCAAAGTATTTTTTAATATATAAAGGGAATGCTATGAAAACCGTTAAAGCAAGACTGACTGAGTTGAAAAACTTAATTAATACAAAAATCAACAAAGACTATGAGTGGATGGGAGAAATAAAATCACCCGAAATTATCAAAGAAATAGAGCAACTTTACCCCCTAATAGAGAAAATAGAAAAAATCGGGAAAAACCCTTGAAATTTCCTATGCAAAATATATTTCTCTTCAATTAATTAAAAAAATAATTCGCATCCTTAATAAAAAAAGAACGAGTAATAAATGGGATGAATATGATGTAAATTCATTTATTTTATCTCTAATCAAACTAAGAATGACAATCAAGGAATTATATTTAATTGAAGTTAAAGGTGAATTAAGAACAGAAGAAGAACTCAATGCTATTGCTGCTGATATATCCAAAGCAAAATTGAATTTAGAAGAACATATCTAACTTGAAGAACAGTTAGTAGAGAATAAAAAGGAGTTTGAAAATTTAAAAAAACTCTCTGATTACACTAAAAAAATCTTATAACGATGCACAAGAACAAATAACTGAAATTTCCCAGTGGCACGAACAGTCAGACACATTAAGTAACAATATTTCGACCTATGCAAGCACCGCACAAAATAATCTTACTAAAATCACGACATTAGCAACCACGGCGGAAACCAATAAACCCAAAATCGAAAAATATCATGAAGATATTGAAGGTATGATTAAATTATTCAATAAACAAAAAGAGGAGATTGAAATGATTATTGAAGACGCCAACCGAGCAAGCATGGCAGGTTCGTTTAAAACTCAATCTGAAAATATCGATAGTAAAATGAAAGCTGTAGATAAAATTTTGCTTGGCTCACTTGTTGCAACATCTGTTATTTCATTTATCAATTATTCAACAAGCCTGAGTGCAACAGACAGTCTTAATATTTTACAATTTCTTGCTAAGTCTATTGTGACAATCCCGTTACTTGTCATCGCCTGGTTAAAGGCTAAAGAACGGGCTTATCTCTTTAGATTAAGGGAGGATTATAACTACAAATATTCCTCAGCAATGGCATTTGAAGGTTATAAGAAACAAGTACAAGAACAAGACCCTAAATTACATCAGCAACTTCTGCAAATTGCCGTGGATAATTTGGGATAAATCCAACCAAAGTCTTTGACAAAGATTTAAAAAGCACACCACTTGAAACGATTATCGATGGCGTAGGAAAACGCCTGGATAAAGCTGTTGATGGTATTAAAGGAGAGGTGAATGACATTCCAAAGAAAACAAAAGAATTAATTGATGATGAATAACCTACTCCCTCAAATTCTCAGCGCTTTTTATTTGACACCGCTTATACTTCGGATTAAGATGTTCTCGCTTTCAAGCTGTCATTTGACAGCTTTTTTTATACCTAAAGGAGCAGAAAATGAAAGTCAGTAAAGAACATCAAGAATGGATTAAACAATACGCCAAAAGCCATAACCTTACCGAAGAAGCCGCGTTGAATAAATTGATTGGTGATGTGCGCGAAACGCAAGAATCTGAACGAGTGAGCTTGCAACAGCAGATTATCGAAAGATTGCCGAATTTAAATCTTGAACAAATGCGTGAAATTCGTCAGCGTGTTGAGCAGTTTTTATCCGACGTTATTTCACGTTTTGTCAGAAGCAATTAAAAAATAATTTCGCTTTACAAGCCCAAATTCTTATACTACTATTCGGCTCAAGGTGTCGAAACCTAAAACTCAAGGCGGATAGTTCAATTGATCGCCAAAAGGCGATTTTTTTATATCCGTAATCCTGACTATGTCGGGAGGGCGACTAATACAATACCTTCGGGAAATAAGTCCAGCCCTTTCCTTGAGCGGGTTTTCGAACCTCCCGACGCCACTGTCGAAAGTGGCTTGTTTTAAACAAATACTCAAGGATTACAATATGTCAAATCTTACAATTTTCAATTTTGAAAACACACCTATTCAAACCATCGTAGAAAACAACGAAATCTTTTTTAGAGCAGCTCAGCTTGCAGAATTGTTACAATATAAAAATCCACATAAAGCGATCAAAGATCACGTAGATTTTGACGACCTAACGAAACGTGAGATCGTGAATACTGTAAACAAACGCGCTCAAGTTCTCTTCGTGAATGAAAGTGGAATGTATTCATTAGTCTTGAGTTCAAAATTAGAGCAAGCTAAAAAAGTAAAACGTTGGGTAACTTCAGAAGTTTTACCGACAATCAGAAAGACAGGAAAATATCAACTTCAACCACAGCAATTAGCCTTGCCAGAACCTGAGAAATTCACCTTTGAATTTACCGAATATGAATTACAACAGCTTGCTTGGTTGTGGTTCGCTTTCAAACGTGGCATCGGCACATTCCAACATATTGAGAGAGCCTTTAACGTTCTAGGCTCGAACATGAGTGGGCAAATCTACGGACAGGCTTACGAATATTTAAGCGTGTTACGTTCTACCAATCAAATCTTAAACCGCATCACAAGCGATTTTAACATAGACCCAATGACAAACTGGCGTGTATTAAAACACTTGCGAGGCTTTAATCCAAAAGCAGTCAAAATCGACTTCTAAAAACAACGGAAAATCCGACCGCACTTTACTGTGTGGCGGATTTTCACACCCTAAACTCACCAAATTGACTAAAAAGGAAACAAAAATGGAAAAATTTACTGATGTATTCGCTGAAACCATCCCATTTCTTTGTAAAACAGTTATCGCCTTTGCCCTCGCTTTTTTAATTGGCGGTATTGCATACTGTTTTGCCGATGAACCTACCGACTGGCACGACAACACACTAAGCCAACAAATCCAACAAGAGGCACGAGCGAAAGCTAAAGCGCAATGGCGTGAAGAAAACGGCATCTATCAAGCGAATTTAACGCCACAGGTAAATGCTGATATGTATCGTTATGTCGAGCAAAAAACAAGCCGAAATTAACCGCACTTGGAGTAAATAATGAAACTGACTTACAAAACCTACGCAGAATCGGCAGTAAAAGCAGAAAAGAAAGGTTATTACCTTGAGGCAGCCAAGAATTGGGCTGATGCTAAACGCCATACCGCAGTGCAAAAGAATATCGAGTATTGCCAACACCGTATTGATTTCTGCGAAAGACATCACTTCCGATTGAAATCAATGGGGAAATATATGAAAAGACACCTGCCTCCAGAAATGTGTGACAGCCCAGACGACTATTACAGTCAATTTGAGCAAAAAACCGAAGAAGATTATGAACCAGAAGAAGATTGGCGTGAACCTGAAGATGCTGATTGTGAATATTGGCAATCCAATTGTTATGGGAGAGGTTAAAAATGGAAGAAACACCGCGTGAACGCCTAGAAAGCAAGGCGGAATTGCTAAATGCTATTCGAAATTGGTTATGGCAAGAACGAATTACGCCAGAAGAATTACAAGCTGAAATTGAATATATCCAGCACAATCCACTACCATTTTAAGGAATTATCATGAAACTTTACGAAATCACCGAACAACTCGAAAACATTAAAGAATTACTCGAAAATCCTGAATTTGCAGACAATGCGGATATTGCCAAAGCATTAGATGCGGTGCAGCAAGATTTTGACAAAAAGCGGAAAATGTCGTCTATGTCATTAAAAATACAGAAGGCGACATTGAAGTAATTGATGCTGAAATTAAACGCTTGCAAGCAATGAAAAAGCAGCGCCAAAACGGTATTGAGCAGATTAAAAACTATCTCAAACACAATATGGAAGCAACAGGCACAGTAAAAATTAACTGTCCCTTGTTTACCATTTCTTACTGTGAAAGTAAGCAAAGTGCGGTGCAATTAGACGAAGATTTATTTCTCGCCAACAACTGCGATGAAACCCTTGTTAATGTAAAAATCACAGCAAATAAAACCGAAATTAAAGCACGATTAAAAGCAGGGGAAGAAATTCCTGGTGCAAAATTGGTTGATAGTCAAGTTCTGACAATTAGATAAGGAAAGAGAAATGGAACTGCAAAGTGCAAATTTAAGTGAGCTTATGCCTGAACTTATTCAAGCGATTAGCCAGCTTGGCAATCTAAGCAAAGATAAACAAGGTTATGGTTATAAATACGCAGAACTAAGCAAAGTGCTTGATACCTGTCGCCCAATTCTCGCGGAACATAATTTAGTTATCACGCAACTTGTTACTGTCCTAAATGACGAGCCAACACTAGTGACAACGCTATTTCATAAAAGCGGGCAGTTTTTACGGAGTTGTTATCCATTGGTTAAGGCTGGAGTTAAGCAAGCTAACGATGCTCAGCAAGTTGGTGCAGCCATTACCTATGCACGTCGTTACGCTTTAACTGCAATGTTATTTATGGCGCAAGAAGATGATGATGCGGCAAGCGTGGGAAAGCGTGAGCAGTCATCGTCCCCAAAGTCCGAGCGGCCAAACAACTCCAACAAATCGACCCCGCAGGCTATGAGCTCTACTCAAGCTAATGTAACTAGCAAATCGATTATAGAGCAACTTAAGGATAGACTGAAAGGAAAAACCAAAGAGGAGTGCGGTAAAATTTACGATAAGTCTATCGTTTGGTTAAAGGAAAAACACCCCGATCTCGTTGATGAATACAATCTAATGTATAACGATTATTTACTTAATTTAATGTAAGGAAAAACTATGGCTCGTAATACCAACACTGTCATATTAATCGGTCATTTAGGTGGCGATCCAGAAATCCGCCAATTCCAAAATGGCGGGCAAATTGCCACATTTAATCTTGCTATCGGTGATGATTACCGAGATAAACAAGGTAATACAGTTAAACGTACCCATTGGATACCCATTGTGGTGCACGGCAACTCTGCTGATGTAGCAAGACAATATCTGCAAAAAGGCTCAAAAATCTGTGTAACAGGAAAACTGGCACAGGAAAGCTGGCAAGACCAAAACGGCAATAACCGCACCGCACTTAAAGTAGCAACACAATCGTTTGAAATGCTAGACAGTAAAGCAAGAAATGAGATGCAACAGCCAACCAAAGGTAAAGAAAAAATCGATCCATTGAGCGCCATGGCTGAACAAGATGATAGCTTTGACGACAATATTCCATTCTGAATTACATCACTAGCCACTAACAAATAGTGGCTTTTTTATTATCCAAATTAATGAGGTTAAAAATGAAAGAACAACAAAAGAAATACGAGCTAACCGATGAATTTGTTGTGCATTGGAGTGGTAAAAAGCTATACCGAATTAGAGCTCTAGTTTCGTTTGGCGTAGTAGTGGCGGGACAACTTGGTGGGTTTGTTGAGTCAGAAAAAAATTTAGATCAGTCATTATCAGGTAACGCTTGGGTGTCCGGTAACGCTTGGGTGTACGGTGACGCTCGGGTGTCCGGTAACGCTTGGGTGTCCGGTAACGCTTGGGTGTACGGTGACGCTTGGGTGTACGGTGACGCTCGGGTGTACGGTGACGCTCGGGTGTACGGTGACGCTTGGGTGTCCGGTGACGCTCGGGTGTACGGTGACGCTTGGGTGTCCGGTAACGCTTGGGTGTACGGTGACGCTCGGGTGTACGGTGACGCTTGGGTGTCCGGTGACGCTCGGGTGTACGGTGACGCTTGGGTGTCCGGTAACGCTCGGGTGTACGGTGACGCTCGGGTGTACGGTGACGCTTGGGTGTCCGGTGACGCTCGGGTGTACGGTGACGCTTGGGTGTCCGGTAACGCTCGGTTAGATCTTATGCGGTAATTTCCGAGCGTAAAATGATTTTTGGGGCAACTAATGTCGGTTCGGAAAAACGGCACACTAACCGTGTTTAACGGCAAAGACGGACTAATTGTAACGCGTGGCTGTTTTACTGGTACGGTTGATGAGTTTTTAGCAAAATCAGCCAAGGTTCATGATGATAAAACAAAAAATGAATACAAATTGCTAATTGAAGTGGCGAAAAGTCGAATCTTAGGTGTTAAAGATGAATGAAATTAATATCAATATCCCCTACTCAAGATTTTCCGATATTTTTGGGTGTTATTTTTATGTGCGTATGAATAGTGGTGACCCGTCGTCTGTTACTCTGGCGTTAGATGACGCTAAATACAGTTGGCTTATGTTTGGTTCTGAGTTGCGAAATGACATTATCCGGACAGCGGAATCGGCAAACTATCCTGCGGTAGTTAATAACTACGTAAATAATTTTGTTGAGTGGGCCAAAAGTCAATTTAATGCACCGCAAGACTACAACACGGCACGTCCGCTTGTTGATGTGTTGCCTGTGGTTGATTTAAAACTGTACGGGGATAAAAAATGCTGACATACGGATCGGTTTGTTCGGGTATTGAGGCTGTCAGTGTTGCGTGGTCGGGTATGATGTCGCCAGTCTGGTTTTCGGAGATTGAGCCGTTTCCGTGCTCGGTACTTGCTCATCATTATCCTGATGTGCCAAATCATGGGGACATGACCATGCTACCGTTAAAAATCATAAACAGAGAAATCCCTGCGCCGGATGTGCTTGTTGGCGGAACTCCTTGCCAAGCATTTTCGGTCGCTGGCTTGCGCAACTCACTTGATGATGAGCGCGGAAATCTTACTCTAACCCTCATACATATTTTGGAAGCTATTGATTATGTTAGATTTATTGACAGAAAACAACCGTGCGTCTTGTTATGGGAAAAACGTTCCGGGTTTGCTATCCACCAAGGACAACGCATTCGGACACTTTCTGGCTGGATTGGCTCAAGAACGTGAGCCATTACAACCGGCAGGGGCAAGATGGGCAAACTCTGGTTATGTGCATTCAGCCCGCACTATCGCGTGGCGAATCCTCGATGCTCAATACTTCGGAGTTGCCCAACGACGCCGTCGGGTGTTTGTTGTGGCAAGTGCTAGACCGCGAAGTATCGCCCAGATATTACTTGAGCAAAAATGCGATTGCGTATCTTGCGAAACGCGAAGTGAGGCGATTGCCCCTACTCTTACAGCTAAAAGCGGACGGAGATTTAACGATAGCGAGGTCATTGTCGGCGAAAAAAAACGGCTTACGATGGCTTACTCCGAGCGAGTGCGAAAAGTTAATGGGGTTTCCGCCAGGTTATACGCAAATAGCGTATCGAAATAAACCAGCCGAAGATTGCCCGGATAGCCCGCGCTATAAAGCTATCGGCAATAGTATGGCTGTACCGGTTATTAAGTGGATCGGGGAAAGGATGATTAATTATTTAAACAAATAAATCCAATAGGCGCTCACTTGGAACGCCTTTTGTTTTAGGAGGGAAAATGAAAGCATTTATAGAATGGCTATTCTATTTATTGGCTGGCGCTTTCGTCATTGCGATGGCTGGAGCTTGGATAGGTTTATTCTTTGGCGTTGCGTGGAAAGCGTTTTGTTGGGTGATTGGATAAGATATTGAAAATAATTGATTTACATTGACATACCGCTTAATTTCGGATTATGATAACCGTACTACAAACGAAAGACGGTTATCCGCCCGTCCAAAAGCGGTTTTTTTGTACCTGAAATTTAGGTATCGATCGTTTATGGTCGGGTCGAGAGAGCTAAATAAAACACCGAAAGGGAATAAGCTCCGCCATCTTTCGTTGGTAGTTGAAGCCCGTCCGCCCACTAAGCGAACGACTAACTAAACTAAAACGAAAGGTACAAAAAATGTCAAACTTAACAATTCTAAATAGTTCAATTCGTCAATTAGACAATCTTTATTCACTAACAGATTTGCATAGAGCAAGTGGCGGTGAGCAAAAGCATAAGCCAGTCTTATTTTTATCAAACCAACAAACTAAAGAATTAATCTCTGAAATAGAGATTGAGAGCAAAGTAGGAATTCCTACTTCGGCAGTAAAGACGGTTCGTGGCGGTAAAAATCCAAGCACTTACGCTTGCGAAGAACTTGTAATAGCCTACAACTAAAATAATTCGTTATAACCGCTCTTATGGCGGTTTTTTATTGGAGTAAAAAAATGAACGCTACACCATTATTTATTTGTAGATTACTAAAACGAAAACCTGTCTCCCCATGGAAAGAGTTGATAGATAGTCTAGAGAACAATCCACAGGATTGGTTTCTAAACCACTTCACCGTGGTTCACAAAAGAAATATGGCAAGTTTTTGGACTGGCAATGGATACGCATTTTTCGAAATGTATCCTGCCGAATTAAAAATTCCAGTTTCTCAAAGATACAGAATTTACAAAGCTGTAAATGAGATACAGGCAGCTAGATTCAAATCAACCAAATAGCGGTTTTTATTGGAGCTTAATAATGGAATTACCTGATAAAACACAAAAAGAAATGTCAGAGGCAATTAAGATTATGGCGGCATCAGCTTTCACAGAGAAAAGTCAGAACTTAATCTCTCTTGATTATGTAGCAGCTCTCGTTGGCTGCCCATATCAGCACACTGCGAACGTTATCGTTAAGCAACGAGCTTCCCAAAAGGTGTGAGATTAAAAGAGAAATCACACCCGAGATGGATAGCTGGCGAAGTTATTCGCTGGTGTAGAATTAACGCCAAGCGCATCAAATAACCTTTCAAATTTCCCACCATTGGCACAATCCACTTCTATGATATAATGCTCTAAATAAGGATATTTTATTCAATCCGTTTTAGAGCAACTACGCCAAAATTACGCCAAAAGTTAAAAATCTCTTTCGAAATCAATATAGAAAGAAACTGACCCTAGGCACCACATTATAATCCTCGTTCATTGGACGGGGATTTTTCTTTTCTGCTTTTCTATTAATAAAATCAACACTTTACGATACTTAAATATCACTTTTCCACTCTTTTAATCTTATCCAGTATTGCCATTTTTTATGTATTTTTATATATTTTTATGCGTTCATTACGCCAAAATTACGCCAAGCGGTTTAATTTTTGGCGAGTTTTTACGTTTAGAGATTAAATAAAGTGGCAACAGTTAGAAAACGTGGCGATAGATGGCGTGTAGAAGTCTATCGAGACGGTAAAAGAAAATCCAAAACCTGCTCAACAAAGACAGAAGCTATCTTGTGGGGAGCGGAAGAAGAAAAGAAATTAGAGTTAATAGCTAAAGGTATGCAGCCAGAAACGCTATTTTCTGATGTGATTAAGCGTTATTTGAATGAGGTTACGCCAACGAAACGAGGCGAAAAGCACGAATTCAACCGCTTAACTCGTTTTCTGCGCCATCCTATAACAGATAAATATATATCTGATGTTACTCGCCAAGATTTAGAATTGTGGATTAAAGAGCGACTAGAAACCGTTAAAGGTGAAAGTGTTCGCAGGGAGTTATCTACCATCGGGCATATATTCAAAGTTGCCGTTGAGCGTTGGGGGTATATCCAAACCTCCCCTATGACTGGATTGCAACAGCCACAAGCAAGCAAACCAAGAACTCAAAGATTTACACAAGAAGATATAGACGAGATTATCAAGATTAGCGGATATAATGAGAGCTTAAAGACTGCTAAGGCTCGCACAGGTGCGGCAGTGCTATTTGCTGTTGAAACTGCGATGAGAGCTGGTGAGATATGCGGATTAACTTGGGGTAATGTAAACCTAGAAAGAAAGACAGCTTATTTACCAATGACGAAAAACGGCAATTCTCGGACCGTTCCACTTTCAAAAAATGCGGTGAGAATACTGGAAAGGTTAAGAGACGAAATAGAACAAGGTGAAACTTGCTTTCAAGTGAAATCAAATATACTTGATGCAACATTTAGGAAGTTAAAGAAAGCGGCCAACAGAGATAATTTACACTTCCACGATACAAGACGAGAGGCATTAACCAGATTAGCTAAAAAAGTTGATGTAATGACGTTAGCGAAAATATCGGGGCATAAAGACATCAGAATACTTCAAAATGTCTATTACGCCCCGAATATGGAAGAGATTGCTGAATTGTTGGATTAAAAAATTTACAAATCTTTACAATTTTCCTCTTGACTTGTTCGTCAAATGCGAACATTATACACCCATAAAGAGAACGCAATGGTGCGACTCTAATCTCAAGGAGAAAATTATGAAAATCACATCTGCAAACTTTGCTACAATCGCAACATCTGAAAACTTTGCTAAACTTTCAGTCTTACCGAAAAACCATCGAAATCCAATCAAAGGACTATTTAAATCAGCAGTTGAGCAATTTAGCTCTGCGAGAGATTTCTTTAAAAATGAAAACTACTCAAAAGAATTAGCAGAGAAATTCAATCAAGAAGCTGTGAATGAGGCGGTTGAAAAATTACAGAAAGCCATCGACTTAGCAGAGAAACAAGGTATTCAATTTTAAACTAAGAGCCGTCATTTGACGGCTTTTCTATAAGGATAACACTATGACACCACTTGAACTAAAAGTCGCAAGAAAGCTGTTGGGTTTATCAACGGTTGAAGCTGCAGAACATATTGGACAGGTCAGCAAGCGTTCGTGGGAGTATTGGGAAAATGGTCAAAGAACTATTAAGCCGGATGTTGAAGAACTAATCAACTCCTTGCTATCAAGACGAAGAGAGATTATAGCGGAAGTTTACAACATGGGAGAAAAGGCGAAGGGAATTTCTGTTATTTATTACAAAACCCCAGAATACTGCGAGAACGTTCTCGAGTGGCGATTTTCTCAATCGCTAGCCTCTACTCTATCGTTAGATTTTGGAGCTAAATTGGTCGAATTTGATAAGCAGGATTTTGAGAGATTTATTAAGGAGAATAGGCTGAATGATAGCAAGCCATCTAGAGCAATGTGGGCTGCGTCTAGATAGCTTTATTTATGGAAGAAGTTACTGAACTTCTTGATTAAGGCAGAGTTTCAGGAAATGGTTCTGAATCACCAAAGAATACTATTTAGAGATATAAAATTATTTTAAACCCTATCAGGCCATGGATCGGATGTTGTCCACATCATCGCTGGCGTCTTAAGTTTTTTGGCCCGATGTCAGGTATTGCATCATTGCCTTTTACTTTAGGGTCTGCGTGATAAGGCGTGAATCGCATAAAATTAGAATCGCCAACCCCGCCCACATAAACACCTGCAACAGCTCGGTTGGTGTCATCATCAAATAAACTAAATCCACAAGAGTCGTCAGCTCTAAAACCAAGAGGGATATTTCCTTGACTGATAACCTCAACTCGACCTGCTTGTCGTGGGCTATAACCTTTTTCGGTTTTGCCCAGATAACCAAAACAATCCCAAGATAACCCGCCCATGTGGCATGATACAAGGTTTCCTTGCCTGCGGAATTTAATGTAAGCACCAGGCTTTAGGTTTTTAGTTACAGCATTAACCAAGCCTGTATCACCATCGGTGACCACCCATTTCCCATTACGTTTTTGCCACTTCCATGCACCCACTCGGCCGCCATCTGATGACTCATAAATGGTGCCGTTAGGCTCCTGCCCTGTTATTTGCCACCTGTGGTTTCGGGCTTATCAGGACGACCGCTACCAAGTACAACGGTTATGGCTTTAACATCTCGCCCGATTTGCTCGATGACTTCGGGTAATTGTTGCAAAAGGTCCATTAGCTATTTTTACCTTTTTGATAAGCTGCCATTAAGTCCATTGCTTTTAGCGCGTTAATTTGCTCAATCACCTCATCTAGGCTCGATTTAAATTCAGTCAGTTTAGTGGTTAATGCCTCAGGGGCACTGCTTCCGCTTGCTTTGAGTTTGCGTAATTCCTCCGCGAGCTCACGGAATGTATCTAAATCTGCTGATACCTCACCGCCTAACAGGTCATTTTTAAGCTGAGTGACCTTAGCATCAATTTGAGCCAAAATATTTTTGTCTTGCTCGCCTAAGTAAGTTGCAAATTCGGTTAATAATTGCTGGATTGTTTGTGTTGTCATAGTCGTCCTATTTTGTAGTTGAGGATTAAATCAGGTAGAGTTGGAATAATGGGGTTTTCCGCATTTATCACCCTAAATCCTTTTGCCACCTTGATATTAATTTTAGTTTTGGGTTTAAGTGCAACGGAAATAATGGGCTTAGATTGCACTTGCACCTTGATTTTGTTTTTGGGTTTAGCGCTGAGGCACGTCATATGTTATATCCTTACGGGGAGTTATATCCTTACGGAGAGTTATCTTACCTCCGCACAGGTTTTGATGAGCCCTTGCCCATTGGTTTGTTGCAAATCCCATTTAGCTTGCGTCCAATCGACTTGCTCAGTTTTATCGTGTGAGATGATAAACGTCACCTTATTGTTTTTTACCGATATACTCTCGCTTGTGCTAGATAGGCAAATACGCTCGCCTTTGCTTACAGGCACAATATCGCAATCAAACCGACTGCCTGTAAAATCTAAAGGTTCGCCATCTTCCCCGTAAAACTCTAAGGTTTCCTCTTCATCATCACCGCGAATCCACTTAAAACTAATTTCCTCGTTAAAACTAATTTCCTGCATGTTGCACCGCCTTGAAGCGTTCATCATGTTGTTTGCCCGAAATCTCGCTTTCATAGGCCGTTTTGCAGTGATTGCAGTCAAAGAAAAGGCTATTGATGACGCGATACAGCACACGCCAGCGTTTTTTCGGTTTATCCGCTAAAATAGCACCGCGATAAGTGCGGCTGGAGAGGGTTTCATCCGCTGCGCCACCTGTTAAGGCGTTAAACAGTTGGTCTATGGCAATGACCACGTGATAGCCATAACATTTTAATTTGCTTGGAATTGCCATTGTTCAATCTCCTGTTCAAGTGAGGTTTAATTCCTCTGGTGTTTTAAAGCGAACAAGCGGTCCTCAAATGCCTGACGTTGCCCAATAATCAAGCCAATCGCCACGGCAAACTGGGTGGATTTTTCAATCACTTTGCTAATAAGCACATCGAGCGGCACACCACGTACACGAGCAATTTGCGAAAGCATTGGTGTGGGTGTGTTGTGGTCGGCTTGCCATGCGAGAGCCTCTTTTTCCTGACGGTAAAAACTTTCGATTTCCGTTTGTGGGTAGCCCACCAGCAAGCTATTTTTCAGTTGGTCGCTTTGTCCGCTAACTTATTGAGTAAACCTTCTTTTTGTTGTGCAAAAAGTGCGCTTTGTTTTTCGGCTGAAAGCTCAAATTCTTTTGTCTCCATATTAAAAACGTGAAATTGACTCGGGCCTTGCCGGAACATTGAATTTTACCGTTTTCCCAACCAAACTTTGCCGCCACCTGTTATTGTTTCACATATTTTGTCAATATCTCGTTGTTCTTCTACAGGATGCCATCCATCTATTAGATGGGTATCATGATTTAAATCATCGAAAACTAATTGAGTTAAATTAAATTGTTTCATTAATTTTTTACTCCTATCACAATAACGCTAACATTTGTACCTTTGTTTATACCTATATAAACAACATTACCGCCTGCAAAAATTGCACCGACATTATTTTGACCACCACCAGAATCAATTGCGATTGCAGTGGCCCCACCATCAAAGGATTCGGGAGATAGTAATTGCCTGATTGATTTATCACACCTATATTCATTCGAATAATCATTAAACGCCCTTGTTTAATTTTATAAACTTCCGCACCTTGATAATGGCTGCCATACCACGTCGCAGTAAACCCATTAATGAGTTCGTTTAACTTATTACTGTATGTATTTAAATTATTATATAATGCATCGAGTGATATCCCGCTTGCGGAAATCACATCACCTGCAGACCGGAAAATACCGTCATGTTGAAAGTGCCATTGTTTATTACCTTGAACATCATCGGTAAGATTAATGACGCCTGATCCAAATTGGTTAATTACACCCGGCGTAACATAACCAAATGAAAAAGACTCGCCATAAATATGGCCATTTGCGACTTTACCCTTTATAAAGGGATAATAGATATTAGCCCCATAGCGTTCCCTACATCGACATAATAGGGAGCTAATGAGTTATATTGATCAACATAAGCACCTTCTCCTTGCTTGTTGCTCCCATGCCATTTTGCGCCAAGACCACTCTCAGCTGAAAAATTTACGCCATCAAAACCAAATCGTTTTTTGGTTGCTCCATAGGCAATGTAGGCATCATTTGCATTGTCTGTTGCTTGCAATCCAACGGTATGCACCATGTCAACATCAATTAACTTTGTGTCATCACCTATTTGCACAGAGTTGTTATTGTTTGTTGGGTCGTTGACTATGATATTGGGTACAGTTAAGTTGCCTGTCATCGTATCGCCCGATTTTGACACGCGTCCATTTGCGTTATCATTCGCGGTCTTAACCGCAGCACTGGTTGCCACGGTGTCTGCGCTATTGCTATTTACTGCAGAGGATTTTTTGCTGTTTGGGATAACATTGCCAAGCGCACGTGTGTTGGAGTCAATAAGCTGTTTTAGCTGATAAGCGGTTTTAGGCGTTAATGCTAAATCTTCACTTTGGCTATCGTAGCCAGTGTAGAGTTTGGTTATCCCATATTGAGTTAATGTCGCCTGAGCAATTTCACTCAATGCAAATCCCCAACGTACCCAATATTGGGAATTTGATTCATTCGGGCTGTTATTTTTACTATTTTTTAATGCTCGGTAGCTTACGCCATCAAACTGCACGCAAGAGCCTTTAGTATAGTCTTGCGTAGCAGACCATTCGGGTAGCCCTCGTTGCATCAAATAAGCGTGTTTTTCGTCAAGTCGTTTAAATAAGAAGTTAAACCACTCCATAGGAGGGATGCCTTGAGTTTGGTCAAACGTAATCCCCCAACCACGCAATAAGTCAGGGAAATTATCGACCTCACCTTGTTTTGCAGATGACGCAAAAATGCTTTCATCTGGCTTATTTACTAATGCCATATGTGACCTCTATATTAGGTTGAAAAGATATTGCACACCTGCTTGGCGTGGCAGTATATCTAAGTGGTTGATTGCGAATTTCTTAAAATCAGATGTGATAGTGCTTGGAACAGAGATAGAGACGGTCATATCGTAGTTATCCACGATGTGACAACCTTCGCCAAAAATAAATAGGCACGCCTCAATTAAGTTTGGTAGCGTGCCTATTTGGTAGTTTTTGAGGATTCTGCATTTAA
Source organism: Haemophilus parainfluenzae (assembly GCF_900450995.1). NCBI lineage: Bacteria > Pseudomonadati > Pseudomonadota > Gammaproteobacteria > Pasteurellales > Pasteurellaceae > Parahaemophilus > Parahaemophilus parainfluenzae. The sequence goes on along the minus strand of NZ_UGHY01000002.1, from coordinate 2,208,712 downwards.
TTAAGAATCGATAATCATCATCAGATAATCTGACAGAATCAGACAGTGGGTCTCGTTTCCGATACCATTGCGCACCGCCTAGCCTTTTTTTGCTAAATCCAGTGCATTAGGCGAATTGCGGAAACCGAAAAACTTACGCAATTGATAGCCATTAATAACCCGAAATTGCCCGACGTGTTTACCGACCAAATCAAGCTGATGCCTGTGGCCGTTTCAATATTCAGCACATCTTGCAATCGATATAAATCGATAAAGCCTTGCCCGATAATGTTTTCAAATAGCTTAATCGTTGAGACGGCTTTGGGCTTGTTTCGGTATTGCCAAATCAACAAATCAGAATAGCCCATTATTCCACCTCAATGGTTATATCCGTTGCTAAAATTCGGATTAATTCACGTGGTTGTGCGGTAATATTTTCCGTGGTGAGAGACTGCCTTTGCGCCCAATTTTTAGTTCTTTCACCCAGAAACCACCCACTTTATTAATTGGCGAATAAAGTCGGGAAAGTGAAAGATTTTGCCCGATGCCAAAGCGTTGAATGGATAATAATCGCTTGATTTCATCCTTATCTACTTCAGTAAAATCTTCGTATCGAACACAACGCATAGACACTTGCACATCAACAGGCGTTGCGCGGTCGAACCGCAATGCTCTACGTTCGCCATTTACCGTTAAAGTTGTTTCTGTAGCACCTTGCAACCCGACCCCTGCTCCTTTATTTTCATAAATAACGTGAGCGATTTGCTCATCTTCACCGCCATCGACAATAACATTCAACGAATTAGGCTCAACCCCATATTTATCACGTTGTTTAGTATTGTTTTCTAGCACTTTAACTTGTCTAACATCAGGCAATGCGGCAATTTTTGACTGGATAGCATCGGCAGAATTTTGCGCATTTTTAGTTCGGCTGATGAAAAAACGTTCTCGTAATTGCAAGTCGGTTTCTTCTTCCTCGCCAATTTCGGCATTTTCGAATGTGGTTGCCGAGGTAAGACCAAGCGTAACGGTCTCAATGGTTAAATTCGTGTTTTTTATGAGGTTAAACGCACCCAATTCTTCGCTGCGGAAGTCCGCACGGGTGGAGCCATTACTATCTAGCTGCACATCTGCCGTTAATACCCATCGAACTTTATGTGGGTCAGACACTACAATCCCTGCATAAAGGTGAGTTAAAGGCTCCCCTGTCAAAATTACTGAGCGCAAATAGCTATAGCTTGCCGCTCGTCTTATCAATCCTGCATAAGCGACTCGTTGATCGAGCCAAGCACCTGTCGCAACATCAGGATCTAACTGTCGATATACGTTCTCGGCAAGCTCCTCAATATCCATCTTCATCTGAGCAAGTAAGCCCACCATTTGCCCATCGGGTGAGTTGGGCGATAGGTCGATATTCTGCCCATAGATTTGTCTAAATCCATCTTCAAATCGTGCTACGATTTCGTTTAATCGATCAATTTGAATGCCTGTTTCAATCAGTTTTGCCATATTTTCTCCAATAAAAAACCCGATCGGAAATGATCGGGTTGTGATTTTAAGCACGCCTAAAGCCGCTTACAGTTTCCCGTAAGCGGTAAGTGAGGTCGGATTTTCCGTTGTTTTTAGAAGTCGATTTTGACTGCTTTTGGATTAAAGCCTCGCAAGTGTTTTAATACACGCCAATTTGTCATTGGGTCAATCTCAAACTCTTGTGTAATGCGGTTTAAGATTTTGTTTGTTGAGCGTAACACGCTTAAATATTCGTAAGCCTGTCCGTAGATTTGCCCACTCATGTTCGAGCCTAGAACGTTAAAGGCTCTCTCAATATGTTGGAATGTGCCGACGCCACGTTTGAAAGCAAACCATAACCAAATAAGCTGTTGGAGTTCGTACTCGGTAAATTCAAAGCTGAATTTCTTTTCACGGCTAGGCAATTCAGCCTCAGTGATTAATTCCCCTTCTAAAATTATTTTGTGAACATACTCTACTGCTTGCGGTAATTGCTCTAATGTTAAATCTTCGATTGATTCCACATTAAAGCGTTGATGGACTAAATGATAAGCCTCAGAATAAATTAAGCCTTTCTTGCTAACTAACATATTTACAGCATTGCGTAGGCCTGTGCGATCATCTACCGTAGTTTTGCGTTCTGCTTTACCATTAAACCAATAATCATGTAACGCTTGATAACACTCTTTTTTGTATTTGATTAATGTGTCACGGATTTCTGGGTTACAACGATTAATATCAATACCAAATAACCAACCGTTTAAATATTCGATTGGTAAGCAGATCATTTGATAATTCTTACTATCACTTCCAGTCATATTCATGATGAATATAACTGAATTTAGTACATCATCACGTCTAATTCGATTGTATTGCGATTCCCATTGAATGCCGATATTTTCACAAATAGGCTTCATAGCAACATAATGCACGCCATTTTGTTCAACGGTAATTAATGACTGATTGTTGAATGAAATTGTTTGAGTTGAGATTTGATTAGACATAACTGTCTCCTACTGTTTCTTCGATATTTTTAAGATGCCGCAAGTTGGGCGCCAAGTGGTTCGAAGGCTGCAGTAAGTCAGCTGGACATATTTCCCTTTCGGGTATTGTATTAGTCGCCCACTCGGCATAGATAAGATATGGTTATGCGTAATGAATGTTTAATGGCAATAAACAAACAAGGTTGCTAAATTTTACGCATAAAAAAAACCGCTATGCTATCGGGAGCGGACTAACCGCTTACTGCTAATAAGGCTTCGACACCTTGAGCAGATAACTATCTGCTTGATAAAAATAATAATGAAAAATCCCCTTGGGTGTCAAGGGATTTGTAACTATTCTTCTGATAAATCTTCATCATCAGATTCAATAATATCAGTATATTTGTGCTCTTTCTCCATTGCCAAGGATTGATAATATTCCGACGCTTCGGCCAGCATTGTAAACTCAATTTTAGCATTGCGTTTTTTGACCTCGTCGGCAATTATCTCTAATGGTACCTTAAAGAACTCTTTACGTGGATTGACACGGTTTACTTGATGATCCGCAAACACCTTGTGCAATTCATTTTCTAATGCTGGCGCATCTTCACTATAGATCAATGCGTGAACATCAAAAGAGAATGGCACGCTAGCATCGCCCAATTCTCTTATACGGTCTAATGGCTCTAATCGGCGTGTCATACCAATTTTAAACACATTCTCACCAAATGAACCAATATTACTAATTACATAAACATGCCCGGATTTCGTTAGTTGAGCTTGAGAAATAGCCCTCTGGCTATTTTCCAAGGCTTCTTGATATTTCAGCTCCAACTCGGCGATTCTTGCCTGAAGCTCAGTGTTAGCCTGATCTTTCTCAAGCAGTTTCCGAGCATTTTCCAACTCTTTCTCGGCATCTCGTTGAGCTCTTTCCGCCTCAGCTTTAGCTTTCTCTAATTCTCTTTGTGCTCTAGCCTCTTCTCTCATTTCCTCTTTAATTCTGGCTTGTTCTGCCTTTTCTTCCTCTTTCTTCAAGGCATATTCATAGGTAGCCATTAATTCTTTTAGCTTAAGAGCTAAATAAGCTGGATTAATAGATATTAAATTGTGTTGATTTAGCTTATTAATATGCTCATAAGAATGTTGGATTCCATTTCGTATTTTTTCAAAATTACTACTGCTAACTTTACTAATCAGCGCATCACATTCATTATTGAAAGCTCTTAAAGCTAAATCAATATTATTTTTTGTCATTTTAGCACCTTGCTTTTTAGCATCTTTACCTGTCCCAACAGTCCATGTTGTAGAGCAAGTACAAGCCAAATTACTTTTAAATAGTGCTTTTTGCTTTTCTCTTAATTCAAGAATTTTTGCTTTATATTCTTCAGAGGTATCAAAGCTAAATATAGGCTGGTATAATCCAACTCTTAATAAAGCCCCTTCTGGTTCATAACTCTTAAGCTCATCCTTAATTAAAGATAACTCTTTTGACTTTTCATTAATCTCATCTTGTAGGTGTTTAATTTTTGATGATAGGTCGTTATATTCCGATTGTATCTTTTGATCCTTGCCTTTTTTTATTTTCTTTATAATCAGATAAACAAGATAAAAAGGGCTAAGTAACATTAAAATTACAATAATTGTGGCAAAAATATTGCTTGGTTCCATAGTATGCATCCTTCATTAAAAATAGGAGTATCTATTCTACGGAACCAAAATTGTTTATGTAGATTTTTAATCAGAAATTTTCTATTTTTGCGATCTTCATCACAAAACTTTACTTAATTTAACCACACTTTAAGCGTCATAACGTGCGGTTTGTTGCTGTCCGTAAATATCTTGGTAATCAATCGATATGGTCAGCTTGCGTGTATCTGCATCAAAATTAGCTTGGTAATCAGTTATTCTGCTTACACCTTCAGTTTCCAACACATAGCGTTTTATTTTGATTTCCCAGTCTGCCATATTTACCCCTCGCCCCATTTGTTCAAGCCAAGGCAAACCGTGTTCTAGGTCTAAAAACCAGTCATTAGCAAATGACCAAAGGCGAGTTTGTACATTTTGAGCAATGGCATCTGATTCTGTTGCGTAGTTTGAAAAGCCTTGCCCAAATGTCCAATCGTGCTCTTTATTAAGTCGTCTTACTCTCATTCTGGCACTCCTGTTTTACCGCCACTGTCGCCTGTATGTTTATGGTTTTTCACTGAAATACCACTTGCTTTTACATCTGTATCGCTCGAGATAACGCCTGTGGAGCTATGCGAGCCTGTTTGCGAGGTATGGCCCTGATGTTCGATATTTCCTTTAATCAAAATCGAGCCGTTTTTGATTCTGATGTATGTGCCGCCATCAAGGGTTTGCATTGATAACCCTTCGGTAAAAAATCCGCCAATAGCTTTCGGCACAGAGCATATGCCAGGAATAAACATCGCATCGGATAAATCATGTAGCCTAAAATCTAAAGGCGTTGATGCGTTACCGTTTTGCCACCATCCGTCAATGCAACGCTCGGAAAATATCGCTATCCCCTCATCACCTGCTTTAAGCGGGAATGTCACTGCAAAGCCCCCGCCACGAGGAAAACTCACAGGCACATCAAGAAGTGGCGGTATATCTGCCCCACTCCCATCGACTAACTGCATTTTTATTTGTATGGCAAGTGATACAGTTTGTTTTGCTGGGTCAAAACTCACCACTTTTGCAGGAAGTGCAGTATGTAAATTTAGTTGGTTTTGTTGGATTTGATGGTCGGTTGCGGTTTCTGGCGTTGCTAAGGTTTGTGCGTAGTTCATTAAATATAACCTTTGATTTATATTTTAAATATGTTATGATTTGCATAACTTAAAAGTTATGAGAGTTTTATGTTCGAGTTATTATTTCACCCTGAAGCATTCGCTGAAATTGAAGCCTTATCTCCAATAATGCGAGCTAAAGCGTTAAATGCTCTGGATAAGTTAGAAACATTAGGCAGTGAGCTTCGTTTCCCGCATACGCGCGCAATGGGTAATGGTTTATTTGAACTGCGCGCTGGCAATAAAGATATTTCGCGCACCTTTTTTGCTTTTGCCATAGGGAAGAAAATTTACATCCTGCGCACTTTTGTTAAGAAAACACAGAAAACCCCACCGTCAGAAATTGAATTAGCTTTAAAACGTTTAGGAGAAATGACCGATGAAAGTTAAACCGATAAGTTACAAACAAGTAAAAGAGACCTTACTTCAAGACGAAGAAACTAAAGCACTTTATTTGCAAGAAAAACGTATTGAGGAACTGCAATCACTACTCCAAGAAATGCGTATTCGTGCAGGTCTCACTATTTCTCAAGTTGCCGAAAAAATGGGTGTAACTCAACCGGCAATCAGCAAATTAGAAAAGAATGCCAGTCGGGCTTCATTTCTAACACTACAACGCTATGCGCATGCTTGCGGTGCCGAATTGCGTGTCGGTGTCATTTAATATAAATGACTGCACTTAACAAAAGTGCGGTCATTTTTTCCTGTCTTTTTTGTCCGTTTTTTTAGGCTTTTCTACCTTTTGGAATTTGCCCCCGACAACCGTCATCTTGCTGTGCCAATCCCACCGATACCATCGCCAGAATGCGCAAGTTTTACAATCTTGTACTCCCCATTGAAGTACTCAATGATAGATTCAACTTTCACAAGTCCGCCAATTTGTAATGCAGGGTTGAGTAAACAAGTGAGCTCTAGTCCCTCATCGGTTTGTTCTGGTGCATTAATCATTCCTGTATCTTGAGAAATCAGTACAGCATCATCACTTAGCACTTTATCTTTCGGCAGAAAAATAAGCGAGCCATCTTGGATAGACCAATCAGCCTTATTATTGCGCGCAATTTTAGTGAGAATATCTCGGCTATTGCCGTTTAATACCCTACCACGAGGGAGTTTGCGCTGATTAGGAATGTCAATGGCACCAGACTGTACTTTAGGCATGGTCTTTTGCAATTCCTCAACAATCTGTTTGTCTGTTGCTCCTGCTTTTAATGTTGTTTTAGCTCTCGATTGAGTGTAGGCTTGATGCCCGTCCGAACACTCAAGCGTAAGGACAAAATCCAATCCCTCTCGTTGGATTCTTGTCTTGGTAATATCTCCCGCATAGATTTGGCGTAACTCGCCATAACCAACTGATAAGGCAACTTTCTTATAGTCTTGGCTTAATAATTGGTTGATATGGTCTCGATTTAAGTTCCACACTTGGATTTTAGCGGATTAGGCTTTTCATTGATGGTTTTATCAATTTCAAACGCAACACGTAATTGCTCAATGCTTAACGTTTCTTGGTCGTTACTAATGTCGAGTTTCCAACGTCTGCCAAATTGTTTCATTGTCTCTCCTTGCGCTATTTAGCAAGTTCAATAAGGACATTTGCCAACGGTGTAATACATAAAGCAAACAAGCCAAGCGCAACGATAACAATAGAGAATGCGATTGCACCTCGCATAATCGGACTTGCATTTGTTTCCATTTCTAACCCCTCTTTTAAGTGTATTTTTAACTTAGTTTTGCTATACTTACTCAAAATTTGTTCCTTCTTTATTGGGAAAGTTGGAATAAAAAACCCGATAGTGCCTAGCTATCGGGTTATTTTTATCTATTAATTTACGATGCCTTTTCGCCTATATACAAAAAGCATCGAGTGCCCAAATCTTCCATACTCATTGGGTCTAATTCAGCACCACTTTCATCGTCCAAATAGAAGAAATAAGGCTGCGTACTGCGAGCCAATAATGGCACTCCGCACGCGAGCGCATGACCTCGACAAATCTGTTTTTGATTTACTGGCTCAAATACATCCATTGCCCAAAACTGTCCAATACTATTAAATCGCAAGGTTAAGCGGATTTTTATGCCGTTAAATTCAAAAGTTTGCTCCTGATAAGGATGTTGTGTTAATGGAATTTTACGCATACGTCTCACCACCATTTAAAAAGATTGAAAAGCGAAGAGGTTCTTTTAGGTGTATCGTTCTTTGGTTGAGTAGAACCTTGCTGTGATTTTGTTGCTGATTGAGTCGCTGCTCGACCGCTTTTACTTTTACCCGATACCCCTGTCTTAGATTTAGATTGAGCTGTTTGCGTCTCAACAATAAATATCTCACGAGCCGTTATGGTAAATGTTGCACTGCCATCTTGTGACTGATTGACCGCTACAGATTGGATTAGCATGTTTTTGTACAAGTTAATCCCTGTCTGTATATCAATGGTTTCCCCTGATTTCTGGCAAGCAACAAGGTCGGCATAGCATTTTTGCACTCTGCTATCCCCTGCACTGCTATCTAGCAATCCGCCTAGCCCAAAGTCAGGCAAAAAAGGGGCAATGGTTCGCGCTTGATTAAGAATGCTCTTCGCTTGACTATACGCACCTGCAACTTGGCTAATCGCTCTCCCCGCTCTTGCGATAGTTTGCGATGTTTGAGTGATAACCTTAACTGGCAGAGGAAAGTTGTTAAGAAAGTCTATCCCGCCACGAATATTGCCGATAAACGGAAGGTCTAAACCAAAAGTCGAATGGTCGTGATCAACCATTACACCATTAATGGTAACTTGTTTAGGCTGAATAACTGCATGGTCAGCAATGGCAGCCCTGATTCAATCGGGTTTTCTGTAATAGATAAATCCGACTGATGGTCTTCTGTTGTAACCACATCGAATGTTATTGTGCCAATACTACGATTGGATACTTGTGCAAAATTTAACATAGAGGCTACCCCACAACAGGTGAAAGTTGATTATTGATCGCGCGAGCCGATTGGTCTGCCACTGCTTTTGGATTGTCCGTGCCTTGGATATTTTGCGTAATGGTGATTTTGTTATTGCTGTTTTTGACACTGTTATCCGCATTTGAAGTTTTATTATTGACTCCTGCCGCAGCAACTTGAGGAGCCGCTGTGTAAGATGGGTCAAACATCATCGTGTCATAGGCTTTCGCATTTTGACTTGCTGTTCCCACCTTTTCGCCACTATCACTAAACCACCCTTTTATTGTATCAACAATCGGTGCGATATATTGGTCGTAATAGCCCTTAACCCAATCAAATGCACTTTGGAATGGCTTTTTAATCCAGTCGGTGACTTGGGCGAACTTGGTCTCGATAACATCCAAATCTAACTGTTCGCCAGTAAATAAATTCCACAAACCACCAACAAGCGCGAGCCCAAGCTTAAACGGTAACTCAAGCATATCTGTGATGAGGGATAATGTTGCACCAATTGGATCGACACTAAAGTTATCAACAAAATCTTTCCACGTGGATTTTACCCATAAAAGTGCGCTCTTAAATGGCTTCCAAAATTCACCTAATGCCGTTTCTCCGCCTTCAAGATAAGTGATAAAGTCATCAACAAGTAAAAACAAGGCTGCAACGCCCGCTATAATCAATGTGACAGGGTTGGTCGCAAAAGCTAATAACATCCGTCGACTTAACCACAATAACGCTGCACCTAATGCATAGATTACAGTTTTCCAACCAACAGTATGTTCAACAACATTATCAATGGCCGCGGCTAACTCAAATAAAAATGACAGTATTTTGCCAAAGCCGTTGAGTGCGGTCTTGATAAACTCATTATTCTCGGTAAACCATTTTGTAAACCGCTCGGCTAATCGCTGAATGGATGGCGCGACACGGAGTGATACATATTCACCAATAGCCTTAAATACTTGAGAAACCTGCGTCAACGCATCTTTAAAAGCGGCGGCAGTTTCTGCATTTTCTGCGTTACCCACCCCAAGTGTAAGTGCGCTTGCAAGGGCGATTTGTTCTTTCAGCTCATCATTACCAAGACGCAAGGTTTGAATCATCGAACCATCAATGCCGAGTTTCGCAAGCATCGCAATTTGCTCTTGCTCGCCCATTGCTTTCATCTTGTCCGAGATTTCACCTAGCATTTCGCTTGAGGTTTTAACATCCCCATTCGCTTTTTTGGCGCTTAGTCCATATTGCTCAAATGATTTAGCCCCTCGACCGATACCTGTTGCTGCCTCACCTATAACACGAGACAATCCTTCAATAGACGATTGGGCAGCCTGTGCGGATGAGCCATTGACCTCTGCAACCTTACCTAAGTTGTAAATTTGGTCGGCTGATTCGCCCGTGACAGCTGAGAGTTGTTTAATTTCATCGAGTGCATCAAGATTAGCATCAACAAAATTCTTCACTCCGATTGTGGCAGCGTAGAAAGCTGCACCAAATGCCGCAACTTTAAGAGTGGTTTTATTGATGGTAATGCCAAGTAATTCGAATTTATTCAATAAGCCGACTGCACCATATTGGGTCGCCCACAAGTCAATGATATTGTCAGATAAATTTTCTGTGCTTTTGGCGTTATCTTCTACGGCTTTTGTATCTTTTTCGGTAGCATCGGTTTTTTGCTCAATCGCAGATTTGAGTTTGCCAATAACTTTCTCAACCTGCTCGGCACTTAACCCCGCTTCTTGTAACTCTTTCGAGAGCTGTTCAGTGTTTTCAAGAAAGCTCTCACCAAACTCAGATAAGAGCTTATCCCCTTCGATAAGTTTCTGCACCCACGCATCTAAGGCTTCATCTTCAGAAAGATTTTCTGTTTCAGCTTGTAGTTTTTCAAGCGATGCAAAAAACTCGCTGAACTCAGGCATGTCTCTGACTTGTTTAGCGGCCTCGTTAGCGGCATCTTCCAACGCTTGACCAAAGGCACCTAAACTTTCTGCTGCGTCTTCAGTGCCGTCTCCAATTGCATTGAGGAATCGCTCAAACTGTTGCATTGCTTGGCTATCCGCATCAATGCCGATTTTAATCAGTAGTTCATCGAGTAGCATTGCGTTGCTCCATTTGATTTAATTCAACAATGACTTCATGGAAAGATAAAAGGTCGGTTAACGAATAAACCGACCTTAATTCGTGTAGTGAACAAAAGTTTTTTACAATGGGCGTAAAAATAAACCAGTCAACTTTGCTGTCTGACTGGCTTATTTCTTCGCTTTTAGATTGGCTTGAATATTGCTCAGCAATCCGCCCCCACCGATAAAAAAATCAGCAAATTGATACATCAACCCTTCTTTTAATACTGGGATTAAATGCCCACGGTGTTGGTTAAAATGACTATCAAAACGTTCAGACAGTCGGTATAGTTTGCCATCTTGCTCACATGAGGTATGTTTAAGCACAATATCCTCAAGCTCTTTAATGCTTGGGTCGCCTAAATTCGCCAATACAGTCGTCAATACGCTTGCACCGAGTTTTTTATTGTTACCTAATGATGATAAATCGACTGATTGCAATAATTTCATTGCATTTTTGAGTGCAGTCCATGCTGTCATCGCATTAGCTGGCGTCATCGTATAAGTGACATTTTCAATATTGATTTGTTTACTTTCCATTATTGAACACCTTTTTCAAGATTCATCGTCATTTTCTCAAACACAATCGTCCAGGTTGTCGCATTGTGTCCATTCCCACGCACGTAAGGCGCAGGCGTGGTGAAATACCCTTTACTTGCCGTGACAACATCATCATTGATTAAATCGCGGATAGCGAGAGTTATCGGTAAATAGGTTTTAATACTGGTTTTTTGTTGATTAAACAACTTAGATAAATAGGCGTTATCCTCAGAATGTTGTTTAATTTTTAGGGTTAATTTGCCTGATTGGTCAGGGTTTGCGATAAATACGCCTGTGCCATTTGCACCAATAACCATTTGCCCCGCATCAACTTGGTTGGTCGCATTAATCACATCTGATCCGTCTGCCCAGTCACTTATTTCTTTGCCGTCTAATAACACGACAACTTGTTTTGGATCGAAAACTGCCATAGTTTTTCCTCTAGTAGAATAAAGCCAAGAATTTCTCCTTGGCTTTTGAATTATCGGTTATAGTTCACAATCACATCGCTTGAATGAATTGCGCCTGCTAATTTCACTGCGGTTTGAATTGGCGTTGCACGGCGTTGCTCACGGTCGCTATCAGATAGCGTATCCATTGGTGCCGCCCATACATAGTAACCTTTCTCAAGATAATCACCTGTCGTCAAGTTACCAAAGCTATCGCCCGTCCATTGACCTGGTGCGAAAGCACCATTGTTTACACCCTCTAAACAAACTTTCTCCACGGCAGCAATTAATACCGCTTGGCCTTTGTCTGTTAATGGGATTTTTGTCGGTGATTTATACAAGCGAGCAAATACCTCTTTTTGCACAGCATCGGTAAACCAGTCTAAGATAACGATTTCATCCGCAAATTTACCGCCCATCACTGTACCTTCAGCAATCATCGCTACATCATCAAAATAGGTGTACACGTTGATGCCTAAGCGTTTAGCCTTAGAGAACTCCGTTGCCGTAATTTCATCTGCTGTAATAGTTGGTTGTTGCTTGAATTTAAGCGTTAAGGTTGAATTATTTGCCGCAAAGTTCGTTGATAATAAACGAGCCAATGCGGAAGATGCTGGGTACATATCGTTTTTATCGAACATCGCTAATGTGTGATCTAAACCTGCATCATATAATTTCTTATAGATGTTATCAGCAGACCATTCAAGCTGTTCAACGCGAATAACATTCGCACCAAACATTTTGGTATTAGCTTGCGCGTATTTTGCAGCAGATTCCACTTCACCATCAGTAAGCTGTGCAGCAAACGTAAAGCCATACCACGCATTATTCACTTCGGCTACGTTAAATAATGCCTCTGCAACGGTTTCTTTTTTCAAAGAAATTGATGCCTTGCCTACTTTTCGGCTTGCTTGGCCATTTTCTAATTTAAGCAATGAGCCAATATACTCACCGTTACCACCACTATTAAAGGCGTAATGGATTTCGGTCGCTGTATCTTCTCCAGCGTTGTTAGATGTGATGATAAAACGTTGTCCTACGCTATCGTAAGAGATAGATAAAGATGAAGGAAGTGCTGTCAATTTCTCTTGGATTTTAACTGCAATCGCATTGAAATCTGATGCATCAGCAAAAGATAGCCCATTTACTTTCTTGGTTTCAGTGCCAATAGTCAGAGTGAATCGACCATTTACAACCGTTTTAAAACGCTCTAAATCATCCGATAAGGTTGCACCGCTTAATGTGTTTTTGGTTGCATCAATGGTTGCGGGTTCTTTTTGCCAGCGCGCAATAATTAATTGTTTTGCACGAGGGCTTTGAGCAAAAAATGGCTGTGCTGCTTTTGCTGTTTCTGAATTTGTGCCGAACAACTGTTCTACATCACGTTGATTTTCGACATAAACATAACGCGTACTCGCATCAGCAAATGCTTGTCCTGCCTCTGGCGTGAACAATGCTACTATACCGAATGATTTACGCGCGGCAGATTTTGGCACAGTATTTAACTGCACATTGACAATCTGCGAGATAGATAATGCCATAAGGCTATCCTCCTATTTGTTGAATTAAATGGTTTGTGCGTTGTTCAACGTTTTCTATCGGATCTAGAGGTGTATCAACAATGTGATGATGGCTAAATACAACATCAAACTGCCCTCGTTCTTCATAATCTGCCCCAACGGTAGCCGTTAAATTGCGGACATCTGAAAAACGAATCACGCCCCAGTGATTTGATTTTAGAAAAGAAAGAAACGCCGAACTTTGGAAAATGGCTTTTAGCTTGTAACACTGCGCAAGGGAATTCCGACCAAAACAAGAGACGCTAACAGTGCTTTGCATTGACTGAATGATACGCTCACGCTTACCGTCAAATTCTCTCGTGGCCTGCCCGATTTCATTACTTGTCATCAAATCCACGGTAATAAAAGCAGGTAAAGGATTTTCAGGGAGCCAGCCACCAATAACGGCACCATTAGGTAACTGTAAAGCCTGTTGAATCCACTTTCGCAGTTTGGCTGTGTCTAACGCCGATATTGTTGTGGTATCCATATTTTCCCCAATTTGCTACGGTTTTTATTTTGTAGGTTTCCCCTTCATAAATAACCAAATCACCTATTTTTAACGGCTTAATGGTGTAGATTTTTATTGAGGGGATAAAACGCTCACCTTCTGGCAATAACAACACATCATTAGGAGAGGTCGGCATAACAATGGCAGTCATGCTTTCATCGGTATAACTCGCCCCAAACCCATCAGATGAATGCTCACCTTGCAGATGTTTCACGGTGACAATTTGGCTAAATTTGCTATTCAGAAAGCGAGGATATTGATTGATTAAACTCATTTAACGATACCTTTTACAGAACCACGCAAGTGCCCATCCCATATGAGTGGGTTTTTCTCAATACTTTTGGGATCTAATGTTGCTCTAAGTTTTTTCCTGCGTTTAGGATCTTTAACATCCTTAAGTTTCCATGCTATTTTGGTTGAATCTGCATTTTCAATCCATTTACCTCTTGCTATATTAAGCTGGACATCACCTTGAGCCTTAATCGCTAGCTCTTTATAAATTTGCGCAATGTCCATCCCTTCCTGAAAATACTGAACAAAAAGTGCGGTATATTTCTCTTGGTTTTCTGAGAGCGTTTGGCGTAAAAAAGGACGCGGTTTAATATGTTCATTGCCAAGCTCCAATACAGCCGCCAAAGAGGCGAGATTAAAATTCTCAGCCCCCTCGACTGGCTCATCAAACTCAGCAGGAAATCCAACGTAAACCGCTTTGTCTTTATCAGCCCTCAATCGCTCAATTAACGCTTTCGCTTGCGCTAAATTCCCCGTAATTTGCACCGCCATTTACGCCACCATTACCCCAATGCCAACCAATTTACGTAATCGCAAATACTCTTGGCCATACGCTGTTAATTGATAATCTGCATCGGTGCCTGTCAGTGTTGGCACGGCATAGCTAACAGATAACTCCCCTGCCGTTTCACTTGCAGTACTACGATTAGCCTCGCCTTTTCCCTTTTCCGCCCAAAGAGAAAGGCGCAGTAAATGCGCCGCTAATGCCAACACGCCACGCTCGAAAAGTCGCCCCCATCGTGCTTGGCTGATTTCTTGTTGTGCATCCAATAAAAAAAGGTCAATGCGAAAACCATCGACCTCTTTAAACTCGGGATAACGTTCATGAAAATCTTCTATTGTTGGCATATATTTCCCCTAGTAATCTACGTAAAGTGCGGAATCTGGCTCCATAAAGGTTACGCCACCAAATGCCATGCGTAAGCCAGATTCATAAGCTAATAAGCCTTTTTGTTGAGCAGCTAACACAGTTGGCGACATTGGCACATCAAAGATAACGTGCTCTTTGCTGTTTACATAAACCATTGCACGAGTTTTGCCACTTGTTACACGAGAACCAAAGTTTGATGGCAAGGCTTTAATTGCCACTTCACGACCTGCAGCCGCAGACAGGCTCTTAGTTAAGAACTCTAATGCGGTTGTGTCAGTATTATTGCGTTGCGTTAACGCTAAATGTGCTAAATCAAGCGAATCAATCGCAAAGGTGTTTGGTGCTTCAATGCGTTTGGTTTTTTCCATACCTGCGAGGAACATTTCTTTGAAGAATGCCACTGATTTGTCAAAATCCATCGCTTGGACTTTCGTATTTGCTGCCGTGCCTTTGATGTTGTATACCTCAACAGACTTGTTGTTTAGCAAACCAGTTAAGCGAGTATCTTTGGCATGACCCAAGAACGCCACTTTTTGCAAGGTTTGTTGTGCGTTTTTATTTAACGCCATAATTTTGGCGGTATCTAACGCTAACCCTAATAATTTGCCTTGCTCAAGTTCTGGTGTTGACCATGTTACCGATTTAGCCCATGGCACAATATAAGAGCGAGTTGGCGTAAAGCCGACTTCCACTTGGTCTAATGTACTTGTGCCAGTGGTAATTAAACCATCATCAAGCGAACCGTGCTCATCTGCACCATAATGAAGTTTTTCAGTGATACCTACAGCTGTTTGTTGGTCAACATAGACAAATTGCGGGAACACAATTTCAGGATATTTGGTTTCTGAAATTTCTTTGCTTACAGCCGTTAATCCGTTTTGTACATAAGTTAATAATGACATTCATCACCCCTTATAATTTTGTAATCATCGCTAATTGACCCTTAACGTCAATCACGGTGTAGCCTGTTTCAATCGCATTTGCATCGGTTTCGCCTTGGATTGCGCCAGTTTTACCATCGCCACCCGTTGTTAATACAAATACTTTGTTGCCTCGAGTAACTGTTTTCTCTGGTGCAACATTCACCCAAATGGCATCGCCTGCACCAATGTGCATTACATCGACTAATTCGCCTTCAGGCCATTCATCGCGAATGCGACTTGCTAATACCACGCCAGCCAATACATCTGTTTTAGCGGATAAGGATTTCACACCACCTGCAGGATTTAATGCCACAAATTCACCTGCTTTTACTTTGCCGGTGACCTTTTCTGCTGTGGTTTTTGCACTTGCAAGATTGCCCTTGCCTAATTCACCTGCACGCGCAGGCGCTTGTTCGTAAGCGTAACTCATCTAATTACTCCTAACTGTTGTAAGTTTTATTAAAATCGATAGACGGCGCAGCTTTATTCATCGCAGCGTCACCAAGCAAAATACTGCCAAGTGATTTACGTTCATCCGCTAATTTCGCCGCAACCGCTTTTGCTGTTTGATATGCGCCAGAAATTTCCTCATCGGATAATTTGGTCGCCTCATCTTTAGTAAAAATACCCTGCGCTACGACTGCACTTTCTTGGATTTCACGCACAGTAGCATTATCCGCAAAATTGACTTCTTTAAATGCAGTTTTTGCATCAGCCAATACAGCGGCTTGTTTTACTTCTGCATCACGTTTTGCTTGCGCCTCTTTTAGCTGTTGGATTTCTTCATCTTTAGCTTTAAGGCGTTTTTCAAGTTCTTCTTTTTCCACGTCATCTTCCTTTTTATTTTCAGGTTCAGGTTGTTTTCCTTTTGGTTCGGTCGAGGTTTCGGCTTTTTGCTCTTTCCCTTCTTCACCACCAGACTTTTCTTCTTCCTCAATTTGTTTTTTCTGTTCATCCGACAACTTGATGCCGAACGCACCTAAAAACGCATCGAGAATTTTTGCGGTTTTCCCCATAATGGTTTTATCCTCATCGGCAAGTTTTACACTTCCACCGCAGCGACCCTTTGCCACAATCGCTACGTGGTTGCCGATCATCGGCGACATCTCAAAATCTGCATCTTGTACTGTGGAAGGCTTAATATCGCAGTCATAACCACAAGATAATTGCTCAACACCATTCTCCTGCACAGTTTTAATCGCAGATTCATCATAAATCCAAGCCTCTGCCGTGAGTTCATCGCCGACTCGCTTAACATTACGCACGACACCGACAGAGAGCTGTTTCCAGTTCTTCGCATTCACTCCATCTTTAGGATGACCAACGGTTAATGTGGCATTTTCAAAACTCTTAATCGTTTCATCGCTAAATAAAGATTTCTCTGTGCGAGCGACTTTTTTAATACCGTCTTCTTTTAGCCCAAGTTCTGTAGCGAGATAATCAAATACCCCAACTTTTGAAATGGTTGCTGGCACAACTAAAAAACCATCTTTAGTGATGGTTCTTTGTGTGGCCGCTTGAGTAGTTTTGTCTGTGAATTTCATTTATTTACCCCAATAAAAAACCAGACCATTTCTGATCGGGTTATTTGAATAACGTTTCATTCTTTGTCATCTCTTGGTCAAAGCATATCCACAATCTCATCATAAGATGATGCTTAGGGTGTTTAACATTTGAACTAATAGTGGTAAAATAAGTAAACCGTAGATTGAGCTTGGGAACGTTTTGGACGTATGCGGATGCGAGTTAATAAACTAGGAATTACGCACCAAACTATTCTGCGGTTATTTTTTTGATTTCCGCCTAATCCACATCGTTTTCATTGTCAGTTTTTTGTGTTTTTTACGCACTTCTTGAACGGTAAATATTTCATCTTCAATCTCTTTCTTGATTAAAAACGTTTCATTCCCCATATCACTTAATCCCGCATATTCAATACTGTCAAAACTTGAAATAATAAGCGGTAATAAGAGAATATCTTTTTTTGTTACAGCTCGCTGTCCTCGCTTACTTTCTGTTGTTTCATTTCCGTGCTGCTTAAATGTATGACGAATACCTGATTCGTCCACACTATGTTGCCAATCTGAAATATCAAGCCCAATACTCTCTTTTGCCTTAGCTACCAACTCTGAACTAACACTGCCTATATCGGAATATAATTTATTACCACCTCTACCACTTGACGAATCAATCAAGTCAGATAGTTCCATTTTTCCAGATTTCTGAACAAGAGGTTCTTTTTCATCTTCGCTAGATTCAGGTTTAACAATATCATCAAGCACCGGAATCTGAACGCATCGACAATTAACATCATGACCAGGGTGACCAGTATCGGCAGGCGGATTAGCATATTCGAATATCTGCCCATCCTTTTCAGCATGGCTTGCACGCACACGCTCATCACCCGATGTTGACCACATGTATTTTTTTACGCCAACCTCTTCATGGCGTGCTCGAGTTAATGCTGCATTTAATTTTGAGGATTGGTCTCGAGCAATAAGCATTGCACGACTTTCTGCATCTTTCCCTAGTTTTTTGAGCTGTTCGGCTAAGTCTTTATTCAATGCCCCTGAACCATTGCTTGCATGACGGCATTTTGCACCTTATCAAGATATTGCGTGCGAATGGATTTGATTAATTGGATGTTACTTACCGTTAATTCATTTACCCTTTCTACAATATTCGGACTATTGCGTAAATAGGCAGATAAATCGATGCCAGTTTGATTTTTTAGATTGGTTGATACTTCGGTATGATTTTGTGCATCACCACGACTAACAAAGCCATTGGCGATATTTTCGGCCTGTGAAGTGCGGTCAGATTTTTCGTACTTTTCTAATACTTTCATCAGCGCTTTCGCACTAATTGCTTGGAACCCTTTTGCATCATCCATAAAAAAAGAGCCTTGCGGTTGTTGCATGGCTCTTTCTACATCATCGGTCATCGTTTTGACGAACTGCTTAAGCTGCTGTCTATACCAAAGCTCCGTTCTCTTGCTCATCTTCACTGGCTTGAACTTGCGTGTTTTCGCCTTCTGGTTCTTCAAAATTTCTGGCAAATTCATCAGCATTTTTCATATCCTCAATGTCATCGGCAGAGATATTGGCAAACAAGCCACTTTCTCGGAGTTCGTTTGCCACTTGATATTCATTTACTACGCCATTTTGAATTAACGTATTTGTCGCTGTAGCAAAGGTGTTAAGCATATTGACTTGTTGTTCTTGTTTAACCACGGTCAATGGTAAAAATTCAAACCACCAGTCTTCAGGCTGTCCGCCAAATAATTCATTGCATAGCAATGTATCAAGCACTTCAAACACAGGTCTCAATCTTGTTTCTTGTAATCGATGGATTGTTTCGTGGTAGTTTTGAATATCCTCATCACCACTTGCCAATCCCGAAACAGATTGCCCAAACAAAATGGTGACTGGCATATCTGCCGCGCCTGCCACCGCATTGCGAAACTCTGTTAGTAGGTCTTTTAACCCGCTGAATGTGAGTTCTTTGCGGTCATATTCGTTTTCCGCATCAAGCAACAGGCTATTGGTCGCCGATTTAATCGACTGCACCGCTGAAATAACGTGAGCTACATCATTTTCTAAGCCTGCAGATATCTTGTCAGACAACCCTGCAATTTTGAAAATATCGATTTTACTCTCAAAAATAAGGTCGCCCACATTCGCAGAGGCGCTATCAAAGCGTTTAAGCACATCAATAATCTTTTCAAGGTCTGATACACCCCAAATATCGTTATCAGATAAAGGCGCATCATTGGCATTGATAATTAATAAGCGAGAATGATGCACTAAAACAGATTGTATGCCGCCAGTGATGGTATACTCACTATATCGACCAAAGTTTGGTGAAAACACATCATCATCTCGTTGCCCTGTCGGGGAGATTTTCCATTTAGGTAGGATGATTAATTGTTTTAATCGCTCTGTAGGCTGTAACGGCGAGGTGATATTAATAGTATCAGTTACAACCAATAAACCCACCGAGCCATACAGACTAGACCATTGCAACGCTTTAGTTAATGTCTCACGTAGTTTTAATCTGCGCTCGAGCTTAGTGAACTCGTCTAGCTGTTCAGATTTTAAGTCATTGGAAAAAATATCGCGCCAATTACGCACCATATCTTCCGAGCGTTTAATACAGACCTTGTTTGCAATCCAGTTATCACGCCATAATGCTTCAATCTGCATTAAGTCATCCGTTAAACTCAGCCCACGAGCATAATACGTTTGCTCTTGTTTGCTGCCTAACTTCAGTGCTAGTGATTTGATACCATCTAAAAAATTCATCTTATAAATCCAGTAGTGATTTAGGTTTTGTTGGGGCGTAACACATAACTAACGCATCCGCCATATTTGGAGAAGGTATGCCGCGTTTTTTCATATCCTTTTTGCTTTCTACTTTTACCCGCCCGTTATTGTCATAATCAACACGAGGGCGTGATAATTCTGCTTTCAGATACTCAAGCTCTTTGATTTTGCTCGATAGGCTTATCAGTTCATCGTCAGGATAAACATCCCCATGCTTTATTGCTCGATAGGTTTTATAGAATCTATCACGTAAAGCCCACCAGGATTGGGCTTTAATGTTCGAAAACATATCTTGATTTTTTTTGCCTTTGATATATTCACGCTCGGGATAAGCAACTGCACCACCAGCATTAAATCCTTCCACTTGTAATGATTTCGGTAAGCGTTTAAAGTGAGCTTTTACACCCGCCCCCACGCCAATACTATCGAATATAATCAAATCAGCTTTAAATTTGACCGCACTTTGATTTGTTCGGTTGGCGGAATCAATCACATCGCCAGTCTTCCAAACCTCAATGTCAAGCACCACAGAACCATGAACAAATGCATTAGCGTTACTATCTACACCCTCATCAGCAACGTCAAAGCCAACCTTCTTCATCCCTTTAGCGGTAAAGCCGAGCTTGAGATGCGCATCCACCGCATATTCAATCCATACAGGCTTAATGATGGCTAAATCGGAATCAGCTACAGGCTCGCCTTCATAAACATGACGATAAAGCTCGTAATCACGCTCACGCATCTGCTCCATATCTTCCATTAATTCTTTCGGGAAATATGGATTATCTTGCCAGTTTACTAAAACAGATTTACACCGCTCTGGCGGATGAATCACAAAACGTTGATAGGTGTCATCAAGAATATTTTTAGGGTTAAAACTCACAATAATCTGCGAGCCGTCTTCACGAATAGTCGGAATCAATACATCCCAACTTTCTTTTGAAACATTCTCGCCTTCTTCCACCCAAACTACATCAATACCCGTCATTGATTTGATTGAAGTGATGTTGGTTTTTAACCCTGCAAAAGTGAAACGTGAGCCATTTTTCCCGATAATTTGCGTTTTCTGAACATCGAAGAAATCTTGCAGTCCTAACATTTCAATTTGGTCTGCCAACATCTGAATAACAGAATCGGAAATTGATTTTTGGATCTCACGGCAACACAAAACTCGAATCGGCGATTGGTAAGCTCGCAATATTAATGCTCTCGCAATGCTAAAACTTTTACCTGAACCTCGACCGCCGTAGAAAATAATAAACCGCCAAATAGACTCAAAGAGCGGTTTGAATTTTGTCGGAAATTGAATATTAAGCTGGCTCATCGCTAAATGTCACATTAATCACGGTAGGCAATGGCTTGCCATCGGTTGTTACATCAACTTTATTCGCAAACATCCCTAAATGCTTACCAAGCAACTCAAGGGCTTTGTTTGCACTGGTTGGTTCAAAAACAAACACTGGGCTATCTACCGCATTTACCGAGCCTTCCTGAGCATTTTTGACAACATCAGTAAGCACAACAGATTTACGCCCCATGCAAATATCACGTAGCTCTTGCAAGTCAGCAATGATGTTATCTACAGTCAGATTATGGCGTTGTCGGTGTGCTTGTTGTAGTTCTTCAATACGGAGTGCGATCGGAGTGTCTTTTAATAATTTCTTGGCATTCGTATTTATTGCTCCAGTTGTCATATTCTTTGCATTATACGCTTGCCGATACGCCTCACTCGCATTCCCCAGCTCAATATAAAGCTGACAAAATTTTTCTTGTTTAGGCGTTAATCCACGACCAGACGTGGATTTTCCTTTCACGTCTGACATAGGAAATCCTTAAAATAACTTGAATAAAACTTATTTGCTGCCTTTTGCTTGATTAATCCACTTATTGAGATTATCTACTTGGCTTGCGCACTTATCTCGCTCTGCTGTTACCTTAACAAGCTGTATGACTACATCGCCGTATGTCTCACCAGTAAATGCTGTTCTTACACAAGGTGCAGTATAGGCTTGAGGTGGGTAAATATATTCTGCTTTGGTCGTGACCTTATTTGTACAGGCGGTCAAGAGCAGACTGAGGCAAACGAGTGTGAGCACAAGGTTGTGTCTTAATGATTGTTTTAACTGATTCAGCATTTTCTGTTGCTATCCTTTCTATTTCATCATTACGTTGCTGTTGTGCTATTACCGCATCACGCTCTTGTTGCAGTGCAATGTTCAATGCCTTGTTCGCATCTTCTTGTTGCTGAATGGTTTGGGCTTGTGCTTGGTTCTCGGCCTTTAAGCTACTTATCTTCTGGGATTGATACCAAGCCCAACCACACAAGCCCAAAATCAAGCAAAGTGCGGTTAGCTTTAAGGCTGTTTCAAATCGGCTAAACATAATGCTTTCTCTTTTTCTCTACGAGAGACTAATCCTGGTAATATCTTCCCGCCTGCATATACCCATTTGGGATATTCGTAACAGGCTTGGTGATAGTTCCCCGCTCGAAGTTGTTTGAATAAAGTGGAATTACGAACAGCGCCACAACCTGCATTAAAGGTAATCGAAACTGCAGAATCAAATACAGACTGCGGTAATGCTCGACCATTGCCATAATTCAACACACATTTCTCAGCAACTTGAATATCGTTTTTCCAACGCTCCGCAATCTCTAAATCCGTGTATCGATGTTTTGGATCGACAGGTTGACCGCTATATGCCGTTGAGCCAATACCAACAGTTAAAACATCGGATGGGCATTTGTACGGGTCTCGTCTGCAACCCTCTGCATTGCCAATAATCTCTGCACCTTTAGGGCTAAGGATAAGCTCCTCACCAAACTGCGCATACATCAATGTAATAATGCTCGATACTGCACAGACAAATCCTGCTGCACCAAGCGTGGTTCTAGTCCTCGTCAATTTCATCAGGTAGCCCCCGTTTTAACCGCTCCATGCGCAACTTATGGATTTCTTCCTTACGCTCCTCTTCCCTCTTCATCACTCGCCCTTCGGCACATTTTGAATAGACATTAACAAGTGCGGTCAAAATACCAATAGCTAAACTAAGCAACATAAGGTTATTCTGATCACCTAACCAAGCCAGTACACCAGAAAACCCTGACCATACATAAGTTTGATTTCCCGGGTCTTTAAACATTTTCATACTCCACCCCATTTTCAGGGCAATAAAAAAGCCCACGCATTAACGTGAGCTTGTGATATGGCAAAGGCGTAAGGATTCGAACCTTAATTAACGGTTTTGGAGACCGCGGTCTTACCATTAGACTACGCCCTTATAGTTTGATAACAAAAAGCCCGACCGTTTCCGATCAGGGCTGTAAAAATCAATTTAGGTGTTCACTACTTACATTGCGACCACCGTACATCTAAATGATAGGACAAGATGACAAGGTTTGTCAATAAGTAATTTTGATACTTCTTGCATTTTGTCGTCCAGTTCGCAAAATAACGAACCCAGTTATAAGAAGTTCGTGAATTATTGCCTTCGCTAATTTTAGCTCTTTTTCAACATTCCGTATCATCGTTTTAAGGCTTGGAGTGCGGATATCTGGTTTGCCTGCGCACGGCTGCATTTTTATCTCTCCGCAGTTTTCACGGAGTTTAACCGCTATATGATTAATAGTGCTTTTATTAACATAATAGGAAAATACGATATAGTGTAAAGTGCGGTCGTTTTTAAGGAAAAATCTCTCAATAACTTCGCTAATCATCATTCCTGTTGAGTCATCGCAAATTGGTTCATTTGGCTCTGCAGGAATGACTGATTGCATTAGTTTTGCAATAATATTTAATTGCGGTTTATCAAGCCTACCACTGCGCACCCATGAGCCCCATTGATACATATAACGGTCAACAAATTCTTCTTGCTCAATCGTTAGTTCTGATAACTCGCTAAATTTACGCATGAATACCTCTAATTTTAATGATTGACTTACCTTTGCTTACTACGCCTTTCTCTTCGATCGAATATTTACGAATAATTTTCCGGTTATCATCTTTAATTAAGCCAGCGCCAACTAAGCTATCAAAAATTCCTTTAGGCAAATTATCAAGGTCGCGTGGACGATTATCGGGAAAGTAAATTTCCATCTTAATTTCAACCGCACTTTCAAATGGATCGAACTGTGAGCAAACCTCAGTAGCAACACGTTTAAACTCCCGTCCTGCTTTTGATATGTAATGCTTACCTTGCCTTGTGTGCTTCCAATAATGATTCACGCTCGGTGGGTACGGCAGACAGATTTCAAGCCAATCACTCATAACTTGCCCTCCTTGCGCAAAATTTGCTGTGTTCGTAACACACCTTCAGCGTGTGCCAGGCGGACATATTCAGCATCCATTTTTCTAGTTCTACGGTCGCATTCATCATGGCAAGATGAGCATGCCCAAGCACCAAAAATATCATCAGGCTTCATCCCAACCCCATTTAATCCAGCCATACGATAATGTGCTAATACGGTCGTTTCAGGATTATGATTACAAATACCAGGCAACCGCACTTGACACTCTCTCCCTTTCGCTTCTTTTCTCAAATTACTCATTATCCAAACACCATCTGAAAAATTACCCAAACCGCCACAATCCAAAGTACAATTTTTAACTCTAGAATATCGTCATCGTTTAATTTCATTTAATCCACCAAGCTCATCACGCCGTAACCAATGCCGACTGCAATCAAGATAAAATATGCCAATGTGCTTACGACCAATATCCAGTTAAAAAATCTAGCAATGAATGGGAAAATTAGCCCCAAAAGAAGTGCTAATAAAGGTAAGCTCATCACTATCAACATCAAAGCAAAGTAAATAATCCAGTCCATTTTAGAATCTCCATCTATCATTAAATCTCACACCATTTTGCACGCCCCAACTGGTCACATATTCGATAAGGCTTGCCATTCTGCTCACGCTCATTTGAGCCGAACTTTCACGGATATTCACAAATTCGCCCTCAAGACCTGGCACAACATCTGCTTTTTGATTTGTGGCGATTGCGTGACCAGAAATAAACAATACTTTCCACTGCTCCATTGTGAGCTTACGCCCCATAAATTCCGCCTGATTTGCCACATCTTGGCACATAGCGTGAAACTTGGCGTTTTGCTCAAGGTTTCGCGTTATTGGTTGGATTTTGACTACCAACGGTTTTTTATCGTCTGTTGGCAGCTCTTTGATTACATCCAAGCAATTATTTTTAATGCGTTGATCGCGTAAAAAGAAAGGTTTGTATTGGCTCATAACATCATCCCCAACGGAGGTAGCCCTGGTTCTTTTTTCTCGTGTTGGATAACATCGCAAAGCTCATCGCAAAATTTCTCAAAATCTTTTCTAGGCCAACGCTCCAAATCAAATACCAAACGGCTAAATTTAACTTGAGTTCTCACCTGATCTTTTAATTGAGCTTGCGACATCAACTCTAATTTCATTGGATCTACTTTTTCTTTTGGCGGCTCTGGCGGTGAAACCGTGTCCCATTTATCAGAATTAATTAACCATTCATCAGCGTTAATTATTTTATTCGTGGCACAGTCATACAATTCACGATATGTTTTGTTATTCGACTTGGTTTTATCAACCACCAAGAAAAGCACTGAAATTGGCGTATCTTCAAAGGCGTTTTGAATCAAATTCAACTCGACTAATTGATTCCCAATAACTTCACGGAGTGTTTTTTCGGTGTTTCGATAGGCAATACCGGGAAACATAATGAAAAACCCAAAACGATGCGCATTGGCTAATCCTTTCAGCATAAAAACATCATCAAGTACACCTGATTTTTTCCACGGAAAATCTGCTTGAATAGCGGCCTTTTCTTCTTCGGCAAGTTCTTTAAATTTAAGTGAGAATGGCGGGTTCATTACAACACAATCACTTTTTGGCTCACTTTGATACAAGAAAAAACTCGTATTATGAATTTCAGCATCTGGATAATTATTGGCTAATGCCGCGCATGATTCCGCTTGAATTTCTACTGCAATAAACTTACTTGGTTGAATAAATTGCTCAAGCTGTCCACTGCCTGCTGCACCATCAAAAACACTTGGATTTTTACCTAAGTACTTCTCAACTTTCCCAGCCAAATATCGGCGAAGAGATTCCCCCGTGATGTACTCAGCGAACTTATTCGCTTTCTTTCGATTGTTATGCTCTTCAAAACTCATTCTTTGTACTCCACACCTAAATCTTCTAACCCAAAATAACCGCATGACTTGGTGCGATTCATAGCGCAATTTTCGTTTGCTATCGGAAATGGCAGTGGGTGGATTGCATGACCATTGCAGCGGAATCTATCTTCTGACCATTCGCCAACAAAAGCACTTACCGGTTCGCCATCCCATAAATCCTCAAGAGGTGCGCCACATTTAGGGCATTTGTAATTACTTCCCATCGTAACCACCTACTTTCTTGACAAAATCAAGACTTACTGAACGCATCACAAAATCTTCCATTGTTGGATCAAAGACTACGACCATTTGCCCTTTGCTATTCCCTTTGATTTCTTTTCCTGTTACAGGGTTGATAAATGCAATTCGACCACCTGTAATATCAATCACTTCATTTGCAACGTTGTGAATATGGTTTTGATACCACTGCGTTGATTTATCGTTATTGAGCAACATAACAACTGTATGCCCTATATTTCTAAGTTCGTTTGCTGCTTTTAAAAATGGTGTAACATCTGAATAAGGCGGATTGACATAGAAATGCAGATGCTTGTAAGGATAAGGTGTTTTAGTGTCTAGAAAATCACTACCAAGCGGACTATTCTCTCCAATCCAACTTAAACAAAGAGAATTGTGCTCATTTGCGCAACCGTCAACTTCAAAATCAAATCGTTTATTCAGCCAATTAAATACATATTTAGGCGTTTGCCATGTATCTTTATCAAATTGTTGTTCTGTCATTGCAATGCCCCTTTCATCATTGCCATCAAGCTATCGCGCGCCTTATCAGCCTTCGCTTTATCGTAAAAACTTGGTTTTACTGGAATCATCTTCGGAATTTCCTCAAAAGGAAAATTCGACCGCACTTTTTCTGCAGCTTCTGTGAGTAATTTTGGAATAGTTTTCAACGTGTCCTCTTCCGATTTTTTCTTGCACTTTTCGTACAGATTTTTAAGCAACCAAAATTCCACTTTTGAACGATATTGAAATTCATCCCGATTGAATCGGGCATAGCCTAAGAAAGTTTTATAACGTTGGTATAATTCTGCTTCGTTCGGTAAACCCAGTGCGTGATAGTCTTGAACTTTGCATGCTTGAATAAATTCGCCTACACTTGGTAAATAACCATTTGGCTTAGCACGCATTTCCGCCATACCTCGTTTGACTTGTGTTATTTTTGTAATTCCATTTTCAGCAAAGCCTAAAATCCACTGGCGTTTTACTACCTGCAATCGCTCTGGGGTAAGATTAAGCAATTGAGGACAACTTGCGCAAAGCTGGTCGAACAACGTATCAATAAATTTCTCCGCTTGTGGTGATACGCCTTGATGCAATGATTGATTAGTTAATTGGTTCACAGTACATTCTCCCAGTCTTCAGGACGATTCCATGGCAACGCGTTTTTTTCTTCAAAACTCATTTTTTGCGCTTGGGATGTTCGCAGTTTCTCATCACGCCAATCCCACGATGCGTTAAATCCCTGCCAGTTGCGTTCGATGCAAATCTCCACCGCTTCACAAATCGAAATTCCCGCTTTGTCCGCTTGTTTTTGCAGACGGTTTAGCTGTGTTTGATTAATTACGCCCTTTTTGGCTTTGCGGTGCGCAATAAAATCTTCGGCAAGCTGACCGACGATTCCAAATTCAGCAAGCAAGGCAAGCGATTTTTTTTGCGTAGTTTTTTTATTATTATGATCAGTAGTATTTTTATAATTAGTATTATTATTTGTCGGATTTATTTCCGAGTTATCTCGGATCTGTTTCCGAGTTATCTCGGATTTATTTCCGAGTTCGGGTTGTTTATTCGGATTTATTTCCGAGTTGTCTCGGATTTGTTCAGGCTTAAACTCATTCCAAGATTTCCCTTTTTCAGTCAGTCTAATTAGATCTTTATCACCATGCTTACCCTGTTTTAAGTAAACAATTAATCCTTTCTCGTTAAGCTCCGAAAAATGACGGTAAACAGTGTCTCCGGTCTTATAAAATAACGGTAGTTCTTCAATGACTTTGTTACGAGATACCCAGTAATAAACTACACCATCTACAACAACTTCTTCCGCCCAAGACGAAGCTTGATTAAGCAAATCAAACAAAGCTGCTTGATTAGCATTTAAGCCCCATTCAAGGCTTTTTTGATTGTTTATGTAAGTGCTAAAGCGCATTTTCTACCACCTTAGTTCCCTTTCTTGAATTGCAGGAACGGCACATTGTTTGAAGATTTTCCAGCGTTGTTTCTCCGCCTTTTGATTCCGGGTAAATGTGATCACAAGTTAAGTCAAGGTGAGTTCCGCAAGATACGCAACGGTATTTATCCCGTTCGAATACGCGCTTTCTTAAGCTATGAGAAATAGTCTTTTTCTTATATCCAACCTCTTTTTTCTGTGAATTTACTCGATCTGTAACCAACCCTAATTCTTCAGCGATCATGTCCAACAAGCCGCCGCCTTTCCCGTCACCCCAATTCCAAAGGGTTTCTATGGCGTCGGCATATTCGTTCGCCATTTCTTTGATTAATGACTTTGCTTTAGCTTCCGTTATAATTCCAACCTTTTCTAAAGCGTCATCCAAGACATCTGAACTTAATCCAAAATTTGATAAATTTTCATTTGTTGGATGGGTGTTAAATCTGTAACAAACTACAAGCGCTTTTAATTCCTCTTCGCTCAAAGCGCGCAAGTGTTCATCCACAACGAAATTTGGGAATATGAAAGCGTTATTCATGCCGCCTCCAACCAATACTGAGCAACACGTTTTCCGCTTGGCACGGTAATCATTTTGCTGATGATGTTGTGACCACGTTTTTTAAGGTCGTAGATACGAGCGCCAAGACGTAAGCAGTTAAAGCGCTTTTCTGCGTCTAAATGCGTTAATCTCTCGCCGTTTTTGAGTGCTTTTAAAATCTGTGCTGATTGTGTTTGACTTGTTTTTTCGTTTGGATTAATATTTTCCATAGAAATAATTCCTATACTGAAATTGCCTCGGTGTCCGCCGTGGCTTTTTTATTTCTTGTGTAACACAATCGCACATTCAATCGAATGTTGTGTTGCAGCCAAATGTTTACTCAATGCTTGAAGGATTTTGTCTTCTTCTTTCGAAGTGATTTCACCGTCTTCTAACGCTGTTTCTAATACAGCAAATAACAAGCCTCGAGCGGAAAGCTCGTGCAGTTGTAAATTGGCAAGCTCAACCTTGTCTAATTCATCCTCTGCTACATCTGGTACAAAACGACCACCTGCTAAACGGCATAATTCATCGATAAAATCAGTGCATCCATACTCAAGCTGAAGTGCGATCAGTTCTTCGTTTTTGAATCGTTGGCCTTTTGTTTGATATAGGCGATTGTTTAATTCCGCCTCTGAAAATCCGAGAAATCCCGCCACCGCACTTTTGCCACCTGGCACTTTCTCGATCATCTCTATAATGGTTTTTTTCATTGTCATAATTTCCCGTCCTTTTTTATGGTTTTCTTTTGCGCCAATATGAGTAAATTAGTTGTCAGTTAAATTTGCTAAGGAATGTAAAATCTGCTTTTCAGTAACCTTGCCTTTTGTAGCCTTAACGATTCGCGGGATATACTTAGCGTTAATACCGCCACCATTAAGCCAAAAGCTGACGGAAACCTGAGAAACTCCGCATTCTTGACTTAGCTTTACCTGAGAACCGCAAATTGAAATTGCTTTTTCGATTGCCTCGTTCTTCATAGTCCACCTTTAATTAAAATTCTTATACATAATATAAGATACATTATACATTGTAAAGGATTTCTTATTTGATTTTATATAAGTTTATTTATAGGATTGGGAGATTAAGGAGAGTTTTATGAATACACTTGCTGAAAGATTGCAGTTTGCAATGGACAAAATGGGTAAAAACCAAGTTGAATTAGCCGCATTAGCTGGGACATCACAAGTAACGATCAGTAATATTTTGAACGGAGTTACAAAAAGCCCTAGAAATGGGTTGCAAATAGCCAAGGCTTTAAAAATTTCGCCGGAATGGCTCTTGAATGGCACAGGAGAAATGGCACAAACTCAAATAGAATCAAACGTAGCCGAAACAGGTTCATTTGATTTGTGGGATCGTAATACGCCATTAAACGATGACGAGGTAGAAGTTCCGCTTTTCCAAGAAATCCGCTTAGCCGCTGGAAATGGTTTTGCTGATGACATTATGGATTACAACAACTTCAAACTACGCTTTTCACGCGCCACATTAAGACGGCAAGGCGTACAGTATGAAAATGCGGTATGCGTGGTAGCAGACGGCAATTCAATGGAGCCAGTTATTCCAAACGGCGCGACCGTCGGTATCGATACCGGCAATAAGACTATTCGCGATGGCAGCATTTACGCCATTAATCACGGCGGGCTATTGCGGATCAAACTGCTCTACAACATGCCAAACAATCAAATAAAAATCCGTAGCTATAACACTGACGAGTACGACGACGAGATAGCCGATCTCAACGAAGTATCTGTAATTGGTAAGGTGTTTTGGTACTCGGTGTTGTTGTAGCGGTGGAGCATAGGAGTTATTGTAAAAATATAAGGACATCTATGATTAATGAACTTAATATCACGCATTATAGAAAGCTAAAAAATATAAGATTGGAATTTAAACCAGGAATAAATCTTATTTCTGGTACAAATGGAACTTGTAAAAGTTCTATATTGCATATTATTAGCAATTCATTTCAAGGCGTAACCTCAGACTCTGAAGAGCTAAGAGAATGTTTATCCATTATTACCAGAATAAATCAATCAATAAATCCTAAAATAAATAACCTAACAAAAGGCGATAATAGATACAACGATCCTGCTCCAGGGCAACAAGGTGAACTCTATAGGGTTCAATATAATAATGGTTATGCTTTAGGCTTTAGACGACATAATGCAAGAAGTACATCTCGATACTCACTTAAGCCTAAATATGCTACACCTGGAGAATCATTACCTGAAGCACCGGTAATCTATCTAGGACTTACTCGCTTAATTCCTATCGGTGAGTTAATTGATGTTTATGCTAATATTCGAAAAATACTTCCAGAGGATTATCAAAATGAGATAATCCAAAAATATAAGGAATTAACGGGTATTCCAATAAAAAATATTTCAACACACGAGATTACAGGGTTAAAAAGACGCGGGGAATTTGAAACAGATCTAGAAGGAATTGATTCGAACACAATCTCCGCAGGTGAAGATAATTTATTTGTTATATTAAACGCTTTATACTCTGCCAAATATTATTCATCTGTTACGGAAAAGAAACCAAGTGTACTACTTATAGATGAAATGGATGCTGGACTACACCCATCATTACAATTTAAATTGTTAAATCTATTAAGAGAATTTTCAAGAAATTTTAATATACAGATTATATTTACAACACATAGTCTATATTTGATTGATAAAGCATTAAAAGCTAAAGATAACATTACTTATTTAATGAAATCTGCCAATCATTCAGTTTCTATAATGCCAAACCCTGATATTTTTAAAATCGAAATGCATTTAAATAGTGAAACGAGACAGAATTTATATAAAGATAAGAAACTTCCTATATTTTCAGAAGATAATGAAGCAAGGGTGATGATCAATCTTATCTTTGATATATTAAGCGAAAAAGATCAACAATTCGCATCTATTCGACATTATTTCCATTTAGTTCAGATGAATTCTGGTTGTGAAAATCTAAAAACCTTATTTAAAGACGAAGTTCTCACAGCAAATACACTAAAAGCTATTTGTATTTTAGATGGCGATAGCAGAACTCACGAATTAAAACATAATATTATTAGTTTACCTGGACAAGTCAGTCCAGAAAAGCTCATATTCCAACATTTGAGTGAGTTGCTTTCTAAAGAAATTTATAACGAGTTTTGGTGTAATGAATATATTCAGCAAGAAGGATACTCTTTTGAATGGGCTAGAGATAATATTTACCCCAAATCATCAGCTTTAGCTTCTGCCTATAACAGGGAGCAAGCTAAAGCATTGTTTAATGACCAGAATTATCGCTGCTTTTTTACAATAGTGATGAAAGATTGGCTTCTTCGCCATTGGGAGGAGAGGGAGATGAAAGCGTTTATTAAAGATGTAAATATTCTTTTCTATAAGCTCGCTGATTATTATGGCATCAATACATCTCGCTGGCCACGCCTTTAATTTTAGTATAGAATATCTCAATACTAAAATCATTAGTAAGAAAAAATGTTACATACCCCCCTACGCTACCCAGGAGGCAAAGCTAAATTTGCCCCAGTAATTAAACAGATTATTGAAAAAAATAATCTTCATGGACACTATGTAGAACCCTACGCTGGTGGGGCGGGTGTTGCCTTGGATTTACTCTTTAGTGGCTATTGTACCGATATTCACATCAATGATTTAGACTTAGCCATCTACTATTTCTGGAAGTCTATTACCGAGCAAACCGAAGATTTTATCCGCTTGGCCAATGATACCAAAGTAACCATTGAAGAGTGGCACAAACAAAAAAACATACTCAAAGAGAAAGAAAATATCTCTCCTTTAGAGTATGGTTTTGCAGCATTCTTTCTTAATCGCACCAACCGCTCGGGTATTTTGAAAGCAGGTGTTATTGGTGGACTAAATCAAACTGGCAATTACAAACTAGATTGCCGTTTTAATAAAGCGGATTTAATTCCGCGAATAGAAAGAATTGGTAGTATGGCCAACAAAATTCACGTTACAAACTTTGATACTGAGGAATGGCTTTCTACGCTTGATGATAACATTCCTGCTAACTCACTAATTTATCTAGATCCACCATACTATGAAAAAGGGCAAGGGCTTTATCGTAACTATTACCAACATAAGGACCACGTTGCTATTCAAGAAAAGTTGGACAAGGTAAAAATGCATTGGGTTGTCTCTTATGATAATCACCCAAACATTAGAGAAATTTACCAGCAATACCGCCAAAGTGAATACGCGCTGAATTACTCAGCTAATAAAAAGATGAAAGCGACTGAAATTGTTATTTACAGTGATAATCTTATCTTATGACCGCCCTAGTGGCGGTTTTTTATTAACATTTAAACTCCGCAATCAACTCCTCTAGCACAATCCTCTCCTGCTCATTAGCGCGTACAATCCTCAACTCTTCATCTACGCGCGACACTATCTCATTAATCCCCAAGCTATTAATCCCTTCACAATTCAGCGAGATTAGCCATTTTTTAAACTCTTTTTTCATAATTCGCCCTCCTTATCGGCAGGGTCATAATAAACCAACCGTAATTTAAACCAATTATCGCCACCAAAACTTGCGATCTGCATCGCAAAAATCACAAAAATACACTTCAAAATACAAACTTTACTTTATGACTGGTTAAAAAATAAGCGATCAAATGCATTTCTTGAAAATTTATTTCTTTAAAAATCAATCAAATATAAGAATATTTATATTTTTATATAAAATCCTATAAGAAATCACTTTACAATGTATAAGATATCTTATATCATACACCCATCAAAACGAGATACACATAAACAAAGATCTCGCCGCTCTTTAAAAATCAGATTACAAGAAGTTTACTCATAACGGCATTATGCGGTCGTGTAGATTAAAAGCCCTACCCTACATAATGAGAGTAAACGGAATACCCACTGAAAGATGAGACCAGTGAAAAACTGACAGTTACAGAAAGTCTAGTCGCAGTGGGGAAATATCTCAAAGCACATTTGAAGTACAGAGACACAACGGCACGTGAAACCGTTGCGAATGATAGAGAGAAGTGTGCTTTGAAATGGCAAACATAAAACAAATGAGGTTAGCCGAGCATGAGTGCTTAAAACTTATGCAACCTATAAAATTGGTTCCTTAGGTTTGCCCTCCGTAAAACGAGGGCTTTTTTATCCCGAAAAATTACCTTACAATCAAAGTATTTTTTAATATATAAAGGGAATGCTATGAAAACCGTTAAAGCAAGACTGACTGAGTTGAAAAACTTAATTAATACAAAAATCAACAAAGACTATGAGTGGATGGGAGAAATAAAATCACCCGAAATTATCAAAGAAATAGAGCAACTTTACCCCCTAATAGAGAAAATAGAAAAATCGGGAAAAACCCTTGAAATTTCCTATGCAAAATATATTTCTCTTCAATTAATTAAAAAAATAATTCGCATCCTTAATAAAAAAAGAACGAGTAATAAATGGGATGAATATGATGTAAATTCATTTATTTTATCTCTAATCAAACTAAGAATGACAATCAAGGAATTATATTTAATTGAAGTTAAAGGTGAATTAAGAACAGAAGAAGAACTCAATGCTATTGCTGCTGATATATCCAAAGCAAAATTGAATTTAGAAGAACATATCTAACTTGAAGAACAGTTAGTAGAGAATAAAAAGGAGTTTGAAAATTTAAAAAACTCTCTGATTACACTAAAAAAATCTTATAACGATGCACAAGAACAAATAACTGAAATTTCCCAGTGGCACGAACAGTCAGACACATTAAGTAACAATATTTCGACCTATGCAAGCACCGCACAAAATAATCTTACTAAAATCACGACATTAGCAACCACGGCGGAAACCAATAAACCCAAAATCGAAAAATATCATGAAGATATTGAAGGTATGATTAAATTATTCAATAAACAAAAAGAGGAGATTGAAATGATTATTGAAGACGCCAACCGAGCAAGCATGGCAGGTTCGTTTAAAACTCAATCTGAAAATATCGATAGTAAAATGAAAGCTGTAGATAAAATTTTGCTTGGCTCACTTGTTGCAACATCTGTTATTTCATTTATCAATTATTCAACAAGCCTGAGTGCAACAGACAGTCTTAATATTTTACAATTTCTTGCTAAGTCTATTGTGACAATCCCGTTACTTGTCATCGCCTGGTTAAAGGCTAAAGAACGGGCTTATCTCTTTAGATTAAGGGAGGATTATAACTACAAATATTCCTCAGCAATGGCATTTGAAGGTTATAAGAAACAAGTACAAGAACAAGACCCTAAATTACATCAGCAACTTCTGCAAATTGCCGTGGATAATTTGGGGATAAATCCAACCAAAGTCTTTGACAAAGATTTAAAAAGCACACCACTTGAAACGATTATCGATGGCGTAGGAAAACGCCTGGATAAAGCTGTTGATGGTATTAAAGGAGAGGTGAATGACATTCCAAAGAAAACAAAAGAATTAATTGATGATGAATAACCTACTCCCTCAAATTCTCAGCGCTTTTTATTTGACACCGCTTATACTTCGGATTAAGATGTTCTCGCTTTCAAGCTGTCATTTGACAGCTTTTTTTATACCTAAAGGAGCAGAAAATGAAAGTCAGTAAAGAACATCAAGAATGGATTAAACAATACGCCAAAAGCCATAACCTTACCGAAGAAGCCGCGTTGAATAAATTGATTGGTGATGTGCGCGAAACGCAAGAATCTGAACGAGTGAGCTTGCAACAGCAGATTATCGAAAGATTGCCGAATTTAAATCTTGAACAAATGCGTGAAATTCGTCAGCGTGTTGAGCAGTTTTATCCGACGTTATTTCACGTTTTGTCAGAAGCAATTAAAAAATAATTTCGCTTTACAAGCCCAAATTCTTATACTACTATTCGGCTCAAGGTGTCGAAACCTAAAACTCAAGGCGGATAGTTCAATTGATCGCCAAAAGGCGATTTTTTTATATCCGTAATCCTGACTATGTCGGGAGGGCGACTAATACAATACCTTCGGGAAATAAGTCCAGCCCTTTCCTTGAGCGGGTTTTCGAACCTCCCGACGCCACTGTCGAAAGTGGCTTGTTTTAAACAAATACTCAAGGATTACAATATGTCAAATCTTACAATTTTCAATTTTGAAAACACACCTATTCAAACCATCGTAGAAAACAACGAAATCTTTTTTAGAGCAGCTCAGCTTGCAGAATTGTTACAATATAAAAATCCACATAAAGCGATCAAAGATCACGTAGATTTTGACGACCTAACGAAACGTGAGATCGTGAATACTGTAAACAAACGCGCTCAAGTTCTCTTCGTGAATGAAAGTGGAATGTATTCATTAGTCTTGAGTTCAAAATTAGAGCAAGCTAAAAAAGTAAAACGTTGGGTAACTTCAGAAGTTTTACCGACAATCAGAAAGACAGGAAAATATCAACTTCAACCACAGCAATTAGCCTTGCCAGAACCTGAGAAATTCACCTTTGAATTTACCGAATATGAATTACAACAGCTTGCTTGGTTGTGGTTCGCTTTCAAACGTGGCATCGGCACATTCCAACATATTGAGAGAGCCTTTAACGTTCTAGGCTCGAACATGAGTGGGCAAATCTACGGACAGGCTTACGAATATTTAAGCGTGTTACGTTCTACCAATCAAATCTTAAACCGCATCACAAGCGATTTTAACATAGACCCAATGACAAACTGGCGTGTATTAAAACACTTGCGAGGCTTTAATCCAAAAGCAGTCAAAATCGACTTCTAAAAACAACGGAAAATCCGACCGCACTTTACTGTGTGGCGGATTTTCACACCCTAAACTCACCAAATTGACTAAAAAGGAAACAAAAATGGAAAAATTTACTGATGTATTCGCTGAAACCATCCCATTTCTTTGTAAAACAGTTATCGCCTTTGCCCTCGCTTTTTTAATTGGCGGTATTGCATACTGTTTTGCCGATGAACCTACCGACTGGCACGACAACACACTAAGCCAACAAATCCAACAAGAGGCACGAGCGAAAGCTAAAGCGCAATGGCGTGAAGAAAACGGCATCTATCAAGCGAATTTAACGCCACAGGTAAATGCTGATATGTATCGTTATGTCGAGCAAAAACAAGCCGAAATTAACCGCACTTGGAGTAAATAATGAAACTGACTTACAAAACCTACGCAGAATCGGCAGTAAAAGCAGAAAAGAAAGGTTATTACCTTGAGGCAGCCAAGAATTGGGCTGATGCTAAACGCCATACCGCAGTGCAAAAGAATATCGAGTATTGCCAACACCGTATTGATTTCTGCGAAAGACATCACTTCCGATTGAAATCAATGGGGAAATATATGAAAAGACACCTGCCTCCAGAAATGTGTGACAGCCCAGACGACTATTACAGTCAATTTGAGCAAAAAACCGAAGAAGATTATGAACCAGAAGAAGATTGGCGTGAACCTGAAGATGCTGATTGTGAATATTGGCAATCCAATTGTTATGGGAGAGGTTAAAAATGGAAGAAACACCGCGTGAACGCCTAGAAAGCAAGGCGGAATTGCTAAATGCTATTCGAAATTGGTTATGGCAAGAACGAATTACGCCAGAAGAATTACAAGCTGAAATTGAATATATCCAGCACAATCCACTACCATTTTAAGGAATTATCATGAAACTTTACGAAATCACCGAACAACTCGAAAACATTAAAGAATTACTCGAAAATCCTGAATTTGCAGACAATGCGGATATTGCCAAAGCATTAGATGCGGTGCAGCAAGATTTTGACAAAAAAGCGGAAAATGTCGTCTATGTCATTAAAAATACAGAAGGCGACATTGAAGTAATTGATGCTGAAATTAAACGCTTGCAAGCAATGAAAAAGCAGCGCCAAAACGGTATTGAGCAGATTAAAAACTATCTCAAACACAATATGGAAGCAACAGGCACAGTAAAAATTAACTGTCCCTTGTTTACCATTTCTTACTGTGAAAGTAAGCAAAGTGCGGTGCAATTAGACGAAGATTTATTTCTCGCCAACAACTGCGATGAAACCCTTGTTAATGTAAAAATCACAGCAAATAAAACCGAAATTAAAGCACGATTAAAAGCAGGGGAAGAAATTCCTGGTGCAAAATTGGTTGATAGTCAAGTTCTGACAATTAGATAAGGAAAGAGAAATGGAACTGCAAAGTGCAAATTTAAGTGAGCTTATGCCTGAACTTATTCAAGCGATTAGCCAGCTTGGCAATCTAAGCAAAGATAAACAAGGTTATGGTTATAAATACGCAGAACTAAGCAAAGTGCTTGATACCTGTCGCCCAATTCTCGCGGAACATAATTTAGTTATCACGCAACTTGTTACTGTCCTAAATGACGAGCCAACACTAGTGACAACGCTATTTCATAAAAGCGGGCAGTTTTTACGGAGTTGTTATCCATTGGTTAAGGCTGGAGTTAAGCAAGCTAACGATGCTCAGCAAGTTGGTGCAGCCATTACCTATGCACGTCGTTACGCTTTAACTGCAATGTTATTTATGGCGCAAGAAGATGATGATGCGGCAAGCGTGGGAAAGCGTGAGCAGTCATCGTCCCCAAAGTCCGAGCGGCCAAACAACTCCAACAAATCGACCCCGCAGGCTATGAGCTCTACTCAAGCTAATGTAACTAGCAAATCGATTATAGAGCAACTTAAGGATAGACTGAAAGGAAAAACCAAAGAGGAGTGCGGTAAAATTTACGATAAGTCTATCGTTTGGTTAAAGGAAAAACACCCCGATCTCGTTGATGAATACAATCTAATGTATAACGATTATTTACTTAATTTAATGTAAGGAAAAACTATGGCTCGTAATACCAACACTGTCATATTAATCGGTCATTTAGGTGGCGATCCAGAAATCCGCCAATTCCAAAATGGCGGGCAAATTGCCACATTTAATCTTGCTATCGGTGATGATTACCGAGATAAACAAGGTAATACAGTTAAACGTACCCATTGGATACCCATTGTGGTGCACGGCAACTCTGCTGATGTAGCAAGACAATATCTGCAAAAAGGCTCAAAAATCTGTGTAACAGGAAAACTGGCACAGGAAAGCTGGCAAGACCAAAACGGCAATAACCGCACCGCACTTAAAGTAGCAACACAATCGTTTGAAATGCTAGACAGTAAAGCAAGAAATGAGATGCAACAGCCAACCAAAGGTAAAGAAAAAATCGATCCATTGAGCGCCATGGCTGAACAAGATGATAGCTTTGACGACAATATTCCATTCTGAATTACATCACTAGCCACTAACAAATAGTGGCTTTTTTATTATCCAAATTAATGAGGTTAAAAATGAAAGAACAACAAAAGAAATACGAGCTAACCGATGAATTTGTTGTGCATTGGAGTGGTAAAAAGCTATACCGAATTAGAGCTCTAGTTTCGTTTGGCGTAGTAGTGGCGGGACAACTTGGTGGGTTTGTTGAGTCAGAAAAAAATTTAGATCAGTCATTATCAGGTAACGCTTGGGTGTCCGGTAACGCTTGGGTGTACGGTGACGCTCGGGTGTCCGGTAACGCTTGGGTGTCCGGTAACGCTTGGGTGTACGGTGACGCTTGGGTGTACGGTGACGCTCGGTGTACGGTGACGCTCGGGTGTACGGTGACGCTTGGGTGTCCGGTGACGCTCGGGTGTACGGTGACGCTTGGGTGTCCGGTAACGCTTGGGTGTACGGTGACGCTCGGGTGTACGGTGACGCTTGGGTGTCCGGTGACGCTCGGGTGTACGGTGACGCTTGGGTGTCCGGTAACGCTCGGGTGTACGGTGACGCTCGGGTGTACGGTGACGCTTGGGTGTCCGGTGACGCTCGGGTGTACGGTGACGCTTGGGTGTCCGGTAACGCTCGGGTTAGATCTTATGCGGTAATTTCCGAGCGTAAAATGATTTTTGGGGCAACTAATGTCGGTTCGGAAAACGGCACACTAACCGTGTTTAACGGCAAAGACGGACTAATTGTAACGCGTGGCTGTTTTACTGGTACGGTTGATGAGTTTTTAGCAAAATCAGCCAAGGTTCATGATGATAAAACAAAAAATGAATACAAATTGCTAATTGAAGTGGCGAAAAGTCGAATCTTAGGTGTTAAAGATGAATGAAATTAATATCAATATCCCCTACTCAAGATTTTCCGATATTTTTGGGTGTTATTTTTATGTGCGTATGAATAGTGGTGACCCGTCGTCTGTTACTCTGGCGTTAGATGACGCTAAATACAGTTGGCTTATGTTTGGTTCTGAGTTGCGAAATGACATTATCCGGACAGCGGAATCGGCAAACTATCCTGCGGTAGTTAATAACTACGTAAATAATTTTGTTGAGTGGGCCAAAAGTCAATTTAATGCACCGCAAGACTACAACACGGCACGTCCGCTTGTTGATGTGTTGCCTGTGGTTGATTTAAAACTGTACGGGGATAAAAAATGCTGACATACGGATCGGTTTGTTCGGGTATTGAGGCTGTCAGTGTTGCGTGGTCGGGTATGATGTCGCCAGTCTGGTTTTCGGAGATTGAGCCGTTTCCGTGCTCGGTACTTGCTCATCATTATCCTGATGTGCCAAATCATGGGGACATGACCATGCTACCGTTAAAAATCATAAACAGAGAAATCCCTGCGCCGGATGTGCTTGTTGGCGGAACTCCTTGCCAAGCATTTTCGGTCGCTGGCTTGCGCAACTCACTTGATGATGAGCGCGGAAATCTTACTCTAACCCTCATACATATTTTGGAAGCTATTGATTATGTTAGATTTATTGACAGAAAACAACCGTGCGTCTTGTTATGGGAAAACGTTCCGGGTTTGCTATCCACCAAGGACAACGCATTCGGACACTTTCTGGCTGGATTGGCTCAAGAACGTGAGCCATTACAACCGGCAGGGGCAAGATGGGCAAACTCTGGTTATGTGCATTCAGCCCGCACTATCGCGTGGCGAATCCTCGATGCTCAATACTTCGGAGTTGCCCAACGACGCCGTCGGGTGTTTGTTGTGGCAAGTGCTAGACCGCGAAGTATCGCCCAGATATTACTTGAGCAAAAATGCGATTGCGTATCTTGCGAAACGCGAAGTGAGGCG
The DNA here is from genome assembly GCF_900450995.1 of Haemophilus parainfluenzae. Classification (NCBI taxonomy): domain Bacteria; kingdom Pseudomonadati; phylum Pseudomonadota; class Gammaproteobacteria; order Pasteurellales; family Pasteurellaceae; genus Parahaemophilus; species Parahaemophilus parainfluenzae. The sequence goes on along the minus strand of NZ_UGHY01000002.1, from coordinate 2,167,936 downwards.
ATTGCCCCTACTCTTACAGCTAAAAGCGGACGGAGATTTAACGATAGCGAGGTCATTGTCGGCGAAAAAAACGGCTTACGATGGCTTACTCCGAGCGAGTGCGAAAAGTTAATGGGGTTTCCGCCAGGTTATACGCAAATAGCGTATCGAAATAAACCAGCCGAAGATTGCCCGGATAGCCCGCGCTATAAAGCTATCGGCAATAGTATGGCTGTACCGGTTATTAAGTGGATCGGGGAAAGGATGATTAATTATTTAAACAAATAAATCCAATAGGCGCTCACTTGGAACGCCTTTTGTTTTAGGAGGGAAAATGAAAGCATTTATAGAATGGCTATTCTATTTATTGGCTGGCGCTTTCGTCATTGCGATGGCTGGAGCTTGGATAGGTTTATTCTTTGGCGTTGCGTGGAAAGCGTTTTGTTGGGTGATTGGATAAGATATTGAAAATAATTGATTTACATTGACATACCGCTTAATTTCGGATTATGATAACCGTACTACAAACGAAAGACGGTTATCCGCCCGTCCAAAAGCGGTTTTTTTGTACCTGAAATTTAGGTATCGATCGTTTATGGTCGGGTCGAGAGAGCTAAATAAAACACCGAAAGGGAATAAGCTCCGCCATCTTTCGTTGGTAGTTGAAGCCCGTCCGCCCACTAAGCGAACGACTAACTAAACTAAAACGAAAGGTACAAAAAATGTCAAACTTAACAATTCTAAATAGTTCAATTCGTCAATTAGACAATCTTTATTCACTAACAGATTTGCATAGAGCAAGTGGCGGTGAGCAAAAGCATAAGCCAGTCTTATTTTTATCAAACCAACAAACTAAAGAATTAATCTCTGAAATAGAGATTGAGAGCAAAGTAGGAATTCCTACTTCGGCAGTAAAGACGGTTCGTGGCGGTAAAAATCCAAGCACTTACGCTTGCGAAGAACTTGTAATAGCCTACAACTAAAATAATTCGTTATAACCGCTCTTATGGCGGTTTTTTATTGGAGTAAAAAAATGAACGCTACACCATTATTTATTTGTAGATTACTAAAACGAAAACCTGTCTCCCCATGGAAAGAGTTGATAGATAGTCTAGAGAACAATCCACAGGATTGGTTTCTAAACCACTTCACCGTGGTTCACAAAAGAAATATGGCAAGTTTTTGGACTGGCAATGGATACGCATTTTTCGAAATGTATCCTGCCGAATTAAAAATTCCAGTTTCTCAAAGATACAGAATTTACAAAGCTGTAAATGAGATACAGGCAGCTAGATTCAAATCAACCAAATAGCGGTTTTTATTGGAGCTTAATAATGGAATTACCTGATAAAACACAAAAAGAAATGTCAGAGGCAATTAAGATTATGGCGGCATCAGCTTTCACAGAGAAAAGTCAGAACTTAATCTCTCTTGATTATGTAGCAGCTCTCGTTGGCTGCCCATATCAGCACACTGCGAACGTTATCGTTAAGCAACCGAGCTTCCCAAAAGGTGTGAGATTAAAAGAGAAATCACACCCGAGATGGATAGCTGGCGAAGTTATTCGCTGGTGTAGAATTAACGCCAAGCGCATCAAATAACCTTTCAAATTTCCCACCATTGGCACAATCCACTTCTATGATATAATGCTCTAAATAAGGATATTTTATTCAATCCGTTTTAGAGCAACTACGCCAAAATTACGCCAAAAGTTAAAAATCTCTTTCGAAATCAATATAGAAAGAAACTGACCCTAGGCACCACAGAATTTATAAGCTCTGAAGTTATTCAGGGCTTTTTTATTAGCTAAAGTAAATCAATATGACAGAACAAAACCAAGATAAAAAACAGACTTATAATTTCAATAAACTGCAAAAACGTCTTCGCCGCAATGTTGGCAATGCAATTGCTGATTTCGGTATGATTGAAGATGGCGATAAAGTAATGGTTTGTCTTTCTGGGGGTAAAGACAGCTATACACTTCTTGATATTTTGTTGAATTTACAACAAAGCGCTCCGATTAAATTTGATATCGTTGCAGTCAATTTAGACCAAAAACAGCCCGGTTTTCCGGAGCATGTTTTACCTGAATATCTGCAAAGTATTGGTGTGGATTATAAAATCGTTGAAGAAAATACTTATGGCATCGTGAAAGAGAAAATCCCAGAAGGCAAAACAACTTGCTCTCTCTGTTCTCGTCTACGCCGTGGTATTTTATACCGTACGGCAACTGAACTTGGCGCAACAAAAATTGCACTTGGACACCATCGTGATGATATGCTGGCTACCCTGTTCCTGAATATGTTCTACGGTGGGAAACTAAAATCGATGCCTCCGAAATTAATTTCTGATGACGGCAAGCAAATCGTGATTCGTCCATTGGCTTATTGTAAAGAAAAAGATATTGAAAAATATGCCGTAGCGAAAGAATTCCCAATTATCCCTTGTAATTTGTGTGGTTCTCAACCAAATTTACAACGTCAAGTGGTGAAAGAAATGTTAAATACTTGGGACCGTCAATATCCAGGTCGCTTAGAAACCATGTTTAGCGCCATGCAAAATATTACGTTGTCACACTTATGTGACCCAAAACTCTTCGATTTCAAAGGTATTAAACATGGTCAATCACTTGATGGCATTGAAGGGGATACCGCATTTGATGAAGAACGCATCGAGCCAATGAAATTTGATGATGAAGATACGTCTGACTACTCCGATAACGAAATGATCAGCTTTAAAGAAGTGAATTAATATGATTACCGTGCAAGAAAAACAAATCGAAACAGACGCCTTTGGCTATTTACTTAATATTGCTGATTGGAATGAGGATGTAGCAAAACGCATCGCTCAGCTAGAAGGTGTAGAACTGACCGATGCTCACTGGGAAGTGATTTATTTTGTGCGTGATTTTTACCAAGAATATAACACCTCTCCTGCGATTCGAATGCTGGTAAAAGCAATGTCAGAAAAATTAGGTGCCGATAAAGGTAATAGCCGCTATTTGCAACGACTCTTCCCTGACGGACCTGCTAAGCAAGCAACGAAACTGGCAGGTCTGCCAAAACCAGCTAAATGCTTATAGAATAACGTAACCGCATGAAAAAGTGCGGTTATTTTTTACTTAAATTCTAGTCAAATAGATTAATTACGGTTATACGTTAAGCAAAGAAAATGCCGAGCAAATCTTGAAAGGTTTATTACCAATTAAGTAGTATTTTTAACTTATATATTTATCTATATAATACCCACTCTTTTTAACTTAAACATAAGGAAATGCTAAATGAAAATTAGTGCAAGAAACCAACTTAAAGGTACTGTAAAATCAATCGAAACTGGTTCTGTGAACGCAATCGTACACATTGATATCGGTAACGGTAACATCATTTCTTCTACCATCTCTATCGATGCAGTAAAAGAATTAGGTTTAGCAGTTGGTAAAGAAGCATATGCGATTATCAAAGCGACCTCTGTAATGGTTGGTGTTGAATAATCTCAACTAAACTGTTCAGAATCTATATAACCGCACTGGATAAAGTGCGGTTATTTTTTTGTCTTTTTTTCTCTAATCTCTTTATTCCCTTCTTAATAAAATGCATTTTATCCTTAACTAAAATGAAACAATCTTTGCTTTATCTTGCCGTTTACTGAGTTTTATTTGATTATTATGTGTAATTTATACATATTATCAATTTTTAGTTAATAATCTGGTTTCGGATTATTCTGTTAAACTTAGGAGAGCAAATGACAAACCAACGTTTTATTACCATTTTAGGCTATGCCGCAACATTTATTTCTGTTTGTATGTATGTGTCTTACTTACAACAAATTGGTCTAAATTTATCGGGTCAAAAAGGTGGTTGGTTACAACCTTTTGCCACGATGATCAACTGTAGTTTATGGGTGGCTTATGGTTTGTTAAAAGAAAAACGTATTTGCCTATTTCATTAGCTAATACACCAAGTGTGATTCTAGGCTTGATTACTTTCGTCACTGCCTTATAACACTATAAAACCTCATACAAAAAAGACCGCACTTTTAGAAAGCTTAAAGTGCGGTCTTTTTTTGTTTATTAATTTAATTCATTTAAAACCTGAAAATTATGAACTTGTATAATCTTTTATTCTATTGCATTCTATTAATGAACAGACGTTTAGACGTCTAAACTAAACAAAACAATAGAAGGATTAAATATGACAACATTTCATTTAGCAGGATTTCCGCGTGTTGGTGCAAAGCGTGAACTTAAATTTGCTCAAGAGCGTTACTGGCGTGGCGAAATTGCGGAAGCGGATTTATTAGATATTGCAAAAAGATTACGTGAACTAAACTGGCAACACCAAGCCAAGGCAAATGCTGATTTTGTCGCGGTGGCTGATTTCACACTTTACGATCACATTTTAGATTTACAAGTGGCAACAGGTGCGATTCCTGCTCGCTTTGGTTTCGATAGCCAAAACTTAACACTCGATCAATATTTCCAATTAGCGCGTGGTAATAAAACCCAATTTGCGATTGAAATGACAAAATGGTTCGATACCAACTATCACTATCTCGTGCCAGAATTCCATAAAGAAACACAATTTAAAGCAAATCCAACACATTATGTAACACAAATTCGTGAAGCTAAAGCGCTTGGATATCAAGTTAAACCAACAATCGTTGGTCCACTCACCTTTCTTTGGTTAGGTAAAGAAAAAGGTGCGACATTTAATCGCTTTGATTTATTAGCACAACTCGTGCCGGTTTATGTTGAAATCTTAAATACGTTAGCTGCAGAAGGTGTGGAATACATTCAAATTGATGAACCCGCTCTCACCTTAGATTTACCGATAGAATGGATTGCGGCTTATAAAGCGGTTTACGCTACTTTTGCTGAACAAGTGAAAGCAAAATTATTGCTTGCGACTTATTTCGGTTCTGTGGCAGAACACGCTGATTTGTTAAAAGCCTTACCTGTAGCAGGTTTGCACATCGACTTAGTACGCGCACCAGAACAACTCGCTGCCTTTGCGGATTATGACAAAATCTTATCTGTGGGTATCATTGATGGTCGTAATATTTGGCGTGCAAACTTGAATCAAGTGTTAGATGTGGTTGAGCCATTAAAAGCGAAATTAGGCGATCGTTTGTGGATTGCGCCAAGCTGCTCACTTCTCCACTCGCCTTATGATTTAGAAGTTGAAACGCAACTTCAAGCAAATAAACCTGAACTATATCAATGGTTGGCTTTCACATTACAAAAAATTCAAGAATTACGTGTTATTAAGACCGCACTTGAGCAAGGTCGTGAAGCCGTTCAAGCTGAATTAGCTGCTTCTCAAGCAGCTGCAGATGCACGAAAAAACTCGCGTGAAATCCACCGCACTTGTGTGGCAGAACGTTTAGCAAACTTACCGAAAAATGCTGACCAACGTAAATCGCCATTTGCGGAACGCATTAAATTACAAAATGCGTGGTTAAATTTACCACTTCTGCCCACCACAAATATTGGTTCTTTCCCACAAACGACAGCAATTCGTCATGCACGTGCCGCCTTCAAAAAAGGCGAACTCAGCTTAGTTGATTACGAAGCAGCAATGAAAAAAGAAATTGAATTTGTTGTACGAGAGCAAGAAAAACTAGACTTAGATGTATTGGTGCATGGCGAAGCAGAACGTAACGACATGGTGGAATATTTCGGCGAACTACTCGATGGTTTTGCTTTCACCAAATTTGGTTGGGTACAAAGTTATGGTTCACGTTGCGTGAAACCACCAGTGATTTACGGTGATGTTACTCGCCCAGAACCAATGACAGTGCGTTGGTCGCAATATGCCCAAAGCCTGACCAATAAGGTGATGAAAGGCATGCTGACTGGCCCAGTCACGATCTTACAATGGTCTTTCGTGCGTAACGATATTTCCCGTGAAACAGTTTGTAAACAAATTGCGGTAGCACTTTCTGATGAAGTATTAGATTTAGAAAAGGCAGGCATCAAAGTGATTCAAATTGATGAGCCGGCTATTCGCGAAGGTTTACCGTTAAAACGTGCAGATTGGGATGCGTATTTGAAATGGGCGGGCGAAGCCTTCCGTTTAAGCTCAATGGGTTGCCAAGATGATACCCAAATTCATACGCACATGTGTTATTCCGAATTTAACGATATTCTACCGGCTATTGCAGCTTTAGATGCCGATGTCATTACTATCGAAACCTCGCGTTCTGACATGGAATTACTCACCGCATTTGGTGATTTCAAATACCCGAATGATATTGGCCCAGGTGTATATGATATTCATAGTCCACGCGTACCTGCAGCAGAAGAAATTGAACATCTTCTTCGCAAAGCATTACAAGTTGTGCCGAAAGAACGTTTATGGGTGAACCCAGACTGTGGATTAAAAACTCGCGGTTGGCCAGAAACAATTGCGGCATTAAAAGTGATGGTTGATGTCACGAAAAAATTACGTGCTGAATTAGCATTAAATCAGTAAAAATAAAGGCGAACATGAGAGATTATCTCTGTTCGCCTTTTCTTTTAATTAAAAACTCATTAATTTTTGACCGCACTTTACAGGCTAATATATTCCATTTTCACCTTGCAGAGGCTCTTCAATAACTGCTCTGCCATCTTGCGGTGACTTAAACGCAACGGTTTCTCTGCAAATACCACTCGCTCAATTTTTGATACATCCAATTGATTTAAATAAGCAAAATTAATGGCGGTTTGCATAGCCGGTAAGCTTGGATTAAATGCTGCATTTTCTGCATATCGACCACAAATCATTTCACCATTTTTAAATAAAATGCCTACACCATGCGGGCTTTTAGAATAAGGTGAATGTGCTCGGTTTGCCCCTAAAATCGCTTTATTTGCCACTTCATCTTCCGTCGTCAAAGTGAAACCTTGTTCTTCTTTGTTTAATAGAAGCAAATCAACGCCTAAATCTTTCGGGCCAAAGCTATCGGGTAAATATTGAGGAAGTGGATTATTTTGGCTGTGTGGCAAATGGATCTTTAAATCTTCCGCTTGATAAAGCTCATTCATAAATTGACGGCAGTGACCACAAGGCGTGTAATTCACCACGATATCCGTGATGCGAGGTTCATTGCGTAACCATGCATGGCTAATCGCACTTTGTTCAGCATGGATGGTTTGAGCCATGCTGCCACCCTGAAACTCTTGATTCGCACCAAAGTAAAAATCACCACTTTCACCAATCGCAATCGCTCCGACATGAAATTCTGAAATGGGTGTGTGACTATAACAAGCCGCTACGGGCAAAAGCGCCAAACCTAATTGAACAGGCGTAAGCTTAAATTCATCACAAATTGACCGCACTTTTTCAGCCGGTAAAAAACCTTTCCATTCTTGTTCTTCTAATGCAGAAAAAATTGCATTTGAAAGTGGCGAATCGGCTAATGCTTGTTGAATTTTTTGTTGCATGTTAAATTTCCTTATATTTATATGCCTATTCTACGATACTTAAATTTAAATAGTCCATTTTAACCATCTTTAACAGCTTTTATTTCTTCTGACAACCATTCATCAAAAGAGTCTTTTTCATAAGGTGGATCATTAGTTCCTAAATCATATACGTATACCCAAGGATTTCCTGAATAGTCAGTTAGGTCAAAGCAAGCTGCTAAATCACCATTTCTAGCAAAAGAAATTAAATTCGGAACACCAGTTATTTCTTCTAAAATAGCTGAATGTTGAATAATACTGTCTCTATGATTCTCAAACCACCAAGGAAAATATTCCAATTCATTTATCTTTTCCATATTACTGGATAAATCAATATAAGACTGAGGAAACTTAAAGTTTTCAGGTAATTGTTCTTTAGGATATAAATTAAATTTAGTTTGCATAATTACTCCACAATTACGATTCATCTGTAAAGATAAGTAATCTTTTATCTAAGTTTTCAAGTCTATGCAAGAAAAATCATAAAAAAATAACCGCACTTTAAAAGTGCGGTTATAAATTAAGATGTTTTATTCACTCGTTTTATAACAACGATGGGGCAACACCAAGTAGTTTTCGGGTGTAGTCCACGGTTGGGTGATTGAAAATATCTTCAGTGCTACCGGTTTCCAAAATTTGACCACCGTACATCACGACAATACGGTCAGATACTTGGCGTACGGTTTGGATATCGTGGGAGATAAACACCATGGCAAGATTGAGTTCTTTTTTCAAGTCCGCCAATAAGTTTAGCACCTGAGCACGAACGGATACGTCTAGCGCAGAAGTCGGTTCATCCGCAACAATCAGTTTTGGATTCAGCGCTAAGGCACGTGCAATCGCCACACGTTGTTTTTGCCCGCCAGATAAACGGGTTGGCTCAACTTGTGCAGCTGAACGAGGCAAACCGACGCGAGAAAGCAAGTCATACACACGTTTTTCCCGTTCATGGGGGTGTAAAACATTGTGAATATCCATTGGATCACGCAAAATATCTAACACTTTCATACGAGGATTCAGTGCGGTTGCCGGGTCTTGGAAAATGACCGATACTTGGCGACCGAATTGTTTTCTCGCTTCTGAGCTGCCATATTGCATTTGTAAACCATTGAATTTCACTAAACCTGATGTCGGTTTAAGAAGTCCAATGATTACGTTGGCTAAGGTAGATTTTCCGCAGCCAGACTCCCCAACTAAACCGATGGTTTCCCCCGCTTTAATGCCAAGACTCACATTATTCACAGCAGTGAATTTTTTACGTCCAAACAATGAACCATCGCGAGAAGGAAATTGCACCACGATATTTTCTAAATCGATGATGTTTTGTTCTTTAATGACTTTAATACTACTGCTCATGTTATGCTCCTTTCGCTTCCGTTGTAGGCTCAGCTAAATGAGAAGCCCATAAGTGAGACGGCTCGCCTTCCACAGAGGTTAATATCAATTTTTGATCCGGATTTGCATCTGGTCGTAATGAACGACTTGCAAAACGGTCTCCCACAGCAAAATCGTAAGGTGATGGTACGCTGCCCGGAATTTGATATAAACGTGTTGCACGGACTTCAGTTGAAAGGACAGAGCCCAATAAGCCACGTGTATATTCGTGTGTTGGATTAGCAAGCAATAAGGATGTTGGCGCCATTTCAACCACTTGACCCGCATACATTACCGTAATGTGGTGAGCTAACTGTGCAACCAATGCTAAATCGTGGCTTACGAACACCATCGCGAAACCCAGTTTTTCACGTAATTCATTCAATAATTTCACCACTTCAGCTTGAACGGTTACGTCTAATGCGGTTGTTGGTTCATCGGCAATTAATAATTTCGGTTCACGAGTTAATGCCATTGCAATCACCACACGTTGACGTTGACCACCAGAAAGTTCATGTGGATAACGGTTCAATACTTTTTCAGGATCAAGGTGTACCCATTCCAACAATTTTTCTGCGGTATGGTGGCTGCCACGTTTAATAAGCTGTGCCATTTGATCTTTAATACGCATTGATGGGTTTAATGCACTTAAAGAGTCTTGGTAAATCATCGCAATTTCAGAACCACGTAATTCACTTAGATTGTTAGAGTTAAGCAAGCTATGTTGTTTGCCACTGCGGTCGGTGAAAAGTACTTCCCCAGTGATTTTTGCTGTTTTTGGTAACAAGCCCATGATAGAGAACGCAGTAATAGATTTACCACAACCAGACTCACCTACTAACCCCATGGTTTCTCCTTCATTTACGGTGAAGCTGATGTTATCAACCAATGGAATTTCACCATAACGATTCGGGAAACGGATTGATAAGTTTTTCACTTGTAAAATCGGTTTTGCATTTGGATTTAATTGCATACGATTCGTACGGGTGATTTCTTTTTCATGTAATTTGAGTAAGTAACGTTTTAATGCAAGACCTTCAGCAAGTGCTTCTTGTACGTCGGTAGAGAGACGTTCATCTGATTTGCCTTCTGGTTTTTTACCGCCTTTCAAGCGTGGGTTAACCAATGCATCGGTAAGTCCTTCTGCCAAAATATTTAAGGCTAATACAGTTAAAAGAATCATGACACCCGCAAAGGTTGTCGCCCACCATGCACCGTTTAATACGATGTTACGACCTTCAGAAAGGATGTTACCCCATGAAGGATGCGGTGGTTGTACACCTGCGCCTAAGAAAGAAAGCGAGGCTTCAAACACAATAGCATCTGCCACCATTACGGTTGCAAATACTAAAACCGGTGCTGCGGTATTGCGCACAACGTGTTTGAGAAGAATATAAGTACGGCTACCACCAATAACGCGTTCAGCACGCACATAGTCTTCATCCCATTGTGATACCACATTCGCACGAACCACACGAGCAAGTTGCGGTGTATAAACCACAGCAATGGTGATAATAATAACCGGCACTGAGTTACCAAAGGTTGCTAATAACACTGCCGCTAATGCAATACCAGGGAAGGCCATTAAAATATCCATTAAGCGCATAATAATTTCATTGCCCCATTTTTCGGATGTGGCTGCAGTTGCACCTAAAACACTACCGAAAATAATGGCACAAGCTACCGCACCTAAACCGATAAATAAGGACGTTTGGGCACCGTAAACAATACGAGAGAAAATATCACGACCAAGTCGATCGGTCCCAAACCAATATTCTGCACTTGGAGCACGCATACGTGCGATCACTTCTAATGGATCATGTGTTGCTACCCAAGGGGCAAACACCGCCACTAAGGCAACGAAAACTAAGAATAATAATGAAATTTTTGATGCGGTGGAAAGTGCTCGGAATCTCGCACCGCTTGCAGCTAATCGATCTGCTAAACCTTGACGAAACATTATAGACTCCGAATTTTAGGGTTAATCAACACATAGAGAATATCAACGATAATATTCACTAAAACGAAGGTGAAGGCGATAGTCAAAACCACACCTTGTACTAAGTGTAAGTCGTGATTGACGATACCGTTAAAAATCAATTTACCCATGCCCGGTAAGTCAAAGATTTGTTCGATAACTACCGCACCACCAAGTAAGTAACCTACACGTAAGCCTAATACAGTCACGGGTGTAATTAAGGCATTGCGTAATACATTATGACGAATAACGGTTGCATAAGGCACACCGTTACCAATCGCCGTTCTCACATAATCTTTATCCATTTCTTCTACCATGGTTGTACGCACAACACGAATTAATGACGCACATACAGGTACCGCAAGTGCAAGAGATGGCAAAATCATGGAATTGATATACCCCATTGGGCTTTCGCTAAATGGCACAAAACCACCTGAAGGTAACCAATCTAATTCCAAAGAGAACCATTGAATAAGTAAGATACCTAACCAGAATGATGGTGTCGCAACCGCTGCAACAGAGATTAAACGAATCACTTGGTCTACCCAGCTATCACGATAAAGCGCAGCAAGTACACCTAATGAAAAAGAGACTACTGCCGCAAACACCACACCAATTAAGGTAAGTTGTAAAGTGATTGGGAAAGATTTCGCTAACATACTACTGATTGGTAATTCTGGTGGCATAGTCACACCAAAATCCAATACAAGTAAATTACCTAAGAAACGAAAATATTGAACAAAGAGTGGATCATTTAAGCCATGTGATTCGCGGTAAAGTTGTTTTGCCGCTTCACTAGCGCTTTCGCCCAATGCCACCGTAGCAGGATCACCTGGTGTAAATTGAAGCACCACAAAAACGAGTGCTGTTACACCTAGAATCATGACTGGCAAAGCCATCAATCGGCGTAACAATAACCGAAGTATCATTTCCATCTGACTTCTCCTATTCTAGCTTGAGAAATTCGTTCGCTTCAAAAATGAAGCAAAACAATCAAATTCAAAAAACAAAATGAATTACAGTAATCATAATGTTCAGTCTAAGCCCTGTCAATCCAAGTACATAGAGCAAAATTCAAATCTGTGATCGGCTTCACAAAGATTTTTTGGAAATGAAATTGAGAGAAAAAATGATTGAAAAATAGAGAGAAAAATGACCGCACTTTGGTGTGAAAAAAAAGAAAAAAGGCTGTTGATTTCTCAACAGCCAAAACATTAAATTAAAAAGTGCTTTTATTTACGGCCCACACCGAGGAAAGATAAACCGGTTGTTGCCAATGGTTGATAGCCTTCAAGGCTACTATCATCCCATGCAGAAGGAAGTTTACGATGAACAATCGGATAAAGTGGTACTTCAGCCGCAATAATGTTAATCGCTTCTTCCCATGATTTTTTCGCTTCAGCGTGATCTTTTGCTCTCACTGCTGCATTGAGTAATTCAGTCACTTTCGCAAATTCAGGGGTGTTACTCCAGCGGAAACGACGTTTTGGCCATACATCACCACGATACCACCAGCTTAAAAGCAAGTCTAAGTCGTCACCGAACACGGATGGGTCACCCGGTGCGATTGCCACTTCATACACACCTGGATCCACGTTGTTACTGTATAACGCACCAGATTGTAAGTGTTGCAAAGTTACTTTCACACCTGGAATCTTGTTCCAAGACTCTAAAATTAACGGTGCAGATTCTTTCACCCAGTCATGGTCGGTTGCGAGCAATTCAAATTTAAGCTCAGTTACACCTGCTTCTTTTAATAATGCCGCTGCTTTTTCTGGATCATAAGGATATTGAGTTGATGCCTTAATATAATCTGGGTGAGTGGTTTGTAAGTAGGATGTTGCAGCTTCTGCATTACCATCAAATACAATATCAACAAGTTTATCAGTGTTTAAACCATAGTGTAACGCTTGGCGTACTTTTGGATTGTTAAACGGAGCTTTCTCACAGTTAAACATTAAGAATAACAAGCCGAAAGATTGAACGGATTGCACTTGTTGTTTTTTGTTTTTCAAGCGACTAATGTCTAAATAAGGCACGCTTTCCATTGCTTGAGTACGTTTAGACTCTTGTGCAGTCACGCGAGCTGCGGCATCAGAAAGTAATAACCAAGACATTTTTTCAACTTGCGCTGGATATTTACCATTGTAAGGTTCATACGCTTCAAAGACGATTTTGTCATCTTTCACAGCTGAAACAAATTTGAATGGACCAGAACCAACTGGGTGCGCATCAAATGCAGATTGCCCTACTTTGTCGATCACGTGTTTCGGTACAATTTTCACGCAAGTTAAACGGTTAGCAAATAAAGCAAATGGATATTTCAATTTAAATTCCACCACTTTATCGTCTAAAGCTTTCACACTTTCAATGAAATCAATAAACATAACGAATAAAGATTTATTGGCTGGATCCATAATACGATTGAAAGAATACACAACGTCTTCAGTAGTGACTGGTGCGCCATCATGGAAGGTTGCGTCTTCACGTAAAGTAATACGCCATGTTGTTTCATCAACTTGTTCTGGCTCTTTTCCTGCTAAAGCAAGATAAGGTTCACGAGTTGCAGGATGCAAATCCACCAAACCTTCAAAAATGTGCAAGTTTGCTGCATAAGGTGAAGCACCACTTGATGTCATTGGGTCAAAACCGGTAGAAAGCGGATAAGCAATCCCTGCTTCAATAGTTTTACCTTTAATATCAGCAGCAAAGGCTTTTGGTGCAAATGTGCCTAATGTGCCACTAAATGCAAGACCTGCCCCCACGCCAGCCATAAGTTTCATAAAATGACGACGAGATTCATTAGTTTCAAAGGAAAAATGCTTTGTCATACTAAACTCCTGATGAGTAATAAAATCATATTTTTGGTTTTTAAACCTAGCCAAACATTTCATTCGAAAATGAAGTAAAGCAATCAAATCTTAGAATAAAATGATTTACATCAATCATAATCATCTTCGCTTCATTCTGTCAAAGGGGAAATATTGAATGTGTGATCTACTTCACAGAGTTTTTTTTGCAACTTACAACAAAAGCTTTTAGCTATGTATAATTTATTATAGATAGATTTTAGCTATTAAATCACTAGATAATATGAAATAGCTATCAGAAAAAACGATGCTTATAATAACCGCACTTCCCAAGCAAGGGGACAATATTTTAATCAACAATAAAGAGGAAAATACTATGTCAAAAACATCAATCGGCTTAGATAAAAAAGCATCTGAAAAATTAGCTGCAAAATTAAACGAATTATTAGCAACCTATCAAGTATTCTATACCAATGTGCGTGGTTACCACTGGAACATTAAAGGGGTAAACTTCTTTGAATTACACGCCAAATTTGAAGAAATCTACACCGATTTAGTGGAAAAAGTCGATGAAGTGGCAGAACGTATCCTAACTTTAGGTTACACACCGCATAACGGTTATTCACAATACTTCCAACACTCACGTATTAAAGAAGAGTTAGGGGTAAGTGATGCACAATCTTGCTTAAAAGGCACATTAGAAGGATTAAAAGTATTACTTGAACAACAACGTGAAATCCTTGAATTAGCGGGTGAGTCTGATGATGAAGGTACCGCTTCTCAAATGAGCGACTACATCAAAGAACAAGAAAAACTTGTTTGGATGTTCCAAGCTGCTTGTCAAACTTGTCATTCCTAATTAAATATTGATTAAATACGAAAGCCGACTAATGTCGGCTTTTTTATTTTCTACACGACCGGTTTTTGTCGATAGAACAATAGTCCTGGTAAGGCTAAGCCCAAAACAAGAGCGCCCAAAATAAAGCTGGTATTGATAAAAGAGCTGATCATTTGCTCAAATAATTTATCGGAAAAGCCATAATGGTGAATTTGTACGATAGCAATCATCGCTTTATAAGCGTGAACACCTGGAATCATTGGAATAATTGCCGCAACAGTAAAGACTTTCGGATGGGCTAAATAACGATGAGATAAATGCACCCCAATAAAACCAATCACACAAGTGGCGAAAAAAGTGGCAAAAACAATTGGGACACCAAAGTGTAGTAATAAAGTTCGTGTGACATGTCCAAGTGCACCTAAAATCGCACAATACTTTAAGGCTTTAGGCGGAACATTAAATACTAAAGCAAATCCTACAGCGGGGATGGCAGCAAAAAGCATATCATCGAGTAAATTCAGTAAAAACATCTTATTACCCCACCCAAGAAACAATATTTAAAAGATTTAACGCAAAGACAATACCTAAACAAGCACCAAAAGTGAGAACCGTAGCGATGGTCCAGCGTCCTATTCCCATATTGACATACCCTTTTAAAATATCCGCAAGTGAATTAATTAATGGGAATCCTGGAACGAGTAATAAAACGCTAGAAGCTAATGCGATATGAGGATCATTTCCTAAACTATATTTCAAACTGACACTGGAAATCAGTGAGGCGACAAAAGCGGTAATGGTAAAAACGATGAGTGGATTGTAATGACGTTTAGAAATTTCTTGTCGAACAAACATGGCAATGGCAGAAGCAATAAAGGTGATCGCACAAATTGTCATATCTCCGCCAGAAAGGTGAGCAAAAGAGGCACAAGATAAACCAATCATAAACACCACCAAATAACGGTTATATTTTAGTGGTTTTAACTTATCCAATTTCTTTTGTGCCATAGACAAATTATACAAATGATGCTCTACGGCAACCACAATGTGCTGAACATCCGTAACGATTTGCATATTAATGCCTTTATCGACATTCTTACGCACTGTGGTAATGCAATGTTGTTTAGAAAGTGTGGTCAATAAGACGGCATTTGCCGTTAAAGCACACTCCACGCTTTCAATGCCTAAAGCTACACCTAATCGCTGTGCCATTTGTACGACAACAGCACTTTCTGCTCCATGCTGTAACAATAACAAAGCGGTTTCCACACAAATGCGGGTAACCGCTCGTTGGTATTCCTGATCCATATCTCTACGCTCTTATTAAAGTAAACGTTAGAGATTATAGATCGATGAATAAAAAATACTGAAAAAATGACCGCACCTATGATCCAAGTCAAAACTTTAGTATTTCCAATGCCTATGAATCAGCAGTGATTAAATGGCTTTATCAAAATATAGTGGCACATTGCTTAACTTAGCCATATTCGTGATATAAGCTAAAACTGCTGGTGGAAATTCGATACCTTTCACACAAGTAAGATTTCGTAATACAGGGAAAACGATAATATCTTCAAGAGAAAATTGGCCGTTTAAGGTATTTTCAGATTGAATTAATACAGCTAATTTCTCTAAATCGCCTTTTAAACGAGCAAGATAGGTTTCCGTCTTCGCAATATTTTCAGCAAAATCCCCAATAAATTCCGTTTTCTTTTTAGTGAAATAATCAACTGCACTTTGGGTTTCAAATTCTGCTAAGCCAATTTGCGTGAAGCGTGCAGTCGTAAGATGACCATAATAACTGCCGACTTCTTTTAACCACGCATCAATTTCAGGACGAACGTGTTCAGATAAGATTTTTTCACCAAAATGCTGAGCCACATAATGCACGATATCCAAACTTTCTGGCATCGCTGTACCATCTTCTTTGACAAGAATTGGTACAACCTTTTTCCCTACTAAACCGATTGGCGTTTCTTCATCATCATTTGCAAGCACTACAAGTTCTACCGGCAGATTTTTCAAACCGAAAATCATGCGAGCTCGCACACAAAACGGGCAATGATCGTAAACATATAATTTCATTTTTTACTCCTCTTTTTCCTGTAATAACTTGCCTAAACCACTTTGTCGTTTCACGGTATTTCTGACCGCACTTTGCCAGATTTTTTCATTAGCAAATACAGAAAGCTGATTTTTTGCACGGGTAACACCGGTAAATACCAGCTCTCGTGAAAGCACTGGATTAGGTTCTGTTGGTAACACCATAACCGTATGATCAAATTCTGAACCTTGGGATTTATGAATCGTCATCATAAACGCAGGCTCGTGGGCGGGAATACGACTGGTAGAAACTTCTCGATTGCCAAACCACACTTTGCCTTTGGCTAAACATAAGCCAATATCACCGTTATACAGTTTCACATTATGATCATTTTCGGTAATCATAATTGGCTTACCAATATACCAATCGTCTTCTTGACGGAACCAAAGTAATTTCTCAGCTCGTAATGCTAAAGCGATTTCACGATTTAATTCTTCCACACCTAATGCCGAAGCTCGAAGTGCGGTCAAAAATCTCACCGAATTAAAGCGATCTAAAATCGCTTCCGCATAAGTTTTCTCGTTGCCTTTTTCATCTGTAAATTTTGCATTGAGATCTTTCTTCTGTGCAAAATAAGTTTGAAGTTGGGTTAAATAAACACGGTAATTTTCAACCGCACTTTTCACCACTTGTCGAACCGATTCTTTAACGTCTTGCTCTTCATCAAAATGATGGAAATGCAACTCTTGTGGATATTCCGCAAAAGTCGCCACACTGCCCTCACCTTTTCCTTGTTGAATTTGCTCAGCAAGTTGTTTAATGCCCGAATCATCTCGGAAACGACGACTAAAGGTTAAATGGCAAATGGCATCACGCAACGGACTATGTTCGCCTTCAGTTGGCACAGTATAGCCTGTTGTTGCATGAATATAATCGGCTTGAGCAGGGCTATAATCTAGCGTTAAAAATTGTGCAATTTCCCCTAATACAGCCCCCGCTTCTACTGAAGCTAATTGAGCTTGATCACCCAATAAAATTAAACGTGTTTCGGATTTCAACGCTTGCACCAGTTTCGCCATCATAGGTAAATCAATCATCGAGGTTTCATCCACCACTAATACATCAATTTGCAGTGGATTATGTGCATGATATTTCACACTATCGGTAAAAGGTCGAACGCCTAGTAAGCGATGTAAAGTTTCTGCGGTTTTAGGAATGGATGCACGTAACTCATCTGAAATCGGCATTTGAGCTAAAGCGTTTTCGATAGATTCCGTTAAACGAGCCGCCGCTTTTCCTGTTGGTGCAACCAATTTAATGTGAAGCTTGCCGCCAAATAATTCCTGTAATACACATAACAAGCGAGTAACCGTTGTGGTTTTCCCTGTTCCAGGGCCACCTGTAATCACAGAAAATGGGCTTTTCACTGCCGTTGCGACTGCTACTTTTTGCCAATCAACTTGCGCTTGTTGTTGAGGGAAATAACGATCTAATAAGGTTCGAATTTGTTGCGGTTCCACCGATAAAGTGCGGTCATTTTTCAATGCATTTTTAATATATTGCGCAACGCGGAATTCATCTTGCCAAGCTCGATAGAAATAAATCGCCCCAAATTGAAACGCAAGAGGCGCAATATGATTTTTAGGATCTTGTGTAAAAGCAATATGCCCCGCTAAGGCTGATTGCCATTTTGATACAGGAAGCGAACCGATCTTTTCATCGATAAGCGCTAAAAAATCCGTTTCAGTATGACGATAAGCCAAGCCGAATAAATTACGTTCTAAGAAACGATCTAACACACAACAAGTATTGCCTTGTGTATAGCTCCAGTTGCAAAGTGCGGCTAATAAAATTGCTAAATTTTGTACGGGCTCGGCATAGCCTTTATCTTTTTGTTTATCAGCAATTAATTGAGCAAAATAATAATCGCCTTGAGTAATCACACCTTGTTCTTGCAAGGATTTTAATAGGCTTAACATTAAAATAATTCCTCTAATTGTTGGATTAATTGCCAATCTGGTTTATCAAAAAAGATGCCTGATTGTGGCGAACCATTCATTCCTCGTAAAAATGCATAGACCACACCACCGAAATCTCGCTTGTAATCGTAGTCAGGCAAACGTGTTTTTAAATAACGGTGTAATGCCACCACATACAACAAATATTGCCAATCATAATGATGCTCTAACATGGCTTTTTTCAGTGCAGCTTGATCGTAATCCTTTAATGTCTCACCTAAGAAATTCGATTTGTAATCAAGCAAATAATATTTACCTTGATGACAGAAAACTAAGTCCATTGTGCCTCGCACCATGCCTTGAATATCATCAAACTGTAACGGTTCTGATGGCAAATGATGTAAAGTTGCTAACGCTCGGTTAAAACCAGCCACATCAAAATGGCTTGAAATATTGAGATAAAACGCCAACTCTTTTAAACATTGTTTTTCGTTAATTTGAGCAAGGGTAAGATCATTATTTGGCAAAATTGGTGTGCTGAGTATTTGTGCAAACCATTGTTGAACTGCTGCAAACTGCTCTTCCGCAAGATTCAAATCCTGACATAATTTTTCAATATTTTCTTTCTCTGCCAGTTGAGCAAAAGGCACCTTTTCAAAATAACGATGCAATAAAGTACCGATTTGTGTTCCCCGAGGGAAATCTAGAACCATTTCATCGTTATCATGAGCAAGTGCGGTCAGATTTTCAGTGATATTTTCTGTTGAAATCAACGCATCATAATCTTTCGCATCATCAAAAATGAGCGATTTTTTCACCGCACTTTCATTCAAATAAGCTTTGCGTTGATGTGTTTGTTCTATGCCACTAAAGCTCGTCACTCGCCAATCTTGTTCAATTTCACCTTGGAAAATTTCTGCGCTTAAATTTTCTTGAGAAACATTTAAAGTAAGTGGTTCACTGGCTTGTAACACATCGGTTAATTCAATCGCTACATCATTTGGTAAAAGCTGCTTAAATTTTTCCAATAACGGTTGGGTATCCCAATTAGCTGGCAAATCAAGTTTTCGACCAATTTCACCTTGCGTTAAAACATACAATAAAGCATTCCATTTTTTATCAAAGGCTTTCGGTAACACAAAGGCCATTTGGTATTTTGCTCGAGTCAATGCTACATAAAGCAAACGCAATTCTTCCGCAAACACTTCTTCTGTTAATTCATTCAAGTGTTGATCTTGCATATCCCACAAGGTTTTCTCTTCATCACTGTCGTAATATAAATTAAACAGTTTCTTCTGCTTACCTGCTTTTGTTGGGTCTTTTGCTTCATTACCTAAAAATGGCAACCAAACCAAATCATATTCCAATCCTTTGGATTTATGGATAGTCACAATCTTCACTAATTGCCGTTCGCTTTCTAAACGAATTTGTGCTTCTTGACGACCATTATCTTGAATTTGCTTTTCAAACCAACGCAATAATGCCGCTTCACTTTCATTTAATGCGGCTGCTTGCTGTAAAATTTCAGCTAAATGTAATAAATCCGTCAGTTTTCGTTCGCCATCAGGCCGAGATAAGAGCTTTTCTGTGATATTTTCAGCTAAAAGTAAATGGTGCAACATCGGCAAGACGCCTTGGCGTTGCCAAATTTGTTGATACTCTGCGAATTTTTCAGCCCAACGTTGCCACTGAATTTCATCCTGGTGAATTTGGTGAATTTCAGCTGCATTTAAGCCGAAAAGTGCGGTCGCAATGGCATTCAAAATTGGGCGTTCCGTCACACTCAAACAAGCTTGCAAAATCAAGGCCAGTTCTTTTGCGGTGTTACTCTCAAAGACATTTCCTCTATCCGAAAGGTAAACCGAAGCAATACCGAGTGCTTGCAATTCTTTCTTCACGAGATCCGCTTCGGTATAACCACGCACCAAAACGGCAATATTTTCTGCTCGCAATGTTTGATTTTCTGCTTTGCTTTCATTCGGAAAAACAACTGGATTTTCAGCCGCACTTTTTAACCATTGCTGAATCGATGTCGCGCAAGCTTTCGCATAATCTTGCTGGGTGGACTTGTCTTTATCGTTAATGTAAAAACGGAAGGCGGGTTCAGGTTGATTATTCAACTGAAACACAAGATTTTTCTTGGCTGCGCCGACGTTTAAAAATTCGATGTTTTCATAAATAAAAGGTGAATTTTTAAAATCAAATAATCGATTTACCCCTTCCACTAAAGGTTGGGATGAACGGTAGTTTGTGCCTAAATTAAAACGCTCGCTCGCTTCGTCTGCTGCTTTTAGATAAGTGAAAATATCAGCACCACGGAAACGATAAATCGCCTGTTTTGGGTCCCCGATCATCATAAAGCCAACATTACCAGACGCGGTTTCATTGTGATAAATTTTCGAGAAAATTTGATACTGCAACGCATCCGTATCTTGGAATTCGTCAATCATGGCAAAAGGATATTGAAAACGAATTAATTCCGCTAACTGTTCTCCTTCCTCACCATGTAATGCTTCTTTCAATAAGCGTAATAAATCATCAAAGGATTTTTCAGGATGATTCGCTTTGTATTCAAGAAGTTTCTTTTGGATACCTTGACGATAGTGATAGAGAATGATTTTTTTAAATAAATCACTTGGTTGATGTTGTTCAACCAGTTCTTCAAGTTCTGCAAAAATCGGTGCATAGAACGGTATAGCCGCTTTTTTATTTTTCGTGTTTTTTGTCGGCTTTTCGTATTTTTGCTCAATCGAAGATTGTAAAAAATAGTCCCTTAATGTTTTATTTATTTCATAATCTAGTGGATTATTTGCCCATTCATTAATCTGTTTAATCCATGTTTTAAGACGTTCTTTTTGGTAGATTTTACGATCGAGAGATTTGAGCTGATCTTTGGATAATCTTTTGTTATTTCCTCCATGATAATGGAGGAAATTTCATCTACATTTTTTAACCAAAAAACTTTTAGAGCTTCAACAGCTTTTAATCGCTCTCCCACACTTTTCTGTAAAAATTCATCAATTGACAACGACAAGCTTTGTTGGTTGTCTGTCGCTACCGATACATCTTTGTTTAAATCAGATTCTAAAATGCTTAACACATCATCAGGCGAACCTAACTCTTTCGAGATAAAATTAGCAATCTCGAAAGGTTGGGAATAAAAATGCTCCCGCCAAAATTCATTTGCAAATTGTTTGAGTAAATCAGACTGATCTTTGAGAAGTTTTAAATTGAAATGTACTCCTGAATTGAAAGCATGTTGCATCAGCATTCGTCGACAAAAACCGTGAATGGTATAAATGGAGGCTAAATCTAAATTTTGCTCCGCTAGCTTTAAGCGGCGAAGTGCGGTCGGAATATCCTCTAAATAAGGCAACAATTCCGCTAAAAATTGATGTTCCCCAGTAAAAATCTCCTTGTTTTGCTTTTCATAATATTCAGAAAAAACCGAAATTGCCGCCGTTAAACGTTCCCTAATTTTGCGTTTTAAATCTTCCGTCGCCATTTCAGTAAAAGTTACGACCAAAATTTCTTCCACATTCAACGGACGAGAAAAACAATTCTCACCAGCCTGTAAAAGTAAACGAAGATAGACAGAACCAATGGTATAGGTTTTCCCTGTACCTGCAGAGGCTTCAATTAAATTGACTTGATTTAAGGGTAACGAAATGGCATTAAGTGCGGTTGATTTTTGACTCATTTTTTATTTTTTTAGAAACATTGTGTGTTCTTATTGTAGAGGAATTTCCATAGAAATTCATTTAGTTATTATTTATTTCTTGTATAATTTGGAGCATTTATATCATTAATAATGACACAAAATATTCTGAGGATTTTATGGCAGCAGCAATTCAACAACGCGCAGAACTTCAACGCCGTATTTGGCAAATCGCTAATGATGTACGCGGTTCCGTCGATGGTTGGGATTTTAAACAATATGTTTTAGGTACGCTTTTCTATCGTTTTATCAGTGAAAATTTTGCCAACTATATTAAAGGTGGCGATGATAGCGTTGATTATTCTGCATTTAATGACGATGATCCTATTATTGCGGCAATCAAAGAAGACACCATCAAAGCAAAAGGCTATTTTATTTACCCAAGCCAATTATTTAAAAATGTCGTGGCGACAGCCAATACTAATCCGAATTTAAATACAGATCTGAAAAGCATTTTTACTGATATCGAAAATTCTGCTACTGGCTACCCTTCCGAACAGGATATCAAAGGCTTATTTGCTGATTTTGATACCACCAGCAACCGCTTGGGCAATACCGTTGCCGATAAAAACAGTCGTCTCGCTGCCGTATTAAAAGGCGTTGCCGAGTTAGATTTTGGTGACTTTGAAGATAATCATATTGATTTATTCGGTGATGCTTACGAATTTTTAATTTCCAATTATGCTGCTAATGCCGGTAAATCGGGTGGCGAGTTCTTTACGCCACAATGCGTTTCCAAGCTGATTGCTCGACTGGCTTTATATGGACAAGATAAGGTCAATAAAATTTACGACCCTGCGGCCGGTTCAGGTTCTTTATTGTTGCAAGCGAAAAAACCATTTGATGAACACATCATCGAAGAAGGGTTCTTCGGGCAGGAAATTAATCACACCACTTACAACCTCGCCCGAATGAATATGTTTTTGCATAACATCAACTACGACAAGTTTAATATCGCTCTTGGCAACACCTTAATGAATCCGCAATTTGGTGAGGATAAAGCTTTCGATGCTATCGTTTCTAACCCGCCTTACTCCGTGAAATGGATTGGCTCAGACGATCCAACGCTAATTAACGATGAACGCTTTGCCCCTGCCGGTGTGCTTGCACCAAAATCTAAAGCGGACTTTGCCTTTATTTTACATGCGTTAAGTTATCTTTCAGCAAAAGGCCGCGCGGCGATTGTCTCCTTCCCCGGCATTTTTTACCGCGGCGGTGCGGAGCAAAAAATTCGTCAATATTTGGTGGATAATAACTATGTGGAAACGGTGATCGCCTTAGCGCCCAATCTCTTTTTTGGCACCAGTATTGCGGTGAATATTTTGGTGCTTTCCAAACACAAACCCAATACCCAAACCCAATTTATTGATGCCAGCGGTTTATTTAAATCCGCCACCAATAATAATATTTTGGAAGAGGAACATATTGAGCAAATTCTCAAACTGTTTGCCGATAAAGAAGATGTACCGCATTTAGCCAAATCCGTGTCCTTTGACGACATCGTTAAAAATGACTACAACCTTGCGGTGAGTTCTTATGTGGAGCAAAAAGACACCCGAGAAGTCATTGATATAGATGAGCTCAATGCGCAAATTCGTGAAACTGTTGCCAATATCGACCGCTTGCGTGTGGAGATTGACAAAATTGTGGCGGAGATTGAGGGGTAAAACACCATGAAAAACAACCGCACTTTTTTAGAGAAATTATTGGATGGGGCTGAGGTTGAGTGGAAATCTTTGATGGATTTAGCAGAAATTGGAACAGGAAATTCAAATCGACAAGATGAAGAAGAAAATGGCCAGTATCCATTTTATGTTCGTTCAAAAAATATTCTTAGATCTAATTCTTTTCAATTTGATGAAACTGCAATTATCATCCCTGGCGAAGGAGGCATTGGAGATATTTTTCATTATGTAGAAGGGAAATATGCTTTACATCAACGAGCATACAGAATCCACATTACCTCAGATGAAGTAAATACAAAATTCTTATATTACATAATGCATAATAGCTTTAAGAAATATATTCTTTCTAAAAGTGTTGGTGCAACAGCTATTTCAATAAGAAAACCAATGCTTGAGAAATTTGAAATCCCCATCCCCCCACTCCCCGTCCAAACCGAAATCGTAAAAATTTTGGATGCATTGACAGCGCTTACCAGCGAGCTTACCAGCGAGCTTATACTACGCCAGAAACAATATGAATACTATCGAGAAAAATTATTATCTTTTGATAGTTTAGAGCTATCGGGGGGGTAGTCCAATGGATAAAATTGATTGATTTGGGCGAGTTAATTCGTGGCAATGGATTACAGAAGAAAGATTTTACCGAAACGGGCGTTCCAGCCATTCATTATGGCCAAATTTATACCTACTATGGTACATTTGCCACGAAAACCAAATCTTTTGTTTCGCCTGAATTGGCTAAAAAATTAAAAAAAGCTAAATATGGTGATGTATTAATTGCTGGGACTAGTGAAAATTTAAAAGATGTAATGAAACCTCTTGGATGGCTTGGTAGTGAAATTGCTTTTTCAGGCGATATGTTTGCATTTAGACCTAATAAAAGAGTAAATACAAAATTCTTAACATATATTTTGCAAACAGAAAGATTTTATAAATTTAAAGAAAAATATGCTCAAGGTACAAAAGTAATTAGAGTTAAGGCTGATATTTTTTTGAATTATGAAATTCCTCTTCCTACACTCGAAGAACAACACCGCATCGTCTCAATCCTCGATAAATTTGAAACCTTAACTAATTCCATCACCGAAGGCTTGCCTTTAGCGATTGAAGAAAGCCAAAAGCGGTATGAATATTATAGAGAATTGTTATTAAATTTTTCGTAACCCGTAGGGTGGGCTTCAGCCCACCAATTAATCACAACAAACGGTGGGCTAAAGCCCACCCTACGAACTACAATTTAGAATAATATATGTCTAATTATCGTCGCGATTTTACTAAAGGTGGATTATATTTTTTCACAATTGTTTTACAAGATAGAACAAAATCTTATCTAACTGACTATATCAATGAATTTAGATCTGCATATAAACAAACTTGTGAACATTATCCATTCGAAACAGTAGCAATTTGTATCTTGCCCGATCATATTCATTTACTGATGCAATTACCTGAAAATGATGATAATTACGCAATACGCATCGCATATTTAAAAACACAATTTACACGACAACTTCCAAAAGAATGCCGACAATTTAATAAAAATAGACAAAAATATCGAGAATCAGGTATTTGGCAACGCCGATTTTGGGAGCATTTAATTCGTGATGATAAAGATTTAACGAATCATTTAGATTATATTTATTACAATCCTGTGAAACACGGCTATGTTGAGGTAGTAAAAAATTGGCCGTATTCTTCCTTCCATCGTGATGTGAAAGCAGAGATTTATCCTGAAGATTGGGGAGGCAACCCAGATTTGAAAATTAAAGGTGATATATAACAATACTGTAGGGTGGGCTTTAGCCTACAGTTTATTATGGTTAATTGGTGGGCTGAAGCCCACCCTACAAATTTGAGAAGAAATAATGAACGACTTAATCATCTACAACACCGACGACGGCAAATCTCACGTTGCTTTATTGGTTGTCGAAAATGAGGCTTGGTTGACTCAAAATCAGCTTGCGGAACTTTTCGACACCTCTGTACCAAATATAACCACTCATATAAAAAACATATTACAAGACAAAGAGTTAGATGAGTTTTCAGTTATTAAAGATTACTTAATAACTGCCCAAGATGGCAAGCAATATCAAGTAAAACATTATTCTCTTGATATGATTCTCGCCATCGGCTTTCGTGTGCGTAGCCCTCGTGGTGTACAGTTTCGCCGTTGGGCGAATACGCAATTACGTACTTATTTAGATAAAGGTTTTCTATTAGATAAAGAGCGGTTGAAAAATCCGCAAGGTCGATTTGATCATTTTGATGAATTACTAGAACAAATTCGTGAAATTAGAGCCAGTGAATTGCGGTTTTATCAAAAAGTACGAGAGCTATTTAAATTATCCAGTGACTACGATAAAACAGATAAAGTCACTCAAATGTTTTTTACCGAGACACAAAATAAGTTGCTCTATGCTATTACACAACAAACTGCAGCAGAACTCATTTGTACGCGTGCAAATGCTGAATTGCCTAATATGGGCCTCACCTCTTGGAAAGGTGCTGTTGTACGTAAAGGCGATATTATTGTCGCTAAAAACTATTTAACGCATGATGAATTAGATTCCTTGAATCGTCTAGTGATGATCTTTTTAGAAAGTGCCGAATTACGTGTTAAAAACCGTCAAGATCTGACATTGAATTTCTGGCGTAATAATGTCGATAATTTAATTGAATTTAACGGTTTTCCGTTGCTTATCGGCAATGGAACCCGAACCGTGAAACAAATGGAAACCTTTACTAAAGAACAATATGCCTTATTTGATCAGGTCAGAAAACAACAAAAACGCATACAAGCTGATAATGAAGATTTAGAAATTTTAGAAAAATGGCAAAAAGATCTGAAAAAGCAAAAGCATTAAGGAACTACTTATGACCCAATACAAAACTATCGCTGAATCCAATAATTTTATCGTTTTAGATCAATATAATAAATTTGTGGAAGAGCCTAATGCTGGTTACCAAACGGAAGGGAGTCTTGAGCGTGAGTTTATTAATGATTTACGGGCGCAAGGCTATGAGTATTTACAAGAAATCAATGGTCATGATGCGTTGGTTAAAAACTTACGGACACAATTACAACGATTGAATAATGTAGTTTTCTCCGATGCGGAATGGCGACGTTTTTTAGAGGAATATTTGGATAAACCCAGTGATAGTCTGATTGAGAAAACCCGGAAAGTTCATGATGACTATATTTATGATTTTGTGTTTGATGATGGACACATTCAGAACATCTATTTGCTAGATAAGAAAAATCTTGCCAATAATGCCGTGCAAGTTATCAATCAATTTGAACAAACCGGCAGCTATGACAATCGTTATGATGTGACGATTTTGGTGAATGGTTTACCGCTTGTGCATATCGAACTGAAAAAACGCGGCGTGGCCATTCGTGAAGCCTTTAATCAAATTCACCGCTATAGCAAAGAAAGTTTCAATAAAGAAAATTCTCTCTTTAAATATATTCAGATTTTTGTCATTTCTAATGGCACGGATACCCGCTATTTTGCCAATACCACCAAACGCGATAAGAACAGCTACGACTTCACAATGAATTGGGCAACGGCAAAAAATACTCTGATTAAAGATTTAAAGGATTTTACGGCGACATTCCTACAAAAACATACCCTGCTCAATGTATTGGTGAATTACTGCGTGTTTGATGTTTCCGACACCCTATTGATTATGCGCCCGTATCAAATTGCCGCCACCGAGCGGATTTTATGGAAAATTAAAAGTTCATATCAGGCGAAAAATTGGAGTAATCAAGAAAGTGGCGGCTACATTTGGCACACGACAGGCTCAGGCAAAACGCTCACCAGCTTTAAAGCCGCACGCCTTGCAACAGAATTAGACTTTATTGAAAAAGTATTTTTCGTGGTAGATAGAAAAGATTTGGACTATCAAACCATGAAGGAATACCAACGCTTTTCACCGGATAGCGTGAATGGTTCGGAAAGTACGGTTGGTCTAAAACGCAATATCGACAAAGACGACAATAAGATCATTGTCACCACCATTCAAAAACTCAATAACCTAATGAAATCGGAAGATAAATTACCGATTTACGATAAACAGGTCGTTTTTATCTTTGATGAATGCCATCGTTCTCAATTTGGTGAAGCGCAAAAAAATCTAACGAGAGAATTTAAAAAATACTATCAATTTGGTTTTACCGGCACGCCTATTTTTCCAACTAACGCATTAGGTGCTGAAACTACAGCCAGTGTTTTTGGCATTGAACTCCACTCTTACATTATCACCGATGCGATTCGTGATGAAAAAGTGTTGAAATTTAAAGTGGATTACAATGATGTACGGCCACAATTCAAGAGCATTGAAACTGAAAAGAATCTTGAAGAGCTAACAAAACTCGAGAAAAAACAAGCCTTTTTACAACCTAAACGTATTGAGCAAATTGCCCAATATGTCCTAGATAATTTCAAACAAAAGACACATCGCTTTAATGCGGGTAATAATGGATTTAATGCCATGTTTGCGGTAAGTAGTGTGGATGCGGCCAAAGCTTATTATCAAACGTTTAAACAGTTACAAAGTGCGGTCAAAAATCCACTTAAAATTGCAACAATCTTTTCGTTTGCCGCGAATGAAGAGCAAGATGCGATTGGTGATATTGTTGATGAAAGTTTTGAAGTAGAGGCAATGAACTCTTCTGCTAAGGAATTTTTAAAATCTGCTATTGATGATTACAACGGCTATTTTGCCACCAATTACGATGTGGATGCGAAATCGTTCCAAAACTACTATCGTGATCTCGCCAAACGCGTCAAAAACAAAGAAGTGGATTTACTGATTGTCGTTGGAATGTTTTTAACTGGTTTTGATGCCCCAACCTTAAACACGTTATTTGTAGATAAAAACTTACGTTATCATGGTTTAATTCAAGCTTATTCTCGTACAAATCGTATTTACAACAGCACCAAAAGTTTTGGCAATATCGTCACTTTCCGTGATTTGGAACAAGATACCATTGATGCTATTACGCTTTTCGGTAAATCCAATACACGCAATATTGTATTAGAAAAAAGTTACCAAGAATATATGGAAGGCTTTACTGATGCAGGTGTCGCCCGTCGCGGGTATTTAGAGGTTATTGCTGAATTGCAAGAACGCTTCTCTGATCCAGATGAAATTCAAACAGAAAAAGACAAGAAAGACTTTGTAAAATTATTTGGTGAATATTTGCGGGTTGAAAACATTCTGCAAAACTATGATGAGTTCGCTGCTTTACAAGCATTTCAATCACTCGATACCAGCGATGCAAAAGCCGTTGAAGCCTTTAAAGAAAAATATTATTTAACGGACGAAGCTTTTGCTGAAATGCAACCTATTGATATGCCAAGTGAACGCCACATTCAGAATTACCGTTCGACTTACAACGATATTCGGGATTGGCTTCGTCGTCAAAAAGATGGCGAGGAAAAAGCAAAATCGACCATTGATTGGGACGATGTAGTATTTGAAGTGGATTTATTAAAATCCCAAGAAATCAATCTAGATTACATCTTAGAATTGATTTTTGAACACAACAAGAAAATGAAAAATAAAGCTGAGCTGATTGATGAAATTCGAACCACAATCCGAGCCAGTCTAGGTAATCGAGCCAAAGAAAGTTTGATCGTAGATTTTATCAATCAAACGGACTTAGATAGCATAGTTGATAAAGCCGGTATTATTGAGTCCTTCTTCCAATTTGCCCAAAAAGAGCAACAGAAAGAGGCTGACGAATTAATTAGCAGTGAAGGCCTGAATATTGATGCCGCGAAGCGTTATATTAACGTATCCTTAAAACGCGGATATGCTAGTGAACAAGGTACGGATTTAAATGATGCCCTACCGAAAATGAGTCCGCTTAATCCGCAATATCTCACTAAAAAACAAAGCATTTTCCAAAAGATTGTTGCCTTTGTTGAGAAGTTTGTTGGGATTGGTGGCGAGGTTTAAAAACTTAAACCAACTATATAGAATTAAAAAGGTGCAATCTATTGATTGCACCTTTTTATTTTGTCAATTTTATCAGAAATTAGAACGTTAAAACTTTATCCGCCCATAATGTCCACTCGGATACATCATCTAAAGTACCAAGGGTCACGCCGTCAATTAATTTAGCGTCTAATAAACCACGTGCTTTTACGCAGCTGGTGCATAATTTAATTTCAGCACCTTGTGCCGCTAAAATGTCGATAAGTTGTTGGATATTGAAACCTTCGTTTGGGTTTTGCCCAGCAATACCGCATAAAATCGCATCAGAAAAGCAGAATAATTTAATATTCACATCCTTGCTGTGCTCTTCTTTCATATTGATGGCGAAACGAACAGCATTGAACGTTTTTTCTCCGCTATATGGGGAATCATTGACGATAAAAAGAATATTTTGCATAACGTACTCCTTGTTGTAAAAACTGTGATTAAAATAGGAGAAGAAATATTGCTTCCCCTTTATTTAGCCAACCCAAATGAATTTAGCGATAAATAATAAAGATACAACCCAAACAGGCGCATTTACTTCTTTAATTCTACCTGTTCCAACTTTCATAACGCAATAACTAATAAAGCCAAATGCAATACCTTCAGTAATTGAATAAGTAAATGGCATCATCGCTGCAGTGATAAAAGCAGGTGTAGCTTCGGTTAAATCCTCCCAGTGTACACGGATAAGACTGGATGCCATTAAAATCCCTACATAGACTAACGCCCCTGCGGTTGCATAAGCTGGCACGACACTAGCCAGTGGCGAGAAGAAAATGGTAAGTAAGAATAAAACACCGACTGTCACCGCCGTTAAACCTGTTCTACCACCAACTGAAACCCCAGCGCCACTTTCAATATAAGTACTGATAGCTGAGGTTCCGATATAAGAACCTACTACCGCACTCACACTATCTACATAAAGAGCTTGTTTCATTTTCGGGAAACGACCTTTTTCATCGCTAAAACCTGCTTTATCGGTCACGCCCAATAAGGTGCCTGATGAGTCAAATAAGTTAACTAAAAGGAAGGAGAAAATAATGCCGAGCAAAGCCGTATCTAAAGCACCCACAATATCCACTTTCCCCACAACCGCACCTAAGCTTGGAGGCATAGAAACAATGCCGTGGAAAGTCACTTGATCATCAATAAAAAGGGCTAAACCAGTGACTACTGCAATAGAAATTAAGACACCAGAGAAAATATTACGTGCAGCTAAAACTACAATAATGAAAAAGCCTAATACACCAAGTAAAATTTTCGGATCATGTAAATTGCCTAATGCCACTAAGGTTGCAGGATTCGCTACAACCAATCCCATATTTTTAAAGCCAATTAAGGCAATAAAAAAACCGATGCCTGCACCAATTCCCACGCGTAGTGAAAGCGGAATCGAAGCCATTAACCAATAACGGATTTGAAATAAGGTGAGAACAAATAAACCAATCGATCCCCAGAAAATGGTGCCCATGCCCACTTCCCAAGAATAACCAAGCTTGCCAACGACTACATAGGCGAAAAACGCATTAAGCCCCATAGCAGGTGCAAGGGCGATAGGTAAATTACTGAATAATCCCATCGCAATAGTGCCAAGTGCAGCAATTAAACAAGTGGTCACGAAAACAACTTGCTTATCCATTCCTGCATCACCTAATACGGATGGGTTCACAAACACGATGTACACCATGGTAAAGAAGGTGGTAATACCGGCAATAATTTCGGTTTTGGTCGTACTGCCCTTTTCTTTAATGGAAAAAAGGCGTTCAAGTAAAGATTGTTGCATTGTCTTCCCCTTAACTTAAATTAATAACCTTGGTGATAAATCGACTCAAGTAATTTCACACCTAACAAGGCAATATTGAAACGTTGCTCATCAGCTACCGTCCAAAATTCGATACCATTTTCAACCGCACTTTGTTGGCTGATATGTAATTTCACGCTTTCTTCACCATTTTCGTTTTCACCGTTAATCACAGGTGTAATAAGGCTATCGTGTAATTCAACCAATTCGCTTTGTTGTGGCTGGTAATCAAATTCATAATCTGAAAGTGCGGTCACTTTTTGTGCCATTCCGTAGAAGACAGGCACTTGAATTTGGTGGAAAATTACATTGTCTAACTGTGGGAAGATTTTTTGTAATTGTAGATTTAAATTAGCCGCTTGTTGTGGAAACACATCAAAGGCAAAACGAGTTTCACCTTCTTCTAATGGCATACCATTCAGTAAACGAGCAGTTTGTCCAGCAAGTTTATTCACGGTTTCACCATCCGTATAAGAAGCCGGTAAAAGTGACGTTGCAAAAACTTGAGTTAAATTTATTTGTTGAACGATTGGTAATAGAGATAAAGCTAATTGGCTCACTTGCGGATCGGGCAAACTCACAATGTTACGTTGTCTTAACTCAGTCAGATTTTCTTCATTGATTGTTGGGACAACAACAGGGACATCAGATAATGCAGAGCAAATCCCTTTTAAATCAATCACCACACAGCCGCTTTCTGCGGCTTGAGCTAATAAGGAGGCTTGGTCAATTTGGCCTGCGAAGAAAAGATAATTAACGCTATTCCACTCAATTTCATCAGTGGCTAATTGAGCAACCGCTTTATTGCGAAAACGTACCGCTTGCTCTTCTTCAAAAGGATAAATTTCAACAATTGAAACCTTGCCTACATCTAGCTCACTTCGTTCAAGGGCTTCGGCAATTTTTTCACATAGATCAAATTCTGCTGCAATAGCAATATTTAGGCTTGCGTCCATTTTTCTCTCCGCTGTAAAATATTCTGAACCGATTCATTCTACAGAAAAAATACTGATAAATACATAAGGAAATCAGATGACACCAGCAATTGATTTACTAAAGAAAAATAAAATTCCTTTTACTCTCCATACTTATGATCATGACCCTAACAATACGCATTTTGGCGATGAAGCCGCTGAAAAACTTGGGCTTGATCCGCACCAATCCTTTAAAACACTTTTAGTCACTGAAAATGGTGATCAGAAAAAATTAGCGTGTTTTGTGCTTTCCACAGCAAATATGTTGAGTTTAAAGAAAGCGGCAAAATCCATTGGTGTAAAAAAAGTGGAAATGGCCGATAAAGATGCGGCACAAAAAAGCACGGGATATTTAGTCGGTGGCATTAGTCCATTAGGTCAAAAGAAACGTGTAAAAACAGTGATAAATTCGACCGCACTTGAGTTTGATACGATTTTTGTTTCCGGTGGTAAACGCGGATTAAGCGTCGAATTGGCCCCACAAGATTTGGCTAAATTACTGAATGCCGAATTTGTCGATATTATTGACGAAGAATAGAAAAAGAAAAGCCCGAATAAATCGGGCTATCTTTTTTATGATGTTGTGTTTATTTAAATTAGAAACTTGATGTATCTTGGAATAAGCCAACTTTTAAATCAGTTGCGGTGTAGATAACGCGACCATCAACTTCTACTTCACCATCAGCCATTCCCATCACTAATTTGCGATTAATTACGCGTTTCATATTGATGCGGTAAACCACTTTTTTCGCGGTTGGTAAGATTTGTCCGGTAAATTTCACTTCACCTACGCCTAATGCACGGCCTTTACCTTTACCGCCTACCCAGCCAAGGAAGAAACCGACTAATTGCCACATCGCATCTAAACCTAAGCAGCCTGGCATAACTGGGTCACCAATAAAGTGGCAACCGAAAAACGGTAAATCTGGATGAATATCTAATTCCGCTTCAATATACCCTTTACCAAACACACCGCCGTCTTCGGTCATTTTTACAATACGATCCATCATCAACATCGTTGGTGCTGGAAGTTGCGGGCCTTCTTTACCAAATAATTCACCACGACCAGAAGCTAATAAATCTTCATAGGTATAGCTGCTTTTAATGTTTGGTGTACAGGTGTTTTCCATTTTTTATTTCCTTGTATATATAGTTTTGCTTGGTTACAACCAATAAGCAAGGATTCTATGGGGATTTATAAGAAATGTAAACTGCGAACACTTGTTAGCTCAACTTGTCGGATCAGTCAGTGAAATTAAGATAAAAGAAAAGCGAACATAAGGTTCGCTTTTAAGAAATTAAGATTTAAAGAAATCTAACCAGCTTTTTTTCGGCGTTTCCGAACGGAAAGCAATTCGATTTTGAATTAGACGCGCAATAGGCTCTTTGCCCTTCGCATATTCTTCTTTCTCTTCTAATAAATCGCGGTCAAATAGGATTTTAGCTGTTTGATAAATATCTTCGACTTGATAGATAAAGAACTGCTCATTTTTCACCGCCTCAACCACTTCATCAGATAAACTTAATTGCTGAATTGTTGTGGCAGGAATAATCACCCCTTGTTTACCCGTCAAACCACGACGTTGGCAAATAGTGAAAAAGCCTTCAATTTTATCATTCACACCACCTACTGCGTGCACCAAACCAAATTGGTCAATGGTACCGGTAATCGCAATATTTTGTGGCAATGGCAAATCGGATAACGCGCTGACTAATACAGAGAAAATAGCTAGAGACGCACTGTCACCATCAATTTCTCCATAGGACTGTTCAAATACTAAAGAAGCAGAAAATGGTAACTGTGATGGCAACTCTAAGATACTAGCCAAGCACGCTTCAGAAATCATCATGCCTTTTCCGTGAAGGTTGCCCGCTAATTCGTTTTTACGCTCCACATCCACGACTTCACCATCACCAAACTGCACTAAACAACTGATACGAGAAGGTTCGCCGAAACAAACGGGGGTGCCTGGATATTCAATCACAGACAAGCCATTTATTTGCCCAACAATTTCACCGTTGGTTTCCACATAAATTTGTTCATTGAGAATATCTGCATAAGTACGTTCACGTAAAAAACCGTGCTGTTCGTTCTTTTGTTTAAAAGCTTGTTCAAAATCAACCGCACTTAAGGTTTGTTTTTGTGACAACGTCGCGGCATTAAGCAACATTTCTGTTATTTTTAACGGTGAAATGTTAATTAAAAAGCGATCTTCACTCTCACGCACCAATAACTGATAGAGTTTATTTAATGCGGTTAAATCTAAATCGAGCTCATATTTTGAGGCTAATGCCAACACATAATTAGCCCAATTTTCTTGTGCTTTAGGTTGTGCAACAGAATAATAGCTTTCAATTTCTGCGTAATCAGCCAAGCTGTAAAGATCTTCTTCTAACTCACCTAAGGTCGCAATTTCAGTGTGATTGCCTAAAATCACCACTTTTAAATTAAGTGGATAACTTGGAATATCACAGGGCAAGGTTTTAAATGGATGGGCTGAATACCAATCAAAAGTTTGCGTTTGTAAAATATGTTTTAAGCGTTGCCATAAATCAAATTGGCTTAGCATCGTTGCTGCGCTTAAAATCAAAACACCCCCATTGACTTGATGCACTAAACCAGGTGTAAGTAAAATATCTTGCGAACTTGGATGAACACGCACACTACCAAAAAGGCTAAATTGATCGGCATGTAATGCCTTCAGCACATCACCTTGTGCAGCAAAATTATCAGCGAGAGATTGGGCTGGCTCAGTATAAATACGAGGGAAAGAAAAAGAATCCCCTGCTCAACCACATAATTTACCCCAAAAATTGACCGCTCTTTTGGTTGTTCTTGGCGAATAAATTCTGCTAATAAATCTGCATATTCTGCTTGATCATCGGCTTTTAAAACCAATAGGGAGCGACGCGGATGTTTTAAAAATAAAGAAATTGCTTTTGTGGCATGTTTTTGTAATGACCAAAAATCAGCCTTTTCAGCTGAAAGTTCAGTAATCGATAATTCTGGTTGTAAGGCTTGCCAATTTAAGGCTTGTTCCAAAGATATTGAAGTCACGACATATCTCGCTTTAATTAAATTGGCGGTATTATCGCACACTTCACACTGAGTGAAAATCCGTTATAAAAATCTACTGGAAAATTTTGTTTAAAGAGCGTATATTTATGAGGTTACCACGTCACTAAAAAGTATAATAAAACGATGAAATACCAAAAATTAGAAAACCAAGAAGCAAACTGGAAATGGATTTATCTCATTCGCAAACATCGCGAAGGAGAAAAAATTACCCGTTATGAAGAAAAAAGCTTAGAAGAAAGTAAAGTTCAAGAATTAATAGCATATCAGAATTATCCTGAAAAAATCGAAGAGTGGATTAAAAATCACCTCTCTCTTGATTTACCCATTAAGCTTGATCAGGCTATCCGAGCAAGACGTAAACGCTTTTTTAATGCAGAAAAACAATCAACGAAGAAAAAATCTATTGATTTAGAATATGGTGTTTGGCTTCGTTTATCTAAATATTCGCGAAAAATGAAAATGACACTTTCTGAAACTATCACTTATATGATTGATGAACGTGAAAGCAAAGCATTATATGAAAGCCAAATGACGGCAATGAAAGCTGGTTTGAAAAATTTGCTCAATAAATAAGATGAAAAAAAGCCAAGGTCGAAACCTTGGCTTTTGATTATGCTAAATAGAGAAGATTTTGAAACGTTTTAGCGTTTCGCCTATTCCGCAATCGGAATAATTTTTGTGGCGTGAGATCCTTTGTCGCCGTGAATCACTTCAAACTGTACACGCTGCCCAGCTTTCAATGAACGGTAACCATCCATTTCAATCGCTGAATAATGTGCAAAAATGTCTGTATCCACGCCTTCTGCAGAAATAAACCCAAATCCTTTTGCGTTGTTAAACCATTTTACTACACCAATTTCCATAGTAGACCTCTATAGGCTTCGCCCTTAATACTTAAAAACAATAAGACTCATGCCTTATCACCTCAATTGGAAATATATTCAAACATTTTATTTTTTTATGCAACAACGAAACTTTAAAAATGATACATTGATCACAAAATTTTTACTTATTTATTATCGGAAGTCTCTTTATCATCTTTTTGATGAATTTCACGTAATGCTTTTGCCACAATTTGAATGGCTTCACCGCTACTAATTCCTTGCGCCATTAATTCCTGAATTTGTTCTACTGCTTTTTGTTGTTGTTCATGGGTTAAATTAATATCTAACATTATTTCTTCTCGTTAAATTGACCAATTAAATAATTCCATCACACGCTTCCATTGTTCATCTAAACCAGCCTTAATTTCTATTTTGGTAAAATGAATAGGATGTTCAAAAATAAGTGTATCTGAGTGTAAAAATAAACGCTGACAGCCAGAATATTCTGTTAAAGCACGATTTTGATGCAAATCACCATATTGTGTATCACCTAAAATAGGATGAAAGATATGCTTCATGTGACGTCGTAACTGGTGTTTTCTGCCCGTTTGAGGAACTAACCTCACCAATGAATATCTCGCGGTTTGATAACGCCCTACCGCATAAGACATTTCCACAATTTTTAAGCCTTCATAATCCGTCACCGCCTCTTGAGGCGCTTTATCTTCTTGCGCAAATTTATCCGCGATCTTATCTAATTGGATTTTAAGGGGATAATCAATCCGTCCTTCGCCTTGCAAATACCCTCGCACAATCGCTAAATAAGATTTTTGCACCGTTTTCTGTTCAAATTGCTGACACATTAAATTTGCTATTTCACTATTTAAGGCAAATAGTAATACACCTGATGTAGGGCGATCTAATCGATGAATAGGAAAAACATGCTGCCCGATTTGATCTCGCAAGGTTTGCATCACAAATTGCGTTTCATGAGTATCAAGCCAACTACGATGCACCAACATGCCTGCTGGCTTATTGACGGCTACAAGATATTCATCTTGATATAAAATTTCTAACATTTATTGATTTTGTAATAAGGCTTCTAATTCACGTAATGGTGTTAATAATTCCACTAAAAAATCTTCTTCCGTTTCTTTAAATGCCTCCTCTAAATAAGGCGACACTGCAATTTGTGATGGCAAATCAGCCCCGCTTTCAAGTAAGGCGAACATTCTTGGGATGAAAATCCATTGCAACCACTCTTCTGGCGACATGGTATCAATAGCAAAAGGCTCTTGGCTTAAAAAAGCTTCTTGTGCAGGAGGCGTGACTTGCCATAAATCAAGCTTTTGCATAGCAAGCTGTAATTGTTGAAGATGAAGTTTTGTTTGATTACGCATAATTTTTCCTATTTATAAATAAGCGGCGTATTCTACGAACATCAAGTAACGCTGTAAAGTGCGGTCAGTTTTAACGGTGAATAATAGAAAAGTCAGGATAGCGTTTATTTTCAATATTATCCTCTAAGACTTGTTCAACACTAGCGGTTCTTGGACCGAATTTTAACCAATTATAAAAATCCTGTAGTTGGTCGTCATTGCCTTCGGCAACGATTTCCACGCTCCCATCCACACAATTTCTTACGGTGCCTTTAATACCTATTCTCTCCGCTTCTTTCCAAGTAAAATAGCGAAACCCGACACCTTGAACTCGACCATAGACGACAAATCGTTTTGCCATGATTTGCTCCTTTATTACAAAAACTTTTTAAAAATTAACCGCACTTTCCTATTCCCATTTTTTAAAATTTATCATAGCATTACAACCATCTAATTTCATTCAAAAATAAAAGGAGTAATTATGAAATTATGTAAGTTTGCTTTAGGTGTTGTCGTGCTTGCTATCAGTACAAGTAGCTTAGCTGGCATGGTCACCGTCTCATCAAATCTTGAGTTTCTTGCTATTAACGGCCAAAAAGCCAGCAAATCCCTTCTAAAAGAAAAAAAATCATTCAATGCGGAAGCAGAACAAACACAACAAGTCGTAGTACGTTTAGGTGAGATCTTAGGTACAGGTTCTAGCCAAGCACTGTTTGAGTCAAATCCAGTTATTGTGACCTTCAAAGGTACAGCTGATGATGTTGTCGTATCTGCAGAAAAAATTCGCTCTCAAGAAGATGGTGAAAAATTTAATGCTCAACCACAAATTACTGTTAAAACAAAATCAGGTAATGTGATTGATGCTAAAGTGGATACCTTAAAACAAGAAGGTTTATTCCCATCAGCAAATATTGTTAATGATCTTGCTGAGTATAATGCATCAAATGCGCCTGCGGCGGTTTCTGCTCTAGCAGCACCTGCAGTTGGTATGATGCCTGCTGCGTCAGGAAAAGCAGCGAAAGGCAAAGTGGTTGTACAAGGTGAAAATGTTGCTGAACAACAATTACAATACTGGTTCCAACAAGCCGATAAAGAAACCCAAACTCGTTTCTTAAACTGGGCGAAAAAACAAAAATAATCGTTTTTTTAGCCGCACTTTGATAAAGAAGTGAGCCTTCCCGCTCACTTTTTTATCATCCAATTTTTAGTCACACAATAAGCAAGGATATCAACATGAACCAATGGCTTAATGCAAAAGTAATCGCTTCAATACCTATTTTTATTGCAGTGAATATTGCAGCGTTTGGCGTCTGGTTTTTTGATATTTCCACGCAATCCATGCCTCTAATTTTGGGTATTATTGCAGGCGGTTTAGTGGATCTAGATAATCGTCTGACTGGACGATTAAAAAATATCTTTTACACATTAATTGCCTTTTCTATTTCAACTTTCATCGTTCAGCTTAATATTGGTCAACCTATCCAATATGTATTGTTGATGACCATCATCACCTTTTTATTTACGATGGTTGGCGCTGTAGGTGAACGTTATCGCACTATTGCATTTGGTACGCTGGTGGTAGCCATTTATACCACTCTCACTTATACACCGGATAATTCTGCAAGTTGGTTTATTAATCCGGTAATGATTTTATTAGGCACTTTGCTCTACAGTATTGTGACCATCATCGTTTACCTTTTTTTCCCTAACCGTCCTGTACAAGAAAGTGTCGCGAAAGCTTTTTGTGCATTAGGTAATTATTTAGATGCCAAATCAGAATTTTTTGATCCTGATGAAATTGATGAAATCGAGAAAAAACACCTCAATTTCGCGATGAAAAATACCAATGTGGTGGATGCCTTTAATCAAGCAAGAACAGCACTTTTCTATCGCATTCGAGGGCAACATCGACATGCTCGAACACAACGTATGATTCGCTATTATTTTGCGGCGCAAGACATTCATGAACGTGCGAATTCCACACATTTTGATTATCAACAAATTGCGGAACAACTCAAAAATACAGATTTAATTTTTCGCATTCAGCGCTTGCTCGAATTACAAGCGCAAGCCTGCCATGATATTACGGCTTGTCTGCGTCAAAATACGCCTTATCACTATAATATTCGTGTAGAAAAAGCCTTGATGGGCACGATTCAATCCCTTGAGCTTTATAGCAAAGAACATACCAATCAAAACAATGTTTTACTTGCCCTTCAAACACTTATCGATAACCTACAAAGCATTAACTGGCAGTTACGTCAGCTTGAGCAAGAAACCACTGAAAATGAGCAAACTGCACAAATTCATACCGAACAAATTACGGGATTAAAAAATATTCTGTCTGTTATTGGAAGTAATTTCACTTTTGAGTCACCACTTTTCCGCCATGCTGTACGTTTGTCTATCGTGGTATTCTTGTGTTGTGCTATTGTTGAATTTTTCCAATTTAATTTGGGTTACTGGATTTTGCTTACAGCGGTCTTTGTTTGTCAACCAAACTATTCCGCAACCAAAGTGCGGTTACGTCAGCGTATTATTGGGACGATTTTAGGGGTAATTATTGGCTCCTTATTGCCATATCTCAACCCAACATTAGAGATGAAACTTGGCTTAATGGTGGTGACCAGTACGCTGTTTTTCTTCTTCCGCAGTAATAATTACAGTTTCTCAACGTTCTTTATTACCTTACAGGTATTGATCAGTTTCGATGTGATGGGATTTGACACACAATCGGCGCTCTTCCCTCGCCTCATTGATACAGTCTTAGGTTCAGCCATTGCATGGTTTGCGGTTTCTTATCTATGGCCGGATTGGAAATATCTCCAACTCGATAAAGTGAGCCGTCAAGCCATTCAAAGTGATGCGCAATATTTCTTACACATTATTAGCCAACTGCAATTTGGTAAAAGCGATAATTTAAAATACCGTATTGCACGCCGTAACGCTCATCAATATGCGGCAGCATTAAGCACAACGCTTTCCAATATGAATAATGAGCCGAAGAAATATCAGGCCTATTTGCAGGAAGGTTTTGACTTGTTAAAAATGAATTATTCCCTATTAAGCTATATTTCTGCTTTAGGGGCATATCGCAATAAAATGGGGCAATTACAACAAACTACCGAGTTTTTGTCAAACTTTTATCCTGTTGCGAAAAAGGTTTTATATACACTGGAAAATATCGAAAAACTTCGTCCTGAAATTTTTGAAAAGCTCAAAAATAGTATTGAACAAAGCCTTAAAAAAATTCAGTGGGATGAAACCCAAGCCAAAAACAATGCGGTCTTTGCATTGCCATACCAGCAACTTAATTTGATTTCTCAATTGCTACCTCTGCTATATCGCTATTTCCAACATAGCCAGGTAGAACCAATGAACAAATAAAAAACAAAGGAAAAACTGACCGCACTACCCCGAATTTTTTATTGTTCTCCAGACGATAAACAGGGATAATACGCCACTTATATAAAATAAATTTAGACGCAATGACACATTATATTCTACTCGTTATCAGTACTGCATTAATCAATAACTTCGTTTTGGTCAAATTCTTAGGACTTTGTCCATTTATGGGTGTGTCCAAAAAGATTGAAACAGCAATTGGTATGGGGCTTGCTACGACATTCGTATTAACCGTGGCATCATTGTGTTCTTATTTAGTCGATAATTATATTTTAATGCCGCTGAATGCCACATTTTTGCGCACGTTAGTCTTCATTTTAGTGATTGCCGTTGTGGTTCAATTTACTGAAATGGTGATCAATAAAACGAGTCCATCACTTTATCGCTTATTAGGGATTTTCTTGCCACTGATTACCACAAACTGTGCAGTTCTCGGTGTGGCATTATTAAATGTCAATTTGGCACACAATTTAACCGAATCTGTCATTTATGGTTTTGGCGCCTCTTTAGGTTTTGCGCTGGTTTTAGTTTTATTTGCAGCATTGCGTGAACGCCTTGTTGCCGCAGATGTACCTATTACGTTTCGTGGCTCGTCTATCGCATTAATTACGGCCGGTTTGATGTCTCTCGCCTTTATGGGCTTCGCCGGATTAGTAAAATGATTTATCTCTTGATGTTTATTACTGTAACAGTGATTTTTCTCGGATTATTTTGGAATAACGCTAAAAAATAATGTTTATCTTAATTTCAGTAACCGTTCTCGCTTTAATTTTTGGTGCGATTTTAGGCTTTGCTTCGATTAAATTAAAAGTTGAAGCCGATCCTATCGTCGAAAAAATTGATGCTATCTTACCGCAAAGCCAATGTGGGCAATGCGGCTATCCTGGCTGCAAACCTTATGCAGAAGCAATTGCCAATGGTGACGTTATCACAAAATGTGTGCCAGGCGGTCGTCCTACGGTAGTAAAAATTGCCGAAATCATGGGCGTTGATGTACCTGCAATGGATGATGTCGCTGAACCAGAAGAAATGGTTGCCTTTATTGATGAAAATATGTGTATTGGCTGTACCAAATGTATTCAAGCTTGCCCTGTTGATGCCATTATCGGCACAAACAAAGCCATGCATACTATTATTCCTGATCTCTGTACTGGCTGTGAACTTTGTGTTGCACCTTGCCCAACAGATTGCATATCCATGATTAAAGTGAAAAAAGATATTGATAATTGGAACTGGAAGTTTGATCCTAAATTAGTCATTCCGGTTGTAAATACCACAGAAATAGAGAAAAAATTAGTGGTTGGGGAGTCGGAATCACATGGCTGATATATTAACAAGATTTA
Source organism: Haemophilus parainfluenzae (assembly GCF_900450995.1). Lineage (NCBI taxonomy): Bacteria > Pseudomonadati > Pseudomonadota > Gammaproteobacteria > Pasteurellales > Pasteurellaceae > Parahaemophilus > Parahaemophilus parainfluenzae. Next base: position 2,125,306 of record NZ_UGHY01000002.1, on the reverse strand, counting down.
ACTCCGGCAAAATTTGGGATTTTAAAGGTGGGATTCATCCTCCGGAAATGAAATCTCAGTCAAACCAATCCCCTATTCAGCAATCAGAACTTGCTCATGATTTTTATGTGCTGGTTAAACAACATGCCGGCACCGCAGGAGATGTATTAGTTAAAGAAGGCGATTATGTCCTAAAAGGCCAACCTTTAACGCAAGGCGATGGCTTAAGAACCTTGCCTGTTCATGCGCCGACTTCTGGTACTGTAAAATTTATCGGAAAACATGTTGCGCCTCATCCTTCTGGTTTAACCGAAGATATGATTCATATTCAAGCAGATGGTTTAGATAAATGGCGTGAGCAATTTCCACTTGAAGAATTTTTTACACAACCGGTAGAGCAACTTATTGATCGTATTTACCAAGCTGGCATTGCCGGCTTAGGTGGTGCGGTATTCCCAACTGCTGCTAAAATCCAATCGGCAGAAAAGAAAGTTAAACTCTTAATTATTAACGGCGCAGAATGTGAACCCTATATTACCTGTGATGACCGCTTAATGCGTGATTACACCGATGAAATGATCGAAGGGATTCGCATCTTACGTTATATCTTACGCCCTGAAAAAGTGGTGATTGCAGTTGAAGACAATAAACCTGAAGCGATTCAGGCTATTCAACAATCACTACATGGTGCAAATGACATTGAATTGCGCGTTATTCCGACTAAATATCCATCAGGCGCAGCCAAACAACTGATTTATTTACTTACAGGTATGGAAGTGCCAAGCGGTGGACGCTCTTACGATATTGGCGTATTAATGCATAATGTCGGCACGGCTTTTGCGATAAAAAGAGCGGTCATTAATGATGAACCGTTAATTGAGCGTGTCGTCACGCTGACTGGTGATAAAATTTCCGAGAAAGGCAACTACTGGGTTCGCTTAGGTACACCAGTTGACCACTTATTGGCACAAGTTGGCTATCAATATGATGAACGCTTCCCTGTTTTCGCAGGCGGACCAATGATGGGATTGCAACTTTCCAATCTTAACGCTCCTGTCACAAAATTGATTAACTGCTTGTTGGCGCCGGATCATTTTGAATATGGTGAACCAGAACCAGAGCAATCTTGTATCCGCTGCTCTGCTTGTTCTGATGCTTGCCCTGTTAATTTAATGCCACAGCAACTTTATTGGTATGCTCGCAGTGAAGATCATCAAAAATCTGAAGAATACAGCTTAAAAGATTGTATTGAATGTGGTGTGTGTGCTTATGTTTGCCCAAGCCATATTCCGCTTATTCAATATTTCCGACAAGAAAAAGCTAAAATTTGGGAAATTAAAGAAAAAGCGAAAAAAGCTGAAGAAGCTAAAATCCGTTTTGAAGCCAAACAAGCTCGTATGGAACGCGAAGAGCAAGAACGTAAAGCGCGTTCACAACGTGCGGCAGAAGTTCGCCGTGAAGAGCTTGCAAAACAAAAAGGTGAAGACCCGGTTAAAGCGGCATTAGAACGCTTAAAAGCAAAACAAGCGGGTTCAGCAGCAAATAAAGAAACAAAAACTATTGTATCTGAGAAAGGTGAAATCTTACCGGATAACCATGAGCTCATGGAGCAACGTAAAGCCCGGCGTCTTGCTAAACAACAAGCACAAGCAGATACAAATACTGTTACAAATGCAACAACGTCACAAACTAACGAAAAAGAGGCGAAGAAAGCAGCGGTTGCTGCAGCTCTAGCAAGAGCAAAAGCGAAAAAAACAGCCGCTCAAGGTGAAACAGTTGCGACAAATGCAACTGAAAGCGCGGTAGAAAAAACAGATGAAAATCCAACCGCACTTGATCCGAAAAAAGCTGCAGTAGCCGCGGCCATTGCGAGAGCCAAAGCTAAGAAAGCTGCCCCTCAAAATGAAGCAGTTACAACAAATGAAATTGAAAGTGCGGTCAAAAAAACAGATGAAAATTCAACCGCACTTGATCCGAAAAAAGCCGCTGTAGCTGCAGCTATTGCGAGAGCTAAAGCTAAGAAAGCTGCCGTTCAAGGTGAAACTGTTGTGATAAATGCAACTGAAAGTACGGTAGAAAAAACAGATGAAAAGCCAACCGCACTTGATCCGAAAAAAGCCGCTATCGCAGCAGCCATAGCAAGAGCTAAAGCAAAAAAAGCGGCGGCTGAAGCTGCCAAAGAAACAAAATAACGCAGGAAAAGATTATGTTTAAGAAAATGGTGAGTTCGCCTCATACCCATTCAGGCAAATTAACCGCCCGTATTATGTTATGGGTGATTGCAGCCATGTTGCCTGCTCTGCTCACACAAATTTATTATTTTGGAATGGGTGTTTTGGTGCAATCCGCCTTGGCTATTTCTTTCGCATTATTGCTTGAGTTTATTGTGACCAAATTGCGTAATAAGCCAAACCTGATCTATATTTCAGATTTTAGTGTGGTGCTTACTGCCTTAATTTTAGCGATGGCGACTCCGCCTTATGCACCTTATTGGGTAATTTTAATTGGTACGCTTTCTGCTGTTATTCTAGGTAAACATGTTTATGGTGGTTTAGGACAAAACCCGTTTAATCCGGCTATGGTGGGTTATGTGGTGCTATTGATTTCTTTCCCTCTACAAATGACAAGTTGGATGCCGCCTATTTCATTATTAAATGAACCCCCAACATTTTCGGATTCGCTTTCTTTAATTTTCACAGGCTTAACCACTGACGGTTTTAGCTTAAGCCAACTCGTCCATTCTATTGATGGAATTACACAAGCGACACCATTAGACAGTGCTAAAATCTTCTATAACTTACATCAAGGCGATGAAAGCGTATTCCATGATTTTGTAAAATTACCGATTTTATTACAAAACGGGACTGACTTTGCTGAAGGTTGGTGGCAGGTTAATCTTGCCTTTATGCTTGGTGGAATTGTATTAATCTTAAAGAAAAAGATTCACTGGCAAATTCCCGTTTCAATGCTCGTGACCTTTGTGACCTTAGCAACAATCACTGCGATGTCAGGCCATCATCATTTAAGTATGATTAGCCAACTCTTTAGCGGCGCCATGATGTTTGGCGCGTTCTTTATTGCGACTGACCCTGTCACAGCTTCTATTACACCTCGTGGTAAGCTTGTATTTGGTACTTTGGTTGGACTATTGGTTTATCTCATTCGTTACTTTGGAAACTACCCTGACGGCGTGGCATTTGCGATTTTATTAAGTAATATTTGTGTGCCACTTATCGACTACTACACCCGTCCTCGCGTAGCTGGGCACTTTGCAAAAGGGAGAAAATAATGGGTATTTTAAAAGTCACCTCCCGTTTTGGTCTTTTATTAGGTTTCATCGCATTGCTTTGTACAGCAGTTTCTGCGGGCATTTATATGCTAACAAAAGATAAAATTGATAAAGCCATGGCTGAACAACAAAAAGCATTATTGCTTCAAGTCATCCCTCAAGCGTATTTCAATAATAACTTGCTTGAAAGCGTTGAAATACCTGAGCAAGATAAACTCAAAGGTGTTCAAAAAGTCTATTTTGCGATCAAAGATCATAAGCCAACAGCCTATGCTTATGAAACGACAGCACCTGATGGCTATTCGGGAAATATCCGTTTATTAGTGGGAATTACACCAAAAGGTGAAGTTTTAGGTGTGCGTGTCATTGAGCATCATGAAACCCCTGGATTAGGCGATAAAATCGAACTTCGTATTTCTGATTGGATTTTAAGTTTTACAAACCAAGTTATCGTACCGGAAAGCCTAAAAGATTGGGCGGTCAAAAAAGATGGCGGTAAATTTGATCAATTTTCCGGAGCAACCATTACGCCGCGCGCGATTGTGAATCAAGTAAAACGCTCTGCTCTCGTGATGCTTGAAAATGAAGCATTACTCAACGAGATGGCAAAAAAATACGCGCAATAGGATATTTATTATGACTGATTTAACCGAAAAAACGACCGCACTTGATAAGCAAAGTGCGCTTAAAAATTCAGAAGAAATAACTCAAACGCCTTCTGTTTGGAAAGAAATCTTTATTCAGGGCGTGTGGAAAAACAACTCAACTCTCGTGCAATTATTAGGACTCTGTCCGCTCTTAGCTGTTTCGAGTACGGCAACAAATGCCTTAGGTTTAGGGCTTGCGACGATGTTGGTTTTAACTTGCACCAATACAGTTGTTTCGCTCTTTCGTAAGCAAATTCCTCATGAAATCCGTATTCCGATTTATGTGATGATTATTGCGACTACCGTAACGGTGGTGCAATTATTAATGAATGCTTATACCTATACACTCTATCAAGCACTCGGGATTTTTATTCCTTTAATCGTAACTAACTGTATCGTCATCGGTCGTGCAGAAGCCTATGCCTCTAAAAATAGTGTAGCACATGCTGCCTGGGATGGTTTTTCAATGGGATTAGGCATGGCATTAAGTATCACCGTATTAGGTGCATTACGTGAAATCTTAGGCCAAGGTACCCTTTTCGAAGGGATTGAAAACTTATTTGGTCAAGGTGCGAAATTCCTTACATTACATATTTATCACGCTGACAGTAGCTTTTTACTCTTTATTCTTCCGCCAGGTGCATTTATTGGATTAGGCATTCTATTAGCAATTAAAAACCGAATTGATATGAAAAAATGAACCAAGCTAAACGAATTGAAATTCTCACTCGACTTAGGGAGCAAAACCCGCATCCCACCACGGAATTAGAGTATAATTCGCCTTTCGAATTACTCATCGCTGTGATCTTATCGGCCCAAGCCACCGATAAAGGTGTCAATAAAGCGACGGCAAAATTATTCCCTGTAGCAAATACTCCACAAGCCATTTTAGATCTTGGCTTAGAGGGGTTAAAAGAATACATTAAAACCATCGGGCTTTATAACAGCAAAGCAGAAAATATTATTAAAACCTGCCGTGATTTAGTTGAGAAACACAACGGCGAAGTACCTGAAAGTCGTGAAGCCTTAGAAGCCCTTGCGGGTGTTGGTAGAAAAACAGCGAATGTGGTATTAAATACCGCTTTCGGCCACCCGACTATTGCAGTGGATACCCATATTTTTCGCGTATGCAACCGCACGAATTTTGCCCCTGGTAAAGATGTGGTAAAAGTAGAAGAAAAACTGCTCAAAGTTGTGCCTAAAGAATTTAAAGTGGATGTACACCACTGGCTTATTTTACACGGGCGCTATACTTGTACCGCACGAAAACCTCGCTGCGGTGCTTGCATTATTGAAGATCTCTGCGAATACAAAGAAAAAACAGAATATTAAACGAATAAAATCAAACGGAATATATTATGACAACAAACAATCAATCTCGCCAAACGTGGTCTAGTCGACTAACTTATGTGCTCACCGTAGCGGGTGCGACAGTTGGCTTTGGGGCAACATGGCGCTTTCCTTATTTAGTGGGTGAAAATGGCGGTGGTGCCTATGTACTCCTCTTTTGTATTGCGATGATTGTGATTGGTATCCCGATGATTTTAGTGGAAAACGTTATCGGACGCCGTTTGCGTGTGAATTCCATTGATGCTTTTGGCGATAAAATCCAAGATAAAGGTAAAAACATCTCCAAATATTGGAAGATTCTCGGCTACATGGGGCTTCTCGGCGCATTTGGTATCATGGCCTATTATATGGTGCTTGGTGGTTGGGTGATGTCTTATATCATCAACCTAATTAATAACACCCTTGATATTTCCGCACCAATTACAAAAGAAGTGGCTAAAGATTTCTACGATTTACATATCAGCAACAGCCCATGGGAAATCATGCTTTACACATTCCTGTTCGTGGTGGTGAATTACATCATTTTAGCGAAAGGTATCATTGGTGGGATTGAACGTTCAGTGAAATACTTAATGCCATTACTCTTTATCTTCCTAATTGGTATGGTAATTCGTAATCTTACCTTACCTGGTGCTATGGAAGGTGTAACTTTCTACTTAAAGCCTGATTTCAGCAAAATCACACCTAAATTATTCATCTTCGTATTAGGGCAAGTATTCTTCGCTTTAAGCCTTGGTTTCGGTGTATTGATTACCCTCTCCAGCTATTTGAACAAGGAAGAAAACCTTATTCAAACAGCCGTTATTACGGGTTTTACTAACACCATCATTGCTGTGTTATGTGGTTTTATGATCTTCCCATCATTATTCACATTCGGCATTGAACCTAACGCAGGGCCAACCTTGGTTTTCCAAAGTTTACCAATTGTATTCTCACATTTATGGGCGGGTAAATTCTTTGCTATCGTGTTCTTCGGTTTATTGCTTATTGCAGCATTAACCACGTCAATTACGATTTACGAAGTCATCATCACCGCATTACAAGAAAAACTCAGAATGCGCCGAGGAAAAGCGATTTTTGTTACCTTAATGGGGATTTTCTTATTAGGTAACGTGCCATCTATTCTAGGTGATAACCTTTGGAAAGATTTCACCATATTCGGTAAAAGCATTTTCGATGCCTTCGATTTCGTCAGCGGAAATATTCTCTTTATGCTGACCGCACTTGGCTGTGCCATTTTCGTTGGTTTCGTGTTAAAAGACGATGCAAAAAAAGAGCTCTCTCCAACACCAAATTCACGCTTCACCACAATTTGGTTTAACTATGTCAAGTTTGTGGTTCCTGTGATTATTTTGGTGATTTTTATTAGTAATATTTAATAAAAAAACCGAGCTATTTAGCTCGGTTTCTTTTTATCTATCCTCTATTTTGCTTCAGCTTGAATTTTTTTCTCTTCAAGTTCTTCCCAACGAAGGAAAGCCGTTTCAAGTTCAGCTTCGGTGTCTGATAATTCCTTAAGCTTAGCATCTGTTACATCATGGGATTGTTGGAAAAAATGAGGATCACCAATTTCAGCTTGAAGTGCGGTAATTTTCTCTTCTAATTCTTCCAATAACTGTGGAAGTTGTTCTAACTCACGTTTTTCTTTGTAAGACAGTTTAACGGATTTTGGCTTTTGAGAAACAACGTCATTTTTGACCGCACTTTCCTGTGCTTTTGGTGCTTCTTTTTTGACTTTTTGAGCTTCTTGCTCTGCTTTCATCGCAAAGTAATTGGCTTGTTGTCCTTTCGCATCAAAGAAACCGCCCACGTATTTATTCAATACGCCGTCACCTTCAAAGAAATAACACTCAGTCGCGACATTATCAATAAACTGACGATCATGGCTGACAATCAATAAGGTGCCTTGATAATCAGTGAGGATTTCTTCCAATAATTCTAAGGTTTCTACATCCAAGTCATTGGTTGGTTCATCGAGAATCAATAGATTATTAGGTTTCAGTAATAATTTAGCCAATAACAAACGGTTACGTTCACCACCTGAAAGTGCTTTTACGGGTGTCATAGCGCGTTTGGGTGGAAATAAGAAATCCTGCAAATAGCCCAAGACATGACGTTTTATGCCATTGACATCTATATCCTGCTTGCCATCGGCAACGTTATCCATCACAGTTTTTTCAGGATCGAGATCGGCACGATATTGATCAAAATAAGCAATATCTAATTTTGTGCCGCAATGAATGCGACCGCTGGTTGGCTTGATTTCACCTAATAAAAGTTTAATAAACGTGGTTTTTCCGCAACCATTTGGGCCAACCAATGCAATTTTATCGCCACGTAAAATAGTCGTGCTGAAATCTTTGAGCAGCTGTTTGCCTTCAATCTCATAGCTTACATCTTCCATTTCAAACACGATTTTGCCTGAACGACTTGAGTTATCTAATTGTAACTTCGCGATCCCCATCACTTCGCGACGTTGGCGACGTTCTTCACGCATGGCTTTTAAAGCGCGCACACGGCCTTCATTACGCGTACGACGCGCTTTAATCCCTTGACGAATCCAAACTTCTTCTTGCGCTAAACGCTTATCAAAAAGGTCATTTTGCAATGCTTCGACACGTAAGCTTTCCTCTTTAGCGGTGAGGTATAAATCATAGTTACCTGGATAAGACACTAATTTCCCGCGATCTAAATCAACAATACGGGTCGCCATTTTGCGGATAAAAGAACGATCGTGGGAAATAAACACAATACTTCCGGTAAATTCTAATAAGAAATTTTCTAACCATTCGATTGCATCCACATCCAAGTGGTTGGTCGGTTCATCTAATAACAAGACATCGGGGTTACACACCAACGCACGAGCAAGAGCGGCTTTACGCAACCAACCACCCGATAAATCGGCTAATTTAGTATCAGGATTTAACTCGAGTTTTTGCAATACTTCATTGATTTTATTTTCAAACTGCCAGCCGTTGGCATGCTCTAATTTTGCTTGCACTTGCGCCAGTTGGTTAAGAATTTGCTCACTGTAATTTTGTGTCAACTCTTGCGAAATATGGTGATATTCCTTTAACAAATCCGCTAAATGCTCAATGCCTTCCGCTACATAATCAAATACATTCCCTTCAGCGTGGCGAGGCGGATCTTGCTCTAAACGTGAAACCACTAAATCTTTTTCATACTGCACCTTGCCGTCATCCATGGTAACTTGCTGTGCAATAATTTTTAATAAAGTCGATTTACCTGCACCGTTACGCCCCACTAAACACACGCGCTCATTGGGTTCAATATGAAGTTCAGCGTGATCAAGTAAGGGATGATCACTAAAAGAAAGATAAGCGTTAGTTAAACTAATTAATGCCACAAAATTGTCCTATAAATTCAAAATATCAATAAAAATAACCGCACTTTAGAGCTGGTGATAAACCTTTAAGGCATAGGCATCTGACATGCCCGCGATATAGTCACAAATAATACGTTTTTTACCCTGCTCCGGTGCGTTTCTCCAACGATTAGCGGTATTCGTTGGCAATAAACGTTCTGGGTCAGACTCAAAAATCTGGAACATTTCCGTGAGAATACGTTGGCCTTTATATTCAATACGTTGCGTTTCGACATGACGAATCACGTATTTCCACACAAACTTTTTAAATACATTTAATGCCGCAATTACATCTTGCGGTAGTTCCGTGTTATAACGTAACAATGGTTCATCAAAATTGCCAGTGACTTTCCAACGCACATGGGTAATAAAGAAATTCACTAATGCCCCAATGGCATTTTTACGCTCAAAATGATGGTTGGAGAATAATCGTTGGCTGACTTGTTCTATATTTTTTGCCAACCAATCTGAATGAATCGTTTTAAGTTCATCCAATGCTTCTTGCCATTGATGTTGATTTACTACACCAGTCACAATCGCATCTTCTAAATCATGCACGCCATATGCAATATCATCCGCCAACTCCATAATGCTGCAATCTAAAGATTTAAATTGTGTTTTTAAAAACTCGGCAGGATTTGACCGCGCTTTTTGAAATGAACCAAACAAAGTGCGGTCATTTTCAGAAAGGTTTTGCAGCAGCCAAGTAAACATTGTGACGTCATCTCGGAACAACCCTTTTCCAGGCTTCCAGTCGCTAATTTTAACATAACGCGGATCAGCGTTTTCAGCATGCGGCAACTGGGCATATTGCGGGGAAGATAAGTCTAAAATATTCGGATATTTCACCACACCTAAAATAGCACGACGCGTTAAATTCATCCCTGCTGTTTCAGTATAAGGCTCGAGTTTAGTAATAATACGAAATGTCTGCGCATTGCCTTCAAAACCACCATGATTCCGCATCATATAATTGAGTGCCACTTCCCCACCATGACCGAACGGTGGATGACCAATATCATGCGCAAAGCACAAACTTTCAATTAAATCATTGCTTGGTAATAAAAGTTTGAGCTGTTTCTGTAATTCACTTTTTTCGATATGAAGCATGTCTGAAATAGCAACATAACTTTCCGCAAATTTTAATTGGGAAACCAGGCTGCTACCGATTTGTGCTACTTCAAGGGAATGAGTTAAACGAGTGCGATAAAAATCATTTTCGCCCACAGCATGAATCTGTGTTTTGGCTTGCAAACAACGGAAAGCGGCGGAATGTAAAATCCGCCCGCGATCACGACGAAATGGCGGTCGGTGATCTTTTTCGCGAGGCGGATCAGGAAGGAAACGTTCAGTCCAAAAATCAGCTAATTGGGTTCTCATAAAAATAGATGAATAATATGGAATACTAAGGGCGCTAAAATTGAGCTCATAATACCGCAAAGTACCAAAGAAATCGAACTATAACTACCGGCTTTCGGATCGGCTTCCATACAGCTTACCGTGCCTAATGCGTGAGAAACGGCACCAACAGATAAACCTACAGCTTCTTGTTGTTTAATACCAATCTTTTTCAAGATGAGATAACCAAAAACTGAACCTTGCAATCCCGCTACGACTACGCCTACCGCAGTCACTGCAGGAATACCGCCTAAATGTGAAGACACTTCCATCGCAATTGGCGTGGTAATTGATTTCGGTAATACGGTTGCTACCATTTCAGGACTCGCCCCTAAAATAATCGCAAAAATAGCACCGGTAAACATGGAAAACAGAGAAGCTAATGTCACCACAGAAAGAATAATTTTCCACTGTTTCGCAATTTGACGAAGTTGTTCATACAACGGTAACGCCAGAGCAACAATACTCACCCCTAATAAATTATTAATCGGCGCATTGCCCGCCATATAATCATCATAAGGAATATCGCCCACCACTAAAATCAGCACAAGGATTGATACTGTGAGCACAAAAGTATTGAAAATCATAGATTTCCAGCGTTTACTAATTTGCAACGCAAGCCAAAATCCGAAAATCGTTAAAATGGTATAAAGATAAATTGCATACTGCATAATAAAACCTTAGTCAGCTTGAAGATTGCGTTTTTCTAATACTTTTTTACGTTTATGAGCAAAGGATTGTTTGTAAAATAAATAATTCCCAAGAAATGCGATAATAAAGAGTGTCAGGAATGTACTGAGAATATTTGGAATGAGTAAAATTTTCCATTGAGCAACAAGTAAATCATAATATTTGATAATGCCCACGCTCACTGGTACAAAAAGTACCGCCATGTAGCGAATCAACAAGCTAGAACCAAAATAAATCCATTCCAAGCGAATAATACGAGTGGTTAATCCGATAAAAAGTATCAATAATCCCCAGATGCTTCCAGGAATTCCAACGGGTACATACTGCGAAATCAAATTGCCGAGTAGCAACATAATGTATAAAATCACGAGCGAGCGAACAAGTTGAACGCCTTTTTGGAGTAACATATTTCCTCTATCAACTTTTTTAATAATGATTCAAATTTATTTTACGCTTTTTTTGCTCAAATTACTCACTCTTTTTAGTTGATTTTTCCGATATAGATCAAAGAAATTTAAAATGATTAAGAAATTCTTTTTATTTTTAACCTTAATATTGACCGCACTTTGGTGTCAATTTTCAGTCGCTACTGAACGCAAAATGGCGTGTTGGATCGTTGGTGTCAGTGATGGTGACACCCTGACTTGTCTCTTCCCCACTAAAAAACAATTCAAAGTACGATTACAAGAAATTGATGCTCCAGAAAAAGGCCAACCGTTTGGAAAGAAAGCCAAACAATATCTTTCACAGCTTGTTTTCAAACAAAATGTGACGTTGTCTGTTTCTGGTTATAATCGCTACCAACGTATTTTGGCAACGGTTTATCTACAAGAACAAAATATCAACTTAGAAATGGTGAAAAACGGCATGGCGTGGGTTTATCCGCAATATGCTAAAAATCCAATCTACTTCCAGGCACAAGATTTTGCCCAACAACAAAAAATTGGATTATGGCGAGATCCCACTCCTATTGCCCCTTATGAATGGCGTAAACAGAAAAAAACACTTAAACACGGAGATAACCATGGCTTTTGATTACCAATCATTTCAAAATGAATTCCCTTATTTTAAATCGCCAAATGCTGTGGTTTATTTGGATAATGCAGCGACGGCATTAAAACCTCAAGCGCTCATTGATGCAACGACTACTTTTTATCAATCAGCGGGCTCCGTGCATCGTAGTCAGTATGAAGCGGCACAAACAGCACAATATGAAAACGCTCGTCACTTGGTAAAAACTTTCATTAATGCGGAAGACGAAAAAGCTGTCATTTGGACTTCTGGAACGACACATGGTATTAATTTAGTCGCCAACGGTTTACTCCCCTCTTTTCATGCGGATGATGAGCTTTTAATTAGCCAAGCAGACCATCATGCAAATTATGTCACTTGGCATGAAACAGCGAAAAAATGCGGAGCGAAAATTCAAGTACTGCCAATTTTGGATAATTGGTTAATTGATGAAAATGCCTTAATTAAAGCCTTAAATGAGAAAACCAAATTAGTGGCACTCAATTTTGTCTCCAACGTAACGGGAACGGAACAACATATCCAGTATTTAATTCGAGTAATCCGTCAACATAGCAATGCACTCGTTTTAGTAGATGCCGCCCAAGCTATTAGCCATATACAAATTGATTTACAGGCATTAGATGCGGATTTTATCGCCTTTTCTGCACACAAAATTTATGGACCAAACGGCATTGGTGTATTAAGCGGAAAATTAAGCTCGCTTTCCCTGCTACAACCACTTTTTTACGGTGGAAAAATGATTGAGCGCGTATCCCATGAATATATTACCTTTGCCGATTTACCTTATCGATTAGAAGCCGGTACACCAAATATTGCGGGCGTGATTAGCTTTGGTGTAGTGCTAGATTGGCTCAAAAAATGGGATTTTCAGGCTGCCGAGGCGCATGCCGTTGAGCTTGCCGAGCAAAGTAAAGTGCGGTTAAAAAACTATCCAAATTGTCGCTTATTCAATTCACCGCAGCCAAGTTCAGTGGTTTGTTTTGTTTTTGATGGTATTGCGGCATCCGATCTTGCTACGCTCCTGAGCGAACAAAAAATTGCGTTGCGTGTTGGCGAACATTGTGCCCAACCTTACTTAGCCCGTCTTGGTGAGCGTACTACATTAAGACTTTCTTTTGCGCCTTACAATAGCCCACAAGATGTGGATGCTTTTTTTGCGGCATTAGATAAATCCTTAGAGTTATTAGCATGCTAGAAAACATTAAACAGGCAAAAAATTGGGAAGATCGTTACCGTTTCATTATTCAAGCCAGTAAGCATCTTCCTCAACCCTCTCTAGATGAATTAGCTCAAATGCAATCGATTCAAGGCTGCGAAGCAGGGCTTTGGTTTAAGACCATTCCACAAAATGACGGCACGTTTCAATTTCAAGCTTACAGCGAAGCGCGCATTATGAATGGTTTGTTATGGTTGTTGTTGCAAAATATCAATGGCCAAACCAGCAACCAATTACAACAATTTAATATTCGTCAATTTTTTGATGAACTTGGTATTGCCTCTCGCTTAAGTGAAACTCGCTTGAACGGTTTAAAGCAAATTCAAGAAATCTTACACAATCTGTAACTATGTATCTGATCGAACCCTTTTTTAAATTAGGCACCTTAGAAAATGATATCGGCCAACAAAGCCGTTTGCTCAATGCAGTCATCGACCAATGGCGTTATAACGGACAAATTATCGGCCGTGAAATCCCGCTTTATTTAACGGAAGAAGATGGCGAACAAGGTTTTGCGATGCGTGTCATTTGCCCTGAGCAAGATAGCCTTTTACCCGAGAATAATAACCAAACTGTGAATCTGGCGATGGAAAATGCTGAAAAGTGCGGTCTACATTTTCAAGGTTTTCAAATTATTGCCGATGATTTAAATGCAGACAGCACTGCAGAATGTAGCCAACCAGCATGGCAGATTCTCTATACTACACATTTGCAATCTTGCTCCCCCTTGCATAGCGGAGAAGATTTTTCTCCAATTCCACTTTATAAACAGCTAAAAAAACAACCGCACTTAAGCCAAGATTTGATTAAATGGCAGGAAAATTGGCAGGCTTGCGATCAGATTCAAATGAACGGTTCGGCTTTAGAAAAAGAATCGTTAAGCGAAATCTCTGAAGTTAATAGTACGCTCAGCAAACATGGACGCTACCTTGCTGCTGAAATTGAAAAAGAAAGCGGCATACCGACCTATTATTATTTATACCGTGTCGGTGGCCATTCTTTAAAATCGGAACAGCAACGCTGTTGCCCGCAATGTGGTGGTAATTGGGCATTAGAAACACCACTATTTGATGTGATTTACTTTAAATGCGACCAATGTCGATTAGTCTCGAATGTGTCGTGGAATTTTTTATAACGCTTTCATCATTTAGGAAAACAAATGAACTATCAAGATAAAAGTCTTCAATCTTTAAAACTCGGTCAAGCAACAACATATGCTACGAATTATGACTGCACTTTGTTACAACCCGTGCCTCGTAAACTCAATCGTGATGGCTTAGGCATTACCAAACAACAGCCTTTTACCCAAGGCGCTGATATTTGGACAGCCTATGAAATTTCTTGGTTAAATCCAAAAGGTTTGCCGCAAGTCGCCATTGCTGATGTGGAAATTGATTATCGCAGTGAAAATTTAATTGAATCAAAAAGCTTTAAACTCTATTTAAACAGCTTTAACCAAAGTAAATTTGCTGATTTTGCTAGCGTAGAGCGCACTATGCGAGAAGATCTAAGTGCTTGTGCTCAAGGAGAGGTCAAGGTACGTTTACATCCATTATCCCACTATCAAGAACAAAGTATTGATACTTTAACGGGCGATTGTATTGACGAACAGGATATCGAAATCCACAGCTACGAATTTAATGCAAACATCTTGCAAAATTGTACGTCCGATAATGTGGCGGAAGAAACCTTAGTAAGTCATTTATTGAAATCTAACTGTCTTATCACCAGTCAGCCCGATTGGGGAACCGTGCAAATTCATTATGTGGGTAAACAAATTGATCGCGAAAAACTTCTCCGCTACATTGTGTCTTTCCGTCAACATAATGAGTTTCACGAGCAATGTGTCGAGCGTATTTTCTGTGACTTGATGCATTACGCCAAACCAGAAAAACTCACCGTCTATGCGCGTTATACACGCCGTGGTGGATTGGATATCAATCCATTCCGTTCTAACTTTGAGGCAATTCCACAAAATTTACGCTTGGCAAGACAATAAATCACAAAACAAAAGTGTGGTGAAAATCAACCGCACTTTTATTTTATACATGTCGTAGATCATGCGCTTGTTGTAATAACTGACGACTTTCCTGCAAGAATTGATCTGAATACTCCCCAAACCATTCCCTCACCTGATGGAAAGCATCAATAAACCCTTGGCGATCGCCTTTTTCAAAAAATTGTAACGCTTCTTCATACGCTTGCTTCAAGCTTTCAATCACGTCTAAATTTTCTGGCTTATCCATAATAATATCGGCATAAAGTGCCGCATCCTGGGCAAATAGACGACCAATCATGGCTAATTCCAAACGATAAATCGGGGAAGATAATGCCAATAAATTACTTAAATTGACTGGTTGTTTGGAAAGATGCAGACCATTCGCGAAGGTGGAAAAGTGACGTAATGCTTGAATGTACGTCATATTGTGATCATGCTCCGCTGCATCAATTTGATAAATTTTTGCACCCCAGATTTGAATTTGCTCTAGCAACCATTCATAACGCTCACTAAAACGCCCATCACAACGCACAACCACTTGTTTTGCCATGCTAGCAATATCGGGACCAAACATTGGATGCAACCCAACCACTGCCCCTTTATGCACGTCTAACATTTTAGCTAATGGAATACGTTTCACGGAGGTAAGATCCGCCAGTAGCATATTTTCGGTTAAGTGTGGCTTTAGACGTTCAATTGTTTCTAACGTGTGATCAATCGGCACTGAGACTATAACAACATCCGCATTCGTTAAAATGTGTTCTGCTACATCCCAATCATCTCGGTCTAAAATAGAAATAGGATAACCAGAGGCACGTAAATAACGTGCAAATAATTGCCCTATTTTTCCGTAGCCACCGACGATAACAATTTTGTTAATGGCTGGATTCAGAGTTTTAAAACCAAATTGATTTTCATTGGAATAAGATTCACGCATGAAACGACGTAGCACATCTTCAATAAGCTGAGGGGAAATCCCCGCTTTAGCCGCCTCTTCTCGGCGTGCTTGTAACATGGCTAACTCACGTTCTGGCGCATAAATTGGCAAGCCTTTTTCGTGCTTTACTTCGCCTACTTGGCTTACTAATTCGAGACGTTTAGCAAAAAGTTGAATCAGTTCACGATCGAGCGCATCAATTTCCTGACGTAAATGGTTAAGTGCATCCATAATTCACCTGTAATATCTTATTTACATGATTGCAATTAAAAGGTCACAGGTAAGATTACTGGAATTAAAAAAGAAAGGCAAACAGTTAGAGAGATTGCGTAATCAAGCGTTGTGGACGAATCACATTGTTATCATCGACAAGTGCTACGCCTAAAAAGATATTCTCGTCAGAAAACAACCGCACTTGACCATGTAATTTTGCTTCATTAGCAAATTTGACTCGTTGTCCAAAGCCGATACCTTTACTTTGCTCGGCATTTAGCTGTAATGCGGGTAATTTACTGACTGCTGTATCTGTCGGTAAAAGATGTTGATCAAGTTGTGCAAGATCTCCTTGCTCTGCAAGCGCCTGCAAAGCATCCCATGTCATCATCTTTTCTGTTGGATAATCCGCAACCGCAGTTCGACGTAACACTGTCACATGAGCGCCACAACCTAACACTTCACCTAAATCATCCACTAATGTGCGGATATAGGTTCCTTTAGAACAATGCACTTCTAAGGTTAGAAAAGGTGCTTGATACTCGATAAAGTTTAGCTCAAAAATCGTGATAGGACGAGCTTCACGTTCTACTGTAATGCCTGCGCGAGCATACTCATACAACGGTTTCCCATTGTGCTTTAATGCAGAAAACATGGTCGGCACTTGCAAAATATCACCACGAAATTGTTCAAGTGCGGTCAAAATTTGTGATGTTTCCACATTGACTGAGCGAGTTTCTACCACTTGCCCCTCAGCATCAGAGGTATCCGTACGTTCACCTAGTTTTGCTGTAACCACATAGCGTTTATCCGCATCTAACAAAAATTGTGAAAACTTTGTGGCTTCACCTAAACAAATGGGCAGCATACCGGTTGCTAATGGATCGAGCGCACCAGTATGCCCTGCTTTATTCGCTTGGAATACGCGTTTAACTTTTTGCATAATGTCATTAGACGACATGCCTTGTGGCTTATCTAATAAAAATACACCATCAATATCACGTCCACGCTTGCGAGGTCTCGACATTAGTCATTTTCCTCAACGTGTTTTTTCTCGTCTTCACGTACCACGTTTGTCACTAAATTAGACATACGCATCCCTTCAACTAAGGATTGATCGTAGAAGAAGCGAATTTCTGGCACAATGCGTAAACGCATTGCTTTACCCACTAATGAACGAATATAAGGTGCCGCTTTTTCTAACCCTTTCATGCCTTGCGCAATCGCCACTTCATCATGATCAAACAAAAATGTGACAAACACTTTTGCATAAGCTAAATCGCTTGATACTTCCACATCTGACACGGTTACCATGCCAATACGGGGATCTTTTACTTCACGTTGTAAAATGATGGCGATTTCTTTTTGTAATTCTTGTGCAACACGATCGCTGCGTTTAAATTCTCTTGCCATAATATTTCTCTTATTAAAAAGCGGTCAAAAATACGTTGAATTTTGACCGCTCTTTTTATCGATTAGATTGAACGTTTGATTTCAACGACTTCAAACACCTCGATTTGGTCGCCAACTTTTACATCGTTGTAGTTTTTCACGCCGATACCACATTCCATACCGTTACGAACTTCAGATACATCATCTTTGAAACGACGAAGAGATTCTAATTCCCCTTCAAAGATTACCACGTTATCACGTAATACACGGATTGGATTATTACGTTTTACTACACCTTCAGTCACCATACAACCCGCGATGGCGCCGAATTTCGGATGTTTGAACACATCACGCACTTCAGCCAAGCCGATGATTTCTTGTTTGAATTCAGGTTGTAGCATACCACTCATCGCAGCTTTCACATCATTTAATAGTTCATAAATGATAGAGTAATAACGAAGGTCAATATTTTCTGCTTCGATAATACGACGAGCAGAAGCATCCGCACGTACGTTAAAGCCAACCATAATCGCATTAGAAGCCGCAGCTAAGGTTGCATCAGTTTCAGAAATACCACCAACACCAGAACCAACAACTTTCACTTCATCAGTAGAAAGATCTTGTAATGATTGAATAATCGCTTCCACAGAACCCTGTACGTCTGCTTTCACAATAATATTCAGTTCAGCCACATCACCTTCTGTCATATTGCTAAACATATTTTCAAGTTTCGCTTTTTGCTGACGAGCAAGTTTCACTTCACGGAACTTACCTTGACGGTGTAATGCTACTTCACGTGCTTTTTTCTCATCACGCACTACGGTTGCTTCATCACCCGCTGCAGGTACGCCAGAAAGACCTAACACCTCAACAGGAATAGATGGACCAGCTTCATCGATTTCTTTACCATTTTCATCACGCATTGCACGAACACGACCGTATTCAAAACCACAAAGTACGATATCGCCTTTACGTAAAGTACCTGATTGAACAAGAATCGTCGCAACCGGACCACGACCTTTATCAAGGTAAGATTCAATCACCACACCACTTGCCATACCGTCTTTTACAGCCGTTAATTCAAGTACTTCTGATTGAAGCAAGATGGCATCTAATAAGTCATCAACACCAGTACCTTTCTTCGCAGAAACAGGCACGAATTGTACATCACCACCGAATTTCTCAGAAATCACTTCGTGTTGAAGTAATTCTTGTTCTACGCGATCTGGGTTAGCTTCTGGTTTATCAATTTTGTTCACCGCAACCACTAAAGGCGCACCCGCTGCTTTCGCGTGTTGAATCGCTTCAATAGTTTGAGGCATCACACCATCATCTGCCGCCACCACAAGAACTACGATATCTGTTGCTTTCGCACCACGTGCACGCATTGAGGTAAATGCGGCATGTCCCGGCGTATCTAAGAAGGTGATCATTTTTCCGTCATCCATTTCTACGTGGTATGCACCGATGTGCTGAGTAATACCACCCGCCTCACCTGCTGCGACTTTCGCTTTACGAATATAGTCAAGTAATGAGGTTTTACCATGGTCAACGTGACCCATAATCGTTACAACTGGTGCTCGAGTCACTTTTTCAGCATTGACATCGCGATCACCTAATACTTCTTCTTCAAGTTCATTTTCATTGCGAAGAATCACTTTGTGACCTAATTCTTCAGCCACTAATTGCGCTGTTTCTTGGTCAAGCACTTGGTTAATGGTTACCATTTCGCCCATCTTCATCATTGCTTTGATGATTTCAGTCGCTTTGGTTGCCATTTTATTTGCTAATTCTGCAACAGTAATGGTTTCACCAATAACAACATCCTGTTTTACAACCTGAACAGGTTTTGTGAAGGCTTGTTGTAATGCTGCACCTTTTTTACCATTTTTACCTTTACCGAATTTACCGTCTTTTTGATTTTTACGGTTGGATTCGCGCTCATTTTTATTGCCGCTCTTCACGTCATCACGTTCTTTTTTCGCTTTAGCGACTTTATTTTTGCCGCGACCGCGATTTTCATTACGACGTTCTTCTTCGTCTTCCGCTTCTAAAGCATAACGAGAGCTTAAATTGTAATCGGTATAATCTTCTGATGCGCTTTCATTGCTTGACGTATCCGCTTCAGCATAACGTTTAGCATCTTCAGCCGCTTTACGCGCTTGCTCTTCTGCTTTTTGACGAGCCAGTTCTTCCGCTTTGCGACGAAGCTCTGCCTCTTCTGCTTTGCGTTTTTCTTTTTCTGGATCTACAGATTTAGGTTTATTTTCAACCGCACTTTGTGTTGGTTTCGTTGCTTTTTCTGCTTCAACCTTAGCTTTTTCGGCTTTCACTTTTTCAGCTGCAGCTTTTTCTGCCGCTAAACGTGCTTTTTCTTCTGCTGCTTTCTTTTCTGCTTCTTGCTGTGCTTTTAATTTTTCTGCCTCAGCTGCTTTTCGAGCGGCATCTGTTGGCACCGTGCGTTTTTTACGAACTTCAACTTGTACCGCTTTTGCTTTGCCGCCAGCAGTTGTGCTGCTTACGGTTGTTTTTGTTCTGCGTTGAATACTTAGTTTTTTCGGTGCATTCGCATCCGCATTTTTTACATCTTCAGTCATTATTAAACTCCTTACTCTTCGCTAAACCAGCAAATATTACGAGCAGCCATAATAAAGTCAGCGGCTTGCTCTGCGATTAATTCTTCAATATCAGCTAAATCATCTACACCTTGCTCCGCAAGTTCTTCAAGTGTAGTAATTTGTTTTTCAGCTAATTTAAACGCAATATGACGATTCATGCCTTCAAGATTTAATAAACGATCTTCGATATTCGCTTTTTTCAAGGCTTCTTCTTCTGCTGCAGCAGCTGCGGTAATCGCATCTTTTGCACGACCTTGTAACTCTTCGATAAGATCTTCATCTTCTAAACCATCAATTGCAGTCAGTTCACTCACAGGAACATAAGCCACTTCTTCTAAAGAAGTAAAGCCTTCATCTACTAAGATTTGAGCAAACTCTTCATCAAGACCTAATTTATCCATGAATAAATTTAATACTTTGGTATCTTCTGCTTGATGTTTTTCATTTAATTGTTCGGTAGTCATGACATTTAATGTCCAACCGGTTAATTGTGTCGCTAAACGTACATTCTGACCGTTACGACCAATTGCTTGTGCTAAGTTGTCAGCATTAACCGCAATATCCATTGAGTGGTTATCTTCATCCACAATGATTGACGTCACATCAGCCGGTGCCATTGCATTGATCACATATTGTGCCGGATTATCATCCCAAAGTACGATATCCACACGCTCACCACCTAACTCATTGGTAATCGCTTGAACGCGTGCACCACGCATACCCACACATGCACCAACTGGGTCGATACGTTTATCATTTGATTTCACCGCAATTTTCGCGCGAGAACCAGGATCACGAGCTGCACCACGGATTTCAAGCATTTCTTCACCGATTTCAGGTACTTCAATACGGAATAACTCGATTAACATTTCAGGTTTTGCACGAGTTACGAATAGTTGTGCTGTTTTGCTTTCTGGATTCACTTTATAAAGCACGCCACGAACACGATCGCCAGGGCGGAAGTTTTCACGTGGAAGCATATCTTCACGCATAATTACGGCTTCAGCTTTATTGCCTAAATCTAAAATAATGCTTTCACGATTTACTTTTTTCACCGTACCCGTAACAATCTTGCCTTCTTCAGAACGGAATTGCTCAACTACTTTTGCACGCTCAGCTTCACGAATTTTTGTACTGATCACTTGGCGAGCAGTTTGCATTGCAATACGGTCAAATGCGATAGACTCAATTTGATCTTCGACATAATCGCCAAGTTGAATATTCGCATCTTCAAATTGTGCCGCTTCTAACGTAATTTCTTTTGTTGGCACTTTAACTTCATCAACAACTAACCAGCGACGGAATGTATCAAACTCCCCTGTTTTGGTGTTGATAGACACACGAATATCGGTTTCATAGTCATATTTTTTCTTCGTTGAAAGCGCAATCGCACTCTCTAAAGCTTCAAAAATTTTTTCACGTGGTAATAACTTCTCGTTAGATACTGCTTCAGCAGCTAACAAAATCTCTTTACTCATTTTCCTTTTTCTCCTTTAAAATTTTGCGATTACATTGGCTTTTTGAATGTTGCCAAAAATAAGAACTTGTTCCTGACCATCAACAATAAGTGTCAACATGTCATTTTCAATTTTTTCCAACTTACCTTGCCATTTACGACGATCTAAAACTGGAATACGTAAATGCACAGCGATATCCTCGCCCACATAACGTTGGAATTGTTCAAGCGTAAATAATGGACGATCCAGACCTGGTGATGACACTTCGAGGTTATATTTATCCGCAATTGGATCTTCCACGTCTAAAATCGCGCTCACTTGACGACTTACATCAGCACAATCATCAACGCCTACGCTACCTTCTTTATCAATGAATAAACGCACGGTCATAAAACGACCTGCACGTTGGCATTCAATCCCCAAAGTTCGCAGCCTAAGTCTTCTACTGCACCTTGAAGCATCTCTTGCAATTTTTGTTCTAATGTTGCCAATTTTTGCTCCTAATCTTAAAATTCAGACATAAAAAAAGGGTTAGGTTCGTCAATGAACCTAAGCCCAGTTTCTAAATTTCTCGTACAAAAAAACCCCAAATTTGGGGTTCTTTTTACTGAACTTGTTATTGGTTGCGGGGGCCGGATTTGAACCGACGGCCTTCGGGTTATGAGCCCGACGAGCTACCAAGCTGCTCCACCCCGCGTCCGAAATATGGGGTGTATTATAGTGATCTAAATCAAAAGATCAAGCGATTTCTGCTAATTTTCTTGAAAACATAAGATTTTTTGACCGCACTTTGTTTTATTTAAAGTGATAGTTAGAATCCAAAGCCAGTGCCTAGACCTACACCAACGCCCACACCATTACTGCCGCCACCAGCGCCAACACCAACAGAACAAGCGCTTACCAAAGCACTTAATACAGCCACTAAAAATAATTTTTTCATAGATTTTCCTTTGTTAAATATTCAAATAACCGATAAACGGCCAATAGGTCCGTTCTTGCAATCAGTTTGAACGGAAGTAAAAGATAGTAAAACTACTTAAATTTTTGCACATACGCTAACACATTTGTCTAATAATTAATAGGACTATACTCTTTTAATTAGTAACAAGAGTATTTCCTTTTATTAAAGTTTTTATTGTGTCGTGAAAAGATAAGCGATACATTCTACAAAATTTTTATTCTTTTTCAATCAAGGAGAAAAATATGCATTTTTTGAAAAAAGTGCTTACCGTACTGACATTAGGTTTCTGCACGCTATCTGTACAAGCTTCCCCTTTTAGCATCAGCGAGCAACAAATTAACCAGTATTTAAGTGAAAAAGGCACGATTAATGACAAACTCGGTATTCCAGGGTTATTTTCAGTGGATTATGCGCTGAAAGATTTGGTTACTCAAATCGGGCAAACTGAAAGCAATCGTGTTGAAATGAGTGGTTTGGCTGATACGATTATTCGTTTATCCGGTAAAACCTATCCGGCTAAATTGTATTTAACCTTTGATGCCGTTCCAGAATATAACGCACAGGAAGGGGCGCTCTATTTAAGAAATCTGCGAATTTTACGCTGGTCTGGCGAACCTAATAGTGCAATGGAGCAACTCCAAGATGTTATGCCGCTATTAAGTGATGGTGTTGCTGCATTATTAAGTCGGATGCCGGTTTACACCTTGGATGAAAGTGACATGAAACAAATGCTCATTAAGAAATTTGCCAAAGAAATTAAAGTTGAGAAAGGTCGATTAGAATTAATTGGTGGAATGTTTTAACAATAAGGGCGTATTCAACGCACTTTTTATAACTCAATGATAGCTCGCAAACCTTGAATTTGTCCGTTAGCTTCAATATTTTCTAATCGGAAACGGTAATGATGCAATTCTGCTATTCTTGCCACAATAGATAATCCAAGCCCACTTCCCTTTTCATTTTGTCCTGCAGGACGATAAAAACGCTGCCCTAATTTCACTAATTCTTCTGGCGCAACACCACCGCCATTATCTTCAATAAGAATTTTACGAGGCTGTAAAATCACACGCACCTGAGTGCCTTGAGGACAATATTTTATGGCATTATCCAACAAGTTTCTCAACATTTGCGCAAGTAATAATGGCTGCCCTTGATTAACGGCAGGATCTCCCTGATGCTCAAACTGCAATTCGATTTGACGTTGCTGTGCGCTGAAATATAACTCACCGATAAGTGAAGTGATAATTTCTGACCAATGAATAGGTTCCTGATGATTTAATTCTTTAAGATTATCTAATCGAGAAAGCGTAAGAAGCTGTTCGATTAATTGGGTTGCCCGATCGATACCTTGGGTTAAATGCGCTAAGGCCATTTCACGCGTTTGTGCATCATCGCCAGCCAACTGTGCGACTTCCGTTTGAATACGTAATGCTGCTAATGGACTACGTAATTCATGTGCTGCATCAGAAACAAAACGTCTTTCCCGTTCCAACTGCTCACTGGTACGTGTAAAAAATTGATTTAAGTTTTGGACTAACGGTAGAATCTCTGTTGGCACATCATCAGTTTCTAATAACGACACATCACCAGGGCGACGAGCTTGTACGTTTCGACTCAATCGATTAATTGGTTTTAAGGCTCGATAAATCACGATAAACGCGACCAATGATAGTATTGGTAATCCTGCAAACCAAATCCCAGTTTGGCTGAAGACCATTTTATTGACCAACTCTTCGCGGTATTCTAATTCTTGTCCCACCGCAATGACAAGTTCATCTTTACCGACAGGTTGCCAATAAATTAGCCATTCATCGTCATCATCTAAAATATGTTCTTTGCTAAAACCCGTCTTATTTTGAAAAATAAATTTGTCGCCATGATCACCATCGGTTAATAGTCTTTCGCCTTTGTTAGAAAATATGGCGAAAGCTAAAGCATCATTATCATCGTAATGGCGTTTCTGTGGTTTAAATCCACCACGTGGAAATTTCGCATTTTCGTCCAACAATACATTTTGCAAATCAGAGGTCGCCAAACGCTCGGCAAAAAGCACTTGTTGCGCATTAAACACATCTTTTGCTTCTTTTTTGACGACCGTCCATGCAACAGCTGTGGCAATGCACCACACACAAAGTGCAGTCAAACTTAAACCGATTAAGAGACGAAAACTCAGTCGTTTATTTTTCATTAACTTGTCCTAAAGCATAGCCTACGCCATGTACAGTACGAATAAATTGTTTACCCAGTTTTTGACGCAAATTATAAATATGCACATCCAATGCACCACTACTTAATTCTTCATCCCAATTTGACAGTTTTTCTTCGATGGTTGCACGAGAAAGTACTCGCTCTTTATTTAGCATAAAAAGTTCGAGTAATTTATATTCACGCCCAGTTAATGTAATTTCATCCTCATTCAACCAAGCCTTACGTTGAGCAGGATCGAGTTTTACATTGCCATGCTCAATTTGTGGTTTAACTTGCCCATAACGACGACGAATCAATGCCTGTAATCGCACCACCACCTCAGCCAAGGCAAAGGGTTTGCAAAGATAATCATCCGCACCTTGTTGAATGCCTTTAATGCGTTCATCCAATGTATCACGTGCAGTTAAGATCAGTACAGGCACATCTTGATTATTTGAGCGCCATTGTTTTAATACATCCAAACCATCCAGTTTAGGCAGGGTTAAATCCAATACCACCGCATCATAAGGTGCACCGATTAAGGCATTTAATCCACTTTGACCATCGGTAAACCAGTCCACGACAAAACCAGATTTTGACAAACCAATTTGTAACCCATTACCGATTAACGGATCGTCTTCGACTAATAAAACTCGCATAATATTGACTGCACTTTTGTTTTTATCTAAATGAAAAAATGGCGGGCTTTGCCCACCACTTCAAATTATATGAATTATTGCGCTTTTTCAACGCTAATGACCTCAAGCTCTGCTTTTTCAAAAGCTTCATTATCCAATTTACCGTAAACGCGGATTTTATCTTGTGGACCGACATTTAAACCATTCCAAACACGGTTTTTAATTTCCACTTTGATTTGGTCTGTGCCATCAGTGAAAACATATTCATCACCATCAATTTGTTGAGTGATGTTACCAACTAAGGTAATCATAGAATTATCTTTCGCAGATAACGCTTGTTTAACCGTAAGTTGTTGACCTTGGTTACCACCTTGGAAACCACCTTGGAAACCACCTTGTGCATTGTTACCATTAAAACCAGCAAATGCTGCTGAAGTGGATAAAGCTAAAAGGGTTGCTAAAGCAAATTTTTTCATCATGTTCTCCTAAATAGAATTAAGCATAAATTAATCATGTTTCAAAGCGAAGGATTATCCTCATTGCCGCCTTGTTGTTGCTTATTAAACACAACAAATCTTAATAAAATCTTAAGCAACCTTAAGATTTTTAAATTTTTTTAAAATCACCAGCAAAATCGCTCATTCACCAAGTTATCTTGGCGTTCTTTTTCCCATTTCGCTTTATTTTCAGAATTAGCAAAATAGCGGTCTTGCTCGACTAAACGCGCATCAAGTTTTGCCTCTGCTTCTTTTAATGCCTGTTTTCTATCTTGATGTTTGCTTGGTAATTGAGGTAAAAACACCGTCTGATACGGATGATTTTTCGCCCAGTCAATTGCATCTTGCGCCGCCTTGTGTTGCTTATTCAAATCACAGAACGCATACGGATTAACATGCTGTCCCACTAATTGCCCAAATGCTGTGTTATTCGATACTGTTAATTTATCTAAATCCAACACATATAATGCGGTGATTAAACGGTTTTGCCCACGATAAAACCATTTTACTGCTTCATCACGTAAGCCAAAATCATAAGCACGAGCAGAAAGTGCAAACATTGTCATCGGAGAAACAAAATCCACTTTTTTCTCAATAATATTGACCGCACTTTCAAAATCTTTTTGTGTATTTTTCAGTAATAACGCATCAATATCTTTGTTCACATTAATCTGTTCAAGTCGCCCATCTCTGGCATCGTAATAAGGCTTTACATACATATCAATATGCTTAACCGGCTCTTTTGAAATCGAGCTACAAGCCGTTAATAAAAGTGCGGTTGAAATCCACGTTAATTTTAGAAAGGTTCGCATGATCTTCCCTTATGATGAATATTAGCTCGCTATCTTACAACAAAAGAGCCGTGAGTTTTACTTCTCTTTCTTCTATAATGAGCAAAATTTTGTTTTATTTTATTTCATGAAAATCCATCTTATTCAGCGCCAAATCACCTTAGATTTCGATAACCAAACTTCTCTGCTTAACTTTTTAGAACAACATCAAATTCACCATGAATATCAATGTCGTTCAGGTTATTGTGGTTCTTGTCGCGTGAAAATCAAAAAAGGCAAGGTTTCCTACGCCGATGCGCCCCTTGCCTTTATTCAACCGGATGAGATTCTACTGTGTTGTTGTCGGGTGGAAAGTGATTTAGAAATAGAATTATAAATTATTCAAATCCAACACATCTGTCATATCAAACAATCCGTGAGATTGTTTTTCTAACCATTTACTGGCTCGAACTGCACCATTTGCAAAGGTCATACGGCTTGATGCTTTGTGAGCAATTTCAACGCGCTCACCGATATCTGCAAACCAGACACTATGTTCACCCACAACATCAGAGGCACGAATGGTAGAGAAACCAATTTCATCACGTTTGCGTTCGCCTGTAATGCCTTCACGACAAAATACGCCATGTGTTTTCAAATCACGACCAAGGGTTTTCGCAATGTGTTCGCCCATTGAAAGTGCGGTACCCGATGGTGCATCCACTTTGTGGCGGTGGTGCGCTTCAATGATTTCGATATCGCAATAATCGCCCATCACTTTGGCGGCTTTTTCTAATAGTTTAAACACCAAATTCACCCCCACACTGAAGTTGGATGCAAATACAATGGCAATTTTTTCCGATGCGGCTTGAATTGCGGCTTTACCTGCATCATCAAACCCCGTGGTACCAATCACCATCTTTTTGTTATTAGCGACACAAAATGCGATATGCTCAAGTGTGCCTTCTGGACGCGTGAAATCAATTAGCAAATCAAAGTTGTCTTTTTCTGCATTTAAATCATCTGATACTTTTATACCTAATGCACCAATACCGGCCAGCTCACCGGCATCTGCACCAACTAAAGAAGAACCTTTACGCTCAAAAGCAGCACCTAATTCTGCCCCTTCTGCATTATGTACGGCTTGAATTAATTGACGCCCCATTTTTCCGCCTGCACCGGCGATCGCAATTTTTAATGTCATGTTTTGTCCTTTTTTATCAAATTAAAGCGTGTTGAACGCCACTATAAATTAAATAGATTCCGAAGAAAATAAAAATCAGCCCTGCTGCATTATCAATATAGCGACTATATTGGCTATAAAACTGTTTTGCAACAGAACGTGAGAAAAGCACCGAAATGATATAGAAATATAAAAAAGTTTCGACGGTAATCACGGCAAGTGCGGTTAAAATTTGTGATGTTTCGGTAATATTCACTAACACTAATGACATCACACTGCTGAAATAAATCACCACTTTAGCATTAGATAAATTGACTAATAAGCCTTTCATAATGCTTTTTAAAGTCGATTGATTTGGCACATTTGCATTCTGCTTTTCATCAAAAACCGCATTGGTTTTTACTTTTGCCATTTTAATGCCGAGATAAACTAAATACGAACCACCAAGCATCATCACAGTACCTTGAACAATTGTCATCGTGGCAAAAATAATGGCAAGACCTAAAACGACAGCTGTTGCCCAAATTAATACGCCTATGGTAATTCCAATCACGCCACCAATAGCTTCTCGGCGAGAACTCATCGCAGAAATTCGGCTGACATAGAAAAAATCTGGGCCGGGCGAAAGTAAACCAACAAGATGAATAATCATCAAATTTAGCATGGCAAGCCTACAATACGGAATATCACAATCACGATAACAGCATAGATTGCTGCTAAAACATCATCCACCATAATGCCAAAACCACTTTCCAGTTTTTGGTCAAAATGACGGATGGGATAAGGTTTTAATATATCGAAGAAACGGAACAGTACAAAGGCAATGACAATCCAAGGCAAGGATAAAGTTGGAATTGCGGCTAACACGATAAATACCCCAACAAATTCATCCCAAACAATGGAGCCGTGATCATGAACGCCCATATCATCTGCGGTTTTTTGACATAGATAACAGCCAAGCGCAAAGCAAAGTGCGGTCAAAATTAAGAAGATTTTTAATCCAACACCGGCTAATAATACGGAGCCTAAAATCGTTCCAGCTAAACTTCCCCATGTGCCCGGTGCTGGACGAATTAATCCTGAACCAAAACCTAATGCAAGTAAATGAACTGGATTTTTTAAGCTGACTCTATCAAGTGGTGAACTATTCATTATTTATCCTTAAAATGATCGAAACCAGACGGCGCTTGATAATGGATTACACGTCTATCTTTAAAAAAAGTAATCTGATTGTTATTTTGCTGAACAATTTTTCCGATACAGGTACAAGGTACATTCAACGATTGAGATAACGTCTCAATCTCAGATTTTTTATTTGCGGGAATCGTAAAGCAAAGTTCATAATCTTCCCCGCCACTTAATGCAAACGCTTCTGCTTTTTCTAAGCTATATGTTTTTTTGAGTGATGTAGATAAAGGCAATAAGGATAAGTCAATCTCTGCAGAATATTGGCTTCTCGTTAAAATATGTCCTAAATCAGCGACAAGACCATCTGAAATATCAATACATGAATGCGCTACATCCATTAAGGCTTGACCTAATTCAATGCGTGGCGTCGGGTGAAAATGGCGTTTTACTAAAAATTCCGTATCAAAATCGACCGCACTTTTCCCCTGTAAGATCCAATTTAAACCCGCCGCGCTATCACCTAACGTGCCCGATACATAAATTAAATCACCAACCTTCGCGGTATGTCGGAATAAAGCCTTTCCTTTTGGTACGAAACCTTGTGCCGTAATGGTTACAGAAAGTGGGCCTTTCGTTGTATCGCCACCAATTAACGTCACATCATATTGATTTAATATATCAAACAGACTTTGACTAAATTGGCTTAACCAGTTTTCATCCACTTCAGGTAATGTCAGTGCAAGAGAAATCCAAGCTGGTTTCGCGCCCATAGCAGCTAAATCACTTAGATTTGTCGCGATAGCTTTATACGCTAAATCTTTTGGAGAAATGGAAGATAAAAAATGCGTACCCTCGACCATTGTATCGGTGGTAATCGCAAGCTGATAGCCTTCTGGAATATGGGTGAGCGCACAATCATCCCCAATACTGAAATCAACAAAGTATTGATTGCCTTTTTGTATTGAGAAATATCGCCCTATAAGATCAAATTCACCCGTAGTCATTTTATCTGCGCACCAAAAAACAAAGGGCAGACATTTGTCTACCCTACATTTGAATAATTATTTGCGACCTAATGCAGGAGCGACTTTATCCAATACACCATTAATGTATTTATGGCTTTCATCTGCACCAAACACTTTCGCCACTTCAATTGCCTCATTAATCGCCACTTTATACGGTACATCTGGCTCAAATTGAAGTTCGTAAACCGCTAAACGTAAAATCGCTTTTTCAATCGGATCTAATTCATCCAACGTGCGATCTAAATAATGGCTCATTGAAAAATCAACGGCTTCTACATTCGCAACGGTTTGACGGAAAAGGCGGCTAAAATAAGGTTTATCCACACCTTTTAAATCTTGATCCACAACGAAAGTGAGTTCCACTTGTTCTGGTGCGTTACCAGAGAGAGCCCAAGAATATAATGCTTGAACCGCACATTCTCTCGCTCTACGACGTGGCGATACTTTTTTTACAGGTTCTTTTTTCTCTCTCATTTGAATTATGCCGCATCAATTTGTTGTAAAAGGTTCACCATTTCAAGTGCAGTTAATGCTGCTTCTGCACCTTTGTTACCTGCTTTGGTCCCTGCGCGCTCGATAGCTTGTTCAATGTTTTCAGTTGTTAAAACACCGAATGCGACTGGAATTTCAGCTTGCATTGCGACTTGACCTAAACCGCTGCTTGCTTCGCCAGCCACATATTCAAAGTGAGCTGTACCACCACGGATTACCGTACCTAGTGCGACGATTGCATCAAATTTTTTGCTTTCAGCTAAACGACGTGCTACTAATGGAAGTTCATACGCACCAGGTGCACGAACGATTGTGATATTCTCATCTTTCACTTGGCCGATACGTTTTAATGCATCTACCGCACCTTCTAATAAACTTTCATTAATAAAACTGTTAAAACGAGCAATCACTACTGCGATTTTAGCATTTGGTGCAGCTACCGCACCTTCTAAAACTTTCATACTTTTTCCTAATCTGAATGAACAATAAATTTGACGGTGGATTTTAGCATAAAAAGAAACCCTGTGGAAATAATCCGACAGGGTTTTCTATGAGTGGAAAAGAACTTACTTCTCGAGTTTTAACGGTTCAATTTTCCAGATATTTTTCGCATATTCAAGAATCGTGCGGTCAGATGAGAAGAAGCCCATATTCACGATATTTTGAATTGTGCTTTCAATCCATTGATCGCGTTGTTTGTATTTTTCATCTACGGTTTTTTGAGTTTCTACATAACTACGGAAATCAGCGAAAGCTTGATAATAATCGTGGTATTGCAAGCCTTGTAATAGTTGATGATAACGTTGAGGATCTTCTGGTGAGAATTTACCCTCAATAATTTGATCCACGACTGTGCGTAATTGAGCATCATTTTGATAGTATTCAAATGATCGATACCCTTCTCGACGAAGTTGCTCAACTTGTTCCACAGTGTTACCGAAAATAAAGATGTTATCTTCACCCACGTTTTCCAAGATCTCCACGTTCGCACCGTCAAGTGTACCGAGTGTCAATGCACCATTTAAGGCAAACTTCATATTACTGGTGCCAGAAGCCTCTGTGCCTGCAAGTGAAATTTGCTCTGAAATATCCGCTGCTGGAATAATTAACTGGGCAAGGCTCACGCTGTAATTTGGAATAAATACAACTTTTAAACGGCCTTTCAAACGCTCATCATTATTGATGACATTAGCAACATCATTAATTAAATGGATCGTTTGTTTCGCTGCATAATAAGCCGAAGCTGCTTTACCTGCTAAAATAAATACGCGCGGTTGCCAATCTTTTTCAGGATGAGCAAGCATTTCATTATAGCGAGCAATAATATGCAATACGTTCAACATTTGACGTTTATATTCGTGAATACGTTTTACTTGAACATCAAATAACGCATGTGGATCAAGTTCAACACCTAATTCAGATTTCACGTATTCCGCCAATTTCACTTTATTCGCAAATTTAATATCTGCAATCGCTTCTTTAAATGCTTTTTCTTGCGTAAATGGTTTAAGTTTTTCGATTTGACTTAAATCACAACGCCATTCTGAACCAATGTATTTATCGAATAAGTCTGCCAATTGTGGATTCGCCACGGCTAACCAACGACGAGGGGTAATACCGTTTGTTACATTGGTAAAGCGTTCTGGGAAAATGAGAGCAAAATCTGCAAAGGTTGAAGTCACCATTAAATCAGAATGAATTTCTGCCACACCGTTGATTTTGTGTGAACCTACCACGGATAGCCATCCCATACGTACTTTGCGTTGGTAGCCTTCTTCAATCAGTGAAACACGACGGATAAAATCGTTGTCAGTCGTCACATAAGTGCGGACATATTCTAAGAAGTGATCGTTAATTTCAAAAATCATCTGTAAATGACGCGGTAAGATTTTCGCCATCATTTCCACTGGCCAAGTTTCTAATGCTTCAGACATAAGGGTATGGCAAGTATAAGAGAAAATCTTACGCGTCATCTCCCAAGCTTTTTTCCATTCAAAACCTTCATCATCCACTAAAATTCGCATTAACTCAGGAATTGCTAACGCTGGGTGGGTATCGTTTAAGTGAATCGCCACTTTATCTGCCAAGTTTTCAAGGCTATCGTGGGTACGTTTGTGACGGCGTAAAATATCTTGAAGTGATGCAGATACTAAGAAATACTCTTGACGTAAACGCAATTCGCGACCATTCCAAGTAGAATCATCCGGATAAAGTACGCGTGATAAGTTTTTATTTGCGGAGTGTTCTTCTAATGCCGCTAAGTGTTCACCGCGGTTAAAATCTGCGAGATTAAATACTTCTCCCGCATGAGCAGACCATAAGCGTAATGTTGCTGCAGAATTATTTTGATAACCCGGGATCATTTGGTCATAAGCAAGTGCGGTCACTTTTTCGGTATCTTGCCAAATGCATTTTTTATCTTCGAAATGAATGTTTCCACCAAATTCTACGGTAAAGCGTTTAGATGGACGAATGAACTCCCAAGGTGCACCTTTTTCAAGCCATGCATCTGGGCGCTCGACTTGCTGGCCATTTTCAATTTTTTGGCGGAACATACCATATTCATAACGAATACCGTAGCCCATACCTGGTAAACCAAGGGTCGCAATAGAATCCATAAAGCAAGCGGCTAAACGACCTAAACCACCATTACCCAAGCCAGGATCAACTTCTTTTTCTAAAACTTCTTCCAAATCGACATTTAATTCAGATAAGGCTTCTTGTGCTAATCCATAAATACCTTCTGCAATCATGGCATTAGAAAGCGTACGTCCAATTAAGAATTCCATTGAAAGGTAGTAAACACGGCGAGAATCTTCCGCTCGAGTTTGGCGAGCTGTGGTAATCCAACCTTCTGTCACTAAATCTCGAACAGCATGCAAAGTCGCATTTAACCAGTCTCGTTGGCTCGCTTCACGCGGTGAGCGACCAATTAAAAAAATAAGCTTATAAACAATTGATTTTTTGATTGCCTCAACAGTCATTTGTGGGCGATTGTATAGGAATGGAGAATCAAAATTATCCATTATCATAAGTAAAACCTCGGTTTGAATGTTAAAAAATTATCTATAATAAAAGAGATGTTGATTTAAAAATTCACGCACATTTCAAAAAATCAATCGAAATAGACCGCTCTTTATATCCGAGAACCTTTATACCTCTAATAAATTCGTTCGAATTTTATGCTTATTTTGTCGAAAAACAAGCATAATCACAGAGCTTGCAACAATAATCTACAAACAGACTGTTGCTCTTAACGTTTATAAATAAAACTACAAACGTTCATAAAGTGCACGATATTGTTCTGCTGCTTTACGCCAGCTGAAATCTTGTGCCATCGCATTCGCTCGCAATGCTGACCAGACTCTCGGTTTTTGCCAAATATCAAACGCTTGTTGAATGCTTTTGCGTAAATCTTCAGCGATAGCTTGCTCAAACACAAAACCAGTTGCCGTGCGATCTTTAATATTTTCCGGTGTGCTATCCACCACCGTATCGGCTAAACCACCCGTTTTACGAACAAGAGGAAGTGTGCCATATTGCAAACCATAAAGTTGTGTTAAGCCACAAGGCTCAAAACGACTTGGCACTAAAATCACATCACCACCAGCCACTAATAAATGTGACAGTGTTTCATCGTAACCAATTTTGACTGCTACATTTTGTGGATAACGTTCAGCAAGCTCACGAATACCTTGTTCAAAGTGCGGTGCGCCAGAACCCAAAATCATCAGCTGGCCACCTTGTTTTACAATTTCATCCGCACTTTCAATCAATAAATCTACGCCTTTTTGCTCGGTTAAGCGGGTTACCATCACAAATGCCAATGCATTTTCATCTTGCGGTAAATTAAAATAAGCTTGCAGTTCAGCTTTATTCTGTTTTTTACCTGCCATATGTTTCAATTTGTAACGATGCTGAATATATTGATCGGCATTTGGATGCCAAATATTTTCATCTACACCATTAAGAATCCCCACTAAACGCCCTTGAGATTTTAAACCAGAAAGTAAACCTTCTAAGCCATAGGCAAA
This sequence comes from Haemophilus parainfluenzae, assembly GCF_900450995.1. Taxonomy (NCBI): domain Bacteria; kingdom Pseudomonadati; phylum Pseudomonadota; class Gammaproteobacteria; order Pasteurellales; family Pasteurellaceae; genus Parahaemophilus; species Parahaemophilus parainfluenzae. The sequence continues at coordinate 2,090,789 of NZ_UGHY01000002.1, read as the reverse complement.
CTCAGGTGTTGTAATCTCTTTGGCATAAGTCGGACTCACTGCAGTGCTGACATCAGAATAAAATAAGCCTGATTTTAAATAGGAAATCTGTCCAAATAACTCTAAACCATCAACATTAAACATGCCTGCAGGCAAGCCAATTTCAAATAAATGCTGATAATGGAATTGCCCTTGATATGCTAAATTGTGGATTGTAAATACCGATTTTGCTGGGCGACCTTTATTAAACAAATAAGCAGCACATAAGCCAGCATGCCAATCATGAGCATGAACGACGTCCGCACGCCACCAGCTATCTAAACCAGTAGATAATTCAGCACCAACCCAACCAAGTAAGGCAAAACGTTTATAATTATCACCATAATCATTATAGTAACAATCGTGGTATGGATTCCCCTCACGCGCATATAAATGTGGCGCATCAATTAAATAAACGCCTACGCCATTATATTCGCCGTAGCACAACACCACATGTCCCGCAAAATTATCAAATTCAGCAACAACTTGTGTATTAGAAATACCTGCAGAAATCGCTGGATAAGCAGGCAATAAAATACGTGCATCAAGCCCTATTTGATTTTGGGCTTGCGGTAAAGCCCCTAAAACATCGGCTAAACCGCCTGTTTTAAGGAGCGGATAAAATTCTGAGCAAACGTGTAAAACTTTCATTTAATTTTTATTTTCCCTATAAAACATAAATAACGCTCGATCAACTGCCCTCTTTAGAAAAGAGGGGATTATAAAGTGCGGTCAAAATTCACCGCACTTTTCATCATTAATCTAAATGCTCTTCAGAGACGACTTCTTCCCCTTCTAATTTTTTCAGCATTTTCGGGGTAACTAGAATCACTTTACCAGTTGAACTGATACGGAATCGTTTTTTATCTTCTTCCATATTCACACCAATTTCCATGCCATCAGGAATGATACATTCACGGTCTAGAATACAGTTTTTCAATATACAATTCTTACCGATCTTAACTTGTGGCAATACCACGCAATGATCCACTTTTGAGAAAGCATCAATTTTAACGCGATCGAATAGCACGGAATTACTGATAGATGCATCAGTAATCACGCAACCACCGCCAATTAAAGAATTATCGACTGGATGAACATTTGAATTTTTGTAGAAGAATTTTGATGGGTAAGCTTGAATTGGATTACCGCGAATTGGCCAACTTTGGTCATAAATATCAAGCTGTGGATTTTCAGATACTAAATCAATATTAGATTGCCAGAAGCTATCCAATGTACCTACATCACGCCAATAAATTTCACCTTCAGTATTACGTCCCATGCAAGAACGGCTGAAAGGATGCGCATAAAGGGTTTCTTCTGCTAAACATTTTGGTAATACATCTTTACCGAAATCATGGCTAGTTTGTGGTGTATTGACCTCTCTCTCCAACATTTTGTAAAGATAATCCGCATTAAACACATAAATCCCCATTGATGCGAGTGAAACATCAGGTTTACCTACCATTGCTGGCGGATCTTTTGGTTTTTCAACAAAGGCTTTAACTTTTAAATTTTCGTTTACTGCCATGACACCAAATTCATGTGCTTCAGAGCGTGGTACTTCAATACAACCCACCGTACATTTTGCACCGCTGTTCACATGGTCCATCAACATGACGCTATAGTCTTGTTTGTAAATATGGTCACCCGCCAAAATTAAAACGTATTTAGGGCGATAGTGATCACGAATAATCGCCATATTTTGATAAACAGCATCCGCCGTACCACGATACCAAGTTGAATCATCAATTTGTTGACGAGCAGGAAGCATATCAACAAACTCCCCTTTTTCTTGTGGTAAGAAAGACCAACCTGTTTGCAAATGACGAAGTAAAGAGTGTGCAGCGTATTGAGTCACTACCCCAATTCGGTTCAAACCAGAGTTAATACAATTAGAAAGTGCAAAGTCAATAATACGGCGATTACCACCAAAATAAAGGGCTGGTTTTGCGCGTTTATCCGTAAGTTCATGCAAGCGTGAACCACGTCCACCCGCAAGAATAAGCACCAAAGTATTTTTAACTAAATCATATTTGTTAAGGTCGCCAGCTTTCATAAGGATCTCCATAGTCTTATAGTTATTCGTCACTCAGCATACAAAAGCCCATTAAGCTAAGCTCTGCTTGTTGTGCATCGAGGGTTAAATTATGTGTGCCGATTTTAGCTTTCCATTTTCCATCGGGTAAGTGAAAAACCTGTCCTTCGGCTTTGGCATTAATCAATAAAAGACAATGCTTATCTAAAACTACTTGTAATGCTTTGGTTTGTTGATTTTGCCAATCGTCAACTGTCATCTGGTTACCGTGAATGTTAAGCCATTGCACATTGTCACCTGACCACCATTGATTCCGATTTAAACTACCAATTTGCTTACGCGCCGCAATCGTTTGCTTGGTAAGTTCAAATAATTCCTTATTAAAATTTGCCCATTTTAGCCAAGTAATTTCGTTATCTTGGCAATAGGCATTATTGTTACCATATTGAGTGTTGCCGAACTCATCGCCCGCCAAAAGCATCGGCGTGCCATTCGCCAGCAATAAACTCATTAATAATCCGCTTTGTGCAAAAGTGCGGTTATTTTCCACCGCACTTTTTTGCGGTTCAGAAAGGCATTCAGTAGAACCTTCTACCCCATGGTTATAACTGTAATTTTCATTGCGACCATCACGATTTTCTTCGCCATTTGCTTCGTTATGTTTTTGGTTATAACTCACCAAATCTTGCATAACGAAACCATCATGAGCGGTAATAAAATTAAGTGTTGTGTGTGGTAAGCGGTCATTTTTCTTAAATAAATCGCTAGAACCTGCAAAACGTTCAGCAAATGCGCCTATTTCGCCACTTTTCCATAGCCAGAAACGGCAGAGATCATCGCGGAATCGGTCGTTCCATTCGGCAAAATAACTTGGGAATTGCCCGACTTGATAACCGTAATGTCCAATATCCCACGGCTCGGCAATCAATTTAATATTTTGTAAACTTGGCTCATTTTTTATGTCAGTAAAAAGCTGAGCTTGTGCATTAAAATCTGGTGTATCACGCCCAAGAACCGAAGCTAAATCAAATCGAAAACCATCAACATGACACTGTTCAGCCCAATAACGTAAACAATCTAAGACCCATTTTCGCCCTACATCGGAGGATAAATTGAGCATATTGCCGCAGCCTGTCCAATTGATATAACGCCCTTGATCGTTGCGCCAATAGTAAGTTTGATCATCAATACCACGCTGGCAGAATGTTGGATAAGTTTGCTCTGACTCTGCGGAATGGTTAAATACCACGTCTAAAATAACTTCAATGCCCGCTTTGTGAAACGCCTTCACCATCGCTTTAAATTCAGCTAATGGATTATTTGTTGACGCATATTTAGGTTCCACCGCAAACATAGCTAAAGGATTGTATCCCCAATAATTTTGTAAGCCTCGTGCCTGTAAGTGCGGCTCATTTATATGGAAATTTACAGGCAGCAATTCCACTGCAGTCACACCTAATTCTTTTAAATAAGCTAAATTAGTAGGATGACTTACGCCCGCATAGGTGCCCCGTAATTCAGCTGGAATCTTGTCGTTAAGTTGGCTAAAACCTTTGATATGCAATTCATACACAATGGTTTCCGCCCAAGGCGTATTGGGTGCGGTATCATTTTCCCAATCAAAATCTTCTGAAATAATCACCGCTCTTGGCGCAATATGAGCATTATCATGATGATCATTCATTAAGAACCAAGAACGACTTTCTTCGGTAGTTAAATCTGGTTTACCATTCACCGCTTTCGCATAAGGATCGAGCATTAATTTATTCGGATTGGCATGTTCACCGTAAATGCGGAATCCATATTCTCTCCCAACCTCTACGCCTGCTACAGCTAAATGCCATACATTATTTGTGCGAACCATAGGAAAACGCGTTTCCTTATCGCCATCAAACAGGCAAAGTTCAATACCACTCGCTGCAGCAGAGAATAGTGCAAAATTAGTCACTTTCACGCCATTCTCGGTAAATATTGAATAGCCCATTGGCGCTGGTTTGCCGTTGTTATAAATCGTAAACATATCTTACAAATTGTATTTCAAATAAACTGTCGCCAACGGTGGAATAGAAATCGAAATAGAATTTTCTCGTCCATGGCTTTTAATTTCTTCACTTGTTACATAGCCAAAATTGCCCACGTTTGAGCCTTGATAATACATAGAATCAGTATTCAGAATTTCTTCATAAGTGCCTGCAACATTTACCCCAATACGGTAATTATGGCGTGGCACAGGTGTGAAGTTACTGATAACAATAATGCGCTCATCATTTGAGCTGCGACGCTCAAAAGCAAATACAGAATTTGCCGCATCATCAACGACAAGCCAATCAAAGCCTTCAGGTGAATAATCCAGTTCAAAGAGTGGTGAGTTTTCTCGGTAAATATGATTCAAATCTTTTACTAATTGCAAAACACCTTTATGCCAGCCACCACCGATATTTTCATCAAGCAAGAACCAGTCCAAACTTTCTTCGTAATTCCACTCACGACCTTGAGCAAATTCATTGCCCATAAAGAGCAATTTTTTACCCGGGTGCCCCCACATATAACCGTAGTAAGCACGTAAGTTCGCAAATTTTTGCCACGCATCTCCTGGCATTTTATCGAGAAGCGAATATTTGCCATGAACCACTTCATCATGCGAAAGCGGTAGCACAAAATTTTCACTGTATTGATACATCATCCCAAAAGTCATTTTATTGTGATGATATTGGCGGTAAATTGGATCAAGCTGCATATAGGCGAGCGTATCGTTCATCCAGCCCATATTCCATTTAAAGTTAAAGCCCAATCCACCGTTTTCACTCGGGTGAGTCACACCAGCAAAAGAGGTAGATTCTTCCGCAATAGAAATTGCCCCCGCCATTTCACTGTGAATTTTCCAGTTGGTATGTTTTAAAAATTCAATGGCTTCTAAGTTTTCACGTCCGCCATATTGATTTGGAATCCACTCCCCTTCCGCACGGCTGTAATCACGGTAAATCATCGAAGCCACGGCATCCACGCGAATACCATCTACACCAAAGCGTTCAAGCCAATACAGTGCATTACTGGATAAGAAATTTTTGACCTCATTACGCCCATAGTTATAAATCAAGGTATTCCAATCTTGATGATAACCTTCGCGAGGATCTTCATGCTCATATAAAGCCGTACCATCAAATGCGACTAAACCATGTGTATCACTTGGGAAATGACCAGGCACCCAATCTAAAATCACATTAATTCCTGCTTCATGTGCACGTTTTACTAAACGGCGGAATGCCTCAGGTGAACCAAAGCGACTGGTTGGCGAATAAAGTCCAAGTGGTTGATAGCCCCAAGAACCATCAAATGGAAATTCAGAAAGCGGTAAAAATTCTATATGGGTGAAGCCCATATCTTTTACATAAGGAATGAGTTCATCAGCAATTTGATCGTAATCTAGCCAAAAATTGTTTTCTAAATTACGACGCCAAGATCCCAAATGCACTTCATAAATGGAAATCGGTTGATTCGTTTGATTTGCTTGACGACGTTGTTCCGTCATTTCGACAACATTTGGTAATGCACTCACTTGCGATGCTGTATCAGGGCGAAGTTGCGAACTAAAGGCAAATGGATCGGCTTTCAAACGAAGATTGCCATGACAATCAATTAATTCAAACTTATAGAGCTGTCCTAAACTGGCTTTTGGTAAAAATAGCTCCCAAACACCACTTTTTAGATGAAAACGCATAGGATGACGGCGACCATCCCAATAGTTGAAATCACCTACAATAGAAACTCGTCTTGCATTAGGTGCCCATAAACGGAAATTCACCCCGCTCACACCATCACATTCCATAAAATGCGCACCAAGCACTTCATAGGGGCGAAGCATAGAACCTTCAGAAAGTAGCCATTGTTCTAAATCATCAATCATAGGATGAAAACGATAAGGATCTTCGACTATTTGCGATTCATTGCCCCAAAAAACCTGTAATTGATAAGCAAAAAAATGACGACAATTTAGAATAACACCAACAAAAAAGCCACGCTCATCAACGCAATCCAGTTCCGTTATTTCTTTACCACTTTCACGCTCAATCACTACCACTCGATTGGCTTCTGGCAATAACGTACGGATTTCAATTCCTCGCTCAGTTTCGTGCATACCAAGCGTAGCAAAAGGATCGCCATTGCTCGCATTATAAAAACTATCAATAATTGCTTGTGTTACTGCGGTTGTCATATTTACTCCTTATACATTTCGCCCTTGGTTAATTTGCACAAAGAGCGTTTTTAAAGCCTCATTGCCAAAAATAAACGCTAACGGTTTAGCAAGTTTCTTGCACCAGTTTGGGTATTCATTTGAGGTGCCCGGCAAATTAAAACTGATTTCTTGACTAAGTAAATTTTCTAATTGCACACCAATCAATCGGCTGTTACTTTCCGCTAAATAATGATGGATCATTCTGTTTAAATGATCGTGCATCGCCATAGAAAGCGCATCACCTTCATAATGCGGCGGTAAATAATTATCACGATGTAAACGATTTAATAAGGCTTGTTTATCCATGACACGTTGATCGTATTTTTGCTTGAGTACTTCTCCATTTAGAATACCGAGTTGATTAAATAATTCTAAATCACGACAATGCCAAAAACTTTGTAATGAGGGAACATCATGCGTACCAATAGTGGCATAAGCATTTCGAGGATAATCAGATATACGAGGAAATTCGCCATTTCGTTGGGCAAAATACAATACAAAATAAGAGAAAATTTGAAACTCGTTTAATTTCCACCGCACTTCATCAGGCACAGTGCCGAGATCTTCACCAATAATCAAACATTCATTGCGCACACTTTCAATGGCAAGAATCGCCATTAATTCATCAAAAGGATAATGTACATAAGCACCGTCAGCCGCGGTTTTTCCCTCTGGAATCCACCACAAACGAAATAAGCCCATAACATGATCGATGCGTAGCACACCGAAATATTGCATATTGGCACGTAGCATATCGATAAATGGTGCAAAGCCACGTGCTTTTAGCACTGTTGGATTATAAGGTGGCAAATTCCAATTTTGCCCGACGGGACCTAACGGATCAGGTGGTGCGCCAATAGAGGCATTTACACAATATAAATCGGGATCGCTCCATACATCAGCACTGCCACGAGAACTATTCACCGCTAAATCGCCATAAATACCCAATTTCATACCAGACTGTTTACAAAGATTTTGTAATGCAGAAAGCTGTTCTTCCGTAAGCCATTGCAACCAAGCAAAAAATTGGATTTTCTGATGGTGCGTTTTTAATAGGGCTTTTCTTTTTGCCGCACTTAAATGTTGCCATTCCTTACGCCAGCCAAGCCAACCGATGCTATTTTCTTCTGCTTGATGATCGGCGTGTTCTTGTAAATCTAATACATTAAATAGCCCCTGTAACAACAAAGGTTCACCTTTGTTTTTTAAATACTCAGCAAAGATTTTTCGACGTGTCACAATTTCAGCGGATTGGCTACGTTGAAAGAAATCAAACAGGGACTCAAGTGCGGTTAATTTTAAACCCAATATTGAAGAATAATCGACGCAATCACTTTCACGTAAAGCAACAATTTTTGCTTGAATATCCTCACGCTTAAACCAATTTTGCACAGAACGGCAACGCTTAAATTCTGGTAACTTTGGAATCGCTAAATATAAAAAATTCAACCAACGACGAGAGGATGAACTATAAGGACTAGCCCAGTTTGGCACAGCAGGATACGGCAAATGTAATGGATTAATTCCCACATAATCGGCACCTTGTTTTGCACTTTGTTCAATTAAAGTGGCTAAATCACCAAAATCTCCAATGCCCCAGTTTTGTTCTGAGCGTAAACTGTAAAGTTGCACATTCACCCCCCACACTTTTTTATTTTTTAATACGGGTGGTAGAAACGCTGTTTTAGGAGAAATAAGTAAACAAACGCGGTACTGTTCAATATCAGAAAAAATAGATAATTGATAATAGCCAAAAGGAAGTGGAGGCAAGGAAAGTACGGATAAATTTGAAAGTGTTTTTTCTAGCAGAATTGCATTAGATTCATTAATTAGCTGATAACGATATTCATAGGAAGGCGACAAATCTAAACGATTGAGTCGATAATCAATCGGTTCATTTTCAAATGCAGCCAGTACATCGTCAAACTGTCCTTTCGCTTTTGGCGGAGGCTGCAAAAGCTCAACAAAAGTTGAAACCGTCTTTTCATCTGCGAAAATAAGATGTCCATCAATATCATAATGAGAAAGTGCGATACCGCATTTTTCTGCTTTTTGTTTGAGAGAATCCGAGATTTGCATAGACACCACATGACAACTGTATAACTCTTGTTAGGGATTATAACCAAGCTGAAAGTGATGACAACCGGCTTTATTTAAAAGTGTGATCTTCGTCAATAATAAATTCAAACCAATCAATCACATCGCGTTCATGAACACCATTTATGATTAAAACATCAGCATTTTTCAAGGAATCTGAATCACCAGAAATAAGCGGATGCCATTCAGGGAGCGTTTTTCCTTCATAAAGCAAACGATAAGCGCAAGTGTCAGGCAACCAATGAAAATCAGGTAAATTCTTTTTGGTGAGCTTGGTGCAGTCGGTTTCAATTTTAAAACGCTCTGAATAATTACCGCACTTTCCAGTTTCCACATCTAATAGATTACAAGCAATGCGTGTGTAATAGAGTTTTTCACGCTTGCCTCGCCCTTGAATGTATTTTCGATAACAGCATTTTCCGCAGCCATCACATAAGGCTTCCCATTCGGATTCTGTCATTTCAAGCAGGGATTTTGTTTGCCAAAAATTAGGTTCAAGTTGCATAGTTAATACAAATAAAAAGTGCGGTCAAAATCGCATTTATTTTGACCGCACTTGGTTGATTAAAATTAGAAGCCTTCTTTTAAGCTTACTGTTAAATTAAATACCAAATGTTCAGGACGGCTATCTTTACTATCTGCACAGAAATAACCTTCACGTTCAAATTGATAACCTTTCTCTGCTTCTGCTTTAGCCAAGCTTTGTTCAACAAAACCATGTTTTACCACGAGAGAATGTGGATTTAACACGCTTTCAATATCATCTTCAGCACCTGGATTTGGCACGGTAAATAAGCGATCATACAAACGGAATTCAGCTGGGTGATTATGTGCAGCAGAAACCCAGTGAATAACACCTTTAACTTTACGGCTATCCGCTGGATTTTTACCTAACGTTTCAGGATCGTAAGTACAGAAGATCGTGGTGATTTCACCATTTGCATCTTTTTCGACACGTTCAGCTTTAATCACATAAGCGTTACGTAAACGCACTTCTTTACCTAATACTAAGCGTTTATATTGTTTGTTCGCCTCCTCACGGAAGTCTGCTCGATCAATATAAAGCTCTTTCGTAAACGGTAATTGACGCTCACCTAATTCAGGGCGATTTGGATGATTTGGTGCCGTTAAGGTTTCTTCGCCTTCAAAGTTTTCAATCACGACACGAACAGGATCAATCACAGCCATTGCGCGTGGTGCATTTTCGTTTAAATCCTCACGAATACAAGCCTCAAGTGCAGAATACTCTACGACGTTATCTTGTTTCGTCACACCGATACGACGGCAGAATTCACGTAACGAAGCAGGGGTATAACCGCGACGACGTAAACCTGAAATCGTTGGCATACGCGGATCGTTCCAACCATCCACAATGCCGTCATTTACTAATTTCAATAATTTACGCTTAGACGTTAACGTGCCTTCTAAATTCAAACGAGAGAATTCATATTGATGCGGTAATGGACGCTCAATACTGATATTTTCCAACACCCAGTCATATAAACGACGGTTATCTTGGAATTCTAATGTACAGATCGAATGAGTAATACGCTCGATTGCATCAGAGATACAATGAGTAAAATCGTACATTGGATAAATGCACCATTTGTCACCTGTTTGGTGATGGCTTGCAAATTTAATACGATAAATTACTGGATCACGCATGACCATAAATGGCGATGCCATATCAATTTTTGCACGTAAACTTGCTTTACCCTCTGCAAACTCACCCTTCTTCATTTTTTCAAATAAAGCTAAGTTTTCTTCAACAGTGCGGTCACGATATGGGCTGTTTTTACCTGGCTCGGTTAAGGTACCACGATATTCACGCATTTCTTCTGGAGAAAGCTCATCCACATAAGCCAAGCCTTTTTTAATTAATTCAATGGCATAGCCATAAAGCGCATCGAAGTAATCAGATGCATAACGCGGTTCCCCTTCCCATTTGAAACCTAACCACTCCACGTCAGCTTTGATGGAATCTACATATTCCACGTCTTCTTTTACAGGATTGGTATCGTCAAAACGTAGGTTACATAAACCTTGATATTCTTTTGCTAAACCAAAGTTTAAACAAATAGATTTTGCGTGGCCGATATGTAAATAGCCGTTCGGCTCAGGCGGAAAACGAGTATGAACACTTTTGTGTTTACCCGAAGCTAAATCTTCATCAATAATTTGAGTAATGAAGTTATGTGTGCGGGTATTTTCCGCATTTTCTAGAGTGTGTGCTGTATTGCTCATAAATTTCTCAATAAATTGAAAATAATTACCCCATTCTATACGAAAAGTCAGGCGTTGTGAATTTGATCCCAAAACTAACCGCACTTTCATCGAATTAACACTGAATTTTTTAGGATTTTTTAGGTCTAATTTGAAGATTTTTCGTGCAAACTGAAAAGTTAACCTTTAGAATACCCTTTAATGAACAAATGTTCATTTTTTATTTTGGATGGCAAAATCTTTATGAAAAAACGCTTTTTTATTTTACTCGGATTACTCGTTGCTGCTGGCGCAGCTTATTATTTTTTCTCAAGCAACAGCAAGCAAGAAACAACCTATCTTACTGAATCAGTTACCCGTGGCAATGTGGAAAAAACCGTTGTCGCTTCTGGCTCAGTTGAAAGTGTGAATGAAGTCGATGTCGGTGCCCAAGCTTCGGGTAAAATAACCAAACTCTATGTCAAATTAGGGCAAGAAATCAAAAAAGGCGAAATGATCGCAGATATTGATTCTACCACACAAATTAATACCTTAAATACCAAAAAGGCCGCATTGGTGAGCTATCAAGCACAATTAAAAGCGAAGAAAACCGCTTATGATGTTGCTCTTTCAAGCTATAACCGCTTATCAAAACTTTATACGCAAAAAGCCACGTCTTTAGATAGTGTGAATACCGCAAAAAGCACCCTTGATAATGCAAAAGCCGAAATGGAAGCCATTGAAGCCAATATCAAACAAGCTGAAATTGAAGTGAATACCGCTGAAACCAATGTGGGTTACACCAAAATCACCGCACCAATGGATGGTACCGTTATTTCTGTGCCTGTTTCAGAAGGTCAAACCGTTAATGCCAACCAAACGACGCCAACAATTGTAACCATTGCCGATTTAAGCAAAATGAAAATTAAGCCTGAGATTTCAGAAGGTGACATTACCAAAGTTAAAGCAGGTCAAGAAGTGAGTTTTACTATTTTATCGGATAGCCAAACCGTGTATCACTCTGTCATTGATTCGGTTGATCCAGCCAATACTACAACAAGTGATAATTCTTCAACATCATCTTCGACGAGTTCAAGTAGCAGCTCACCGACCAGTGCGATCTACTATTACGCCAATGTTTTGATTGATAACCCAGATCGTACTTTACGCATCGGAATGACGACAGAAAATAACATCAAAATTGCCAACGCGAAAGATGTGTTATTGGTTTCCAATATGGCTATTCAAAAACGTGATGGCAAAAGCTTTGTAAATGTATTGAATGACAAAAATCAGCCTGAATCTCGCGAAGTTGAAACCGGTGTTCAAAATGATTTCAAAACTGAAATCAAATCGGGTTTAAACGAAGGTGAAAAAGTCATCGTGTCGCAAGTCACGAATGGTGAACAAGTTGGCTCGATGCCTCGTGGTCCAAGAATGTTCTAAAAGTGCGGTAGAAAATTAATGAATATTATTGAAATTAAGGATCTCAACCGTTACTTCGGTGAAGGCGAAAATCGTGTTCATATTTTAAAAAATGTCTCTTTAAATATAGAAAAAGGCGATTTCGTCGCGATTATTGGGCAATCGGGTTCGGGTAAATCGACCTTGATGAATATCATCGGATGCTTGGATACGGCAACCAGTGGTTCTTACAAAATCAATGGGAAAGAAACCATTGAACTAAGCAAAGATCAGCTTTCAGATTTACGTAGCCAAAAATTCGGCTTTATTTTCCAACGCTATAACTTATTGTCGAGCTTGACCGCAGCAGAAAACGTCGCCTTACCTGCAATTTATGCGGGGATGTCGCAAGAAAAACGTCTTTCTCGTGCAAAACAACTTTTAGAAAAATTAGGTTTAGGCGATAAATGGCAAAATAAACCAAGCCAGCTTTCTGGTGGTCAGCAACAACGTGTGAGTATTGCGCGTGCGTTGATGAATGGCGGTGAAATTATTTTAGCCGATGAACCCACTGGTGCATTGGATTCACAAAGCGGTCAAAATGTGATGGAAATTCTGCGTCAATTACACGCAGAAGGCCACACTATTATTATGGTAACCCATGATCGCGAAATTGCCGCCAGTGCCAATCGCGTGATTGAAATTAAAGATGGCGAAATCATTGGTGATACGCAAAAAGAAACGGTAAAAAGTGCGGTCGAAAATCCAACCAAATCTAAACCGCACTTTGGATTCAGCAAAGATCAATTTGTTGAAGCTTTTCGTATGTCTGTGAGTGCCATTATCGCCCACAAAATGCGTTCTCTTTTAACCATGCTCGGGATTATTATCGGGATTACATCTGTGGTTTCCGTTGTGGCATTGGGAAACGGTTCTCAACAAAAAATCTTGGCTAACATTAAAGGCATTGGTACAAGTACCATGACGATTTTTAATGGTACAGGCTTTGGTGATCGTCGTGCTGAACAAATGCAAAATCTTACGATTAATGATGCCACTGCCTTAAACCAACAAAGCTATGTACAAAGCGTCACGCCAAATAGCTCATCAAGTGGCACATTAATTTATGGTAACCAGACTTTCTCCTCGACCAGTTTAAAAGGTGTGAGCGAACAATATTTTGATGTAGATGGTTTAAAACTAAAATCAGGCAATTTATTTTCAGCTCAAGATGTGGCGGATAACAATCAAGTGGCCTTAATCGATGAAAGTGCGAAAAAATCCATTTTCCCTGATGAAAATCCTATCGGCAAAATCGTGATGTTTAATAAACGTCCATTACGCATTATTGGCGTGGTATCTGATAAACAAATGGGCGGTGCAAGCAGTTCACTTAATATCTATGCCCCTTATACTACCGTGATGAATCGTATTTCGGGCAGTAAAAAAATTGGCTCGATTACCGTAAAAGTAGATGATTCCGTCAATACGACTGTTGCTGAAAAAGGAATTACTGAATTGCTCACCATGCGTCATGGTAAAAAAGATTTCTTCATCATGAATAGCGATACCATTAAACAAACTATTGAAAGCACAACAGGCACGATGAAATTGCTCATTTCCTCTATCGCCTTTATTTCATTGATCGTTGGTGGTATTGGTGTAATGAATATTATGTTGGTTTCCGTAACAGAACGAACCAAAGAAATTGGTGTGCGCATGGCTATTGGTGCGAGACAATTTAATATTCTGCAACAATTTTTAATTGAAGCCGTGCTGATTTGTTTAATTGGCGGCGTGACAGGTATTCTGCTTTCAGGTTTAATCGGTCTGCTCTTTAACGTATTTATGACTGACTTTACGATGGCATTCTCAACTGGCTCAATTATTGCCGCAGTGGTCTTCTCAACCTTGATTGGTGTGATCTTCGGTTATATGCCGGCAAAACGCGCAGCACAATTAGATCCAATCACAGCCCTTGCTCGAGAATAAAGAAATTTTGTAAAACATAAAAGAGCGGTTAAAATTCTCACTAATTTTTGACCGCACTTTAATTGAAAAAGAAAGGAAAAATCCATGTTAAAAATGAAAAAATTAACCTTAGCAATCGCGATGGCAACTGCTCTAGCAGGTTGTGCTAATATCGGCGATTCTTATAAAGCGAGCCAGCAGGATTACCAAAATTATGCGGAAATCACCAAACAATTTAATGTAAAAGAAAACTGGTGGGCGCTTTACAATGATTCACAATTAAATCGTGTGGTAGAACAAGCATTAGTTAACAACAAAGATTTAGCCAAAGCGTCTGTCGCCGTAAACCGTGCTTTATACAATGCAAACCTTGCAGGCGCAAATTTAATTCCGGCATTTAGCGGTTCAACCCAATCTTCTGCAGGTAAAAATCTTAAAACTGGTGGTAACTCAACCATCAGTCATAAAGGTGCATTAAATGTGAGTTATACGTTAGATCTATGGCAACGTTTAGCAGATACTGCAGATGCCGCAGAATGGTCACATAAAGCAACAGCTGAAGATTTAGAAGCAACGAAACTTTCACTCATCAACTCTGTTGTGACAACCTATTATCAAATAGCCTACTTGAATGATGCGATCAGCACAACCGAAGAAACCATTAAATACTACAACGACATTAGCAGCATTATTCAACGCCGTTTATCACAAGGTGTGGCGGACAGTGCAAGTGTAGATCAAGCACAACAAGCGGTGTTAAACGCACGTAATAACTTGATCAACTACCAAACGCAGCGTAAAACAGCAGAACAAACTTTACGTAACTTACTGAACTTAAAACCGGAAGAAGCATTAAATATCAACTTCCCACACATTCTTAATGTAAAAAATGTGGGCGTAAATTTAAATGTGCCCGTTTCTGTGATTGCGAATCGCCCTGATGTAAAAGGCTATCAATATCGCTTAAGCAGTGCGTTCAAAAATGCCAAAGCAACTGAAAAAGGCTGGTTCCCTGAAGTCACTTTAGGCGGAAGCTTAACATCAAGTGGTACTAAAGTCGGTAACGCATTGCACAATCCAGTTGGTACAGGTTTAATCGGCATTAGCCTACCATTCCTCAACTGGAATACGGTGAAATGGAACGTGAAAATCTCTGAAGCAGATTATGAAACCGCACGTTTAAACTATGAGCAAAGCATCACTAAAGCCTTGAATGATGTAGATACCAACTACTTTGCCTACACACAAGCACAAAGTGCCTTTGCCAACTTGCAAAAAACTCACAGTTATAACCAACGTATCACTAAATACTATCGAGATCGTTACAATGCAGGTGTATCTGAATTACGTGAATGGCTTGCTGCGGCAAATACAGAGAAAAGCTCTCAACTTTCTATCTTGAATGCGAAATACAACATCATTCAAGCAGAAAATGCCGTATATAGTTCAATGGCAGGTTATTACTCCCGTTAAAATCATGATTAAGGAAGTTTCGGCTTCCTTAATCTTTTTTATGGACATGAAAAATGAAAAAACAACTAACTTTTTATTTCATTCGCCACGGTAAAACCGTTTGGAATACGGATGGTTTAATGCAAGGTCATGGCGATTCCCCTTTAACCGAAGAAGGCATTAATGGTGCGAAAAAAACAGGCGTGGCACTTAATAACATTCCTTTCATTGCCGCTTATTCCAGCATATTGAAACGTACTATTGAGACCGCCTCTCACATTATCGGAGAACGTGATATTCCCCTTTTCCATCACCAAGGTTTAAACGAACAATATTTTGGTTCTTGGAAGGCCTAGTTGTCGATACGTTAAGAGAACACCCTGAATTCAAGCAACTCATTAAAGATCCTGCTAATTACAAAGCTCAAGTAAATGGTGGCGAAACGTTTGAGCAATTAGGCGAACGTGCCATGAAAGCATTACAGGATATTATTAAGATCCACGATCAAGGTAATATTCTCATTGTATCGCATGGCCATACCTTGCGTTTATTGCTTGCCTTGTTAAACGGCGCAACGTGGCAAAATCACCGCGATGAAGATAAATCAGTATCACTCATCAACACCTCAATTAGTGTTGTTCATTATGATGATAAAAACGGTTTTTGCATTGAGAAAATGAATGATGCGGATCATTTAAAATAAGCAAATTTCGCTAAAAAATAACCGCACTTTGGATGACCTAAAGTGCGGTTAATTTTTATGATGTTTTTGTAATTATTTCACTTCGCGGAATAAAATCTCGCTTGGAATCACAGAACCTTGCCAGTAAAGCTCTGTTGACACTTTCTCTGCTAAATCTAAGAAAGATTTCGCAATTTCACTATCTGGTGCAGCAACCACAGTTGGTTTACCCGCATCCAAATCTTGACGAACTTGAATATTCAAAGGTAACTGGCCTAATACTTTCACATTGTATTTTTGTGCCATTTTTTCTGCACCACCAGTACCGAAAATCGGTTCGTGATGGCCGCAATTGCTACAAATATGCATAGACATATTTTCCACAATACCTAACACAGGTACAGACACACGTTCAAACATAGATACACCTTTCACCGCATCTAATAACGCGATGTCTTGTGGTGTTGTGACCACAACTGCCCCCGTTACAGGAATTTGCTGTGAAAGGGTCAATTGAATATCACCTGTACCAGGAGGCATATCAATCACTAAGTAATCTAAACTATCCCATAAGGTTTCATTTAAAAGCTGACTTAATGCACTACTTGCCATTGGACCACGCCAAATAGTCGCATTATCTTCATCCATTAAGAAACCGATCGAGTTTGCAGATAAACCATGTGCTTTAATCGGGGTGATATGTTGGTTATCTGGTGAGGTTGGGCGTTGATGTGGGGCGCCTAACATATGCGGAACAGATGGACCATAAATATCGGCATCTAAAATACCCACACGAGCACCTTGAGCTTGTAAAGCAAGCGCAAGATTCACCGAAACGGATGATTTCCCTACCCCTCCTTTACCTGAACTCACCGCAATGATGTTCTTCACACCTTTTACAGCGGGTTGATTATTCGCACGTTTTAAAGTAGCAATTTGATAATTCACCACCCATTTGATTTCTTTGCTATCTGTTGCTTTTAATAATGCATCTGAAAGCTGTTGTTTCACTTGCTCCACGCCAGTGTTCCATGCAAAAGGCAATTGTAATTCAATACGTAATACGTCACCGCCTTTTTCAACTTTCTTCAAAGTCTTTAATTCGATTAAGTCTTTTTGTAACGTTGGGTGTTGAAATTGTTGGAAAAGTTGCAGAACCTGAGATTGTTGTTCTGCCGTTAAATTTTCAGAAAAAGCAGTTGCCATAGTATTCCTTTAATAGTAGTAGGTAGTAGAGTAAATTTGTCAGGGATATTCTACTCCTTTTACACCTCAAATGTTAAGCTAAAAGTATAACTAAACTAGAAAAAATCGCACTAATCGGGTAACATACTCGCAATTTTTGCAAAAAGAATAAGAGAAAAATAATGACAGCTCAACCTCGTAAAATTTTAGTCACTTGTGCATTACCTTATGCAAATGGCGCCATTCATTTAGGCCATATGTTAGAACATATTCAAGCGGATATTTGGGTACGTTTCCAACGTATGCGTGGCAATAAAATTCATTTTGTCTGTGCAGATGATGCACACGGTACACCAATTATGCTTAATGCCGATAAATTAGGCATTACACCAGAAGAACTAATCGCAAAAGCAAAAGCTGATCACATACGTGATTTTGCAGGTTTTAATATCAGTTTTGATAACTATCACTCTACTCACAGTGAAGAAAATAAACAACTCACCGCTGAGATTTACAATAAGTTAAAAGCGAAAGGCTTTATTAAAACCAAAATCATTTCTCAATTATTCGATCCTGAAAAGAATATGTTCTTACCGGATCGTTTCGTCAAAGGGACTTGCCCAAAATGTAAAGCCGAAGATCAATACGGTGATAACTGTGAAGTTTGTGCCTCTACTTATAGCCCAATGGATCTAATTAATCCACGTTCTGCAGTATCAGGTGCAACACCAATTGTTAAAGAGTCTGAACACTTTTTCTTTGATTTACCTGCTTTTGAAGGCATGTTAAAAGAATGGACTCGCTCTGGCTCACTTCAACCTGAAATTGCAAACAAAATGCAAGAATGGTTTGAAAGTGGCTTACAACAATGGGATATCTCTCGTGATGCACCTTATTTTGGTTTTGAAATTCCAGGTGCAAAAGATAAATTCTTCTATGTTTGGTTGGATGCGCCAATTGGCTACATGGCTTCTTTCAAAAATCTCTGCGATCGTGAAGGCATTGATTTTAATGAATTCTGGGGAGAAAACAGCGATGCAGAACTTTATCACTTTATCGGTAAAGATATCGTGTATTTCCACAGCCTATTCTGGCCAGCAATGTTAGAAGGGAGCGAATACCGCAAACCAACCAATGTGTTTGCTCATGGTTATGTCACCGTAGATGGCGCCAAAATGTCAAAATCACGCGGTACATTTATCCAAGCCAGCACCTATTTAAATCACATTGATCCGGAATGTTTACGTTATTACTACGCGGCAAAATTAAACGATCGTATCGAAGATCTTGATTTCAACTTGGAAGATTTCGTTCAACGTGTCAATACGGATATTGTTAATAAATTAGTCAATTTGGCTTCTCGTAATGCTGGATTTATTGCTAAACGTTTTGAAGGCAAATTAGCAGATAAATTAGAAGACGAAGCGCTTTTTGCAGAATTCACTGCACAAGCTGAACAAATCACTGCTTATTATGAAAGCCGCGAATACAACAAAGCGATTCGTGAAATCATGACATTAACCGATAAGGCGAATAAATACATTGATGAAAAAGCCCCTTGGGTTATTGCTAAAGAAGCAGACAAAGATGCCGAATTACAAGCGATTTGCTCAATGGGTATCGAGCTTTTCCGTGTATTAATGTCTTACTTAAAACCGGTTCTTCCAAAACTGGCGGAACGCGCAGAAGCGTTCTTACAAACAGAACTAACATGGGATAACATTGCACAGCCACTATTAGGTCATCAACTTACTCCATTTAAAGCGCTTTTCTCGCGTTTAGAGAAAAAACAAATTGATGCGGTAGTAGAAGAAACTAAAGCACTTTTCGCTGAAGCAAACAAAGCGACAGAAAAAACAGCAGCAAAAGCGACCGCACTTTCAAGTGTTGAACCAATTGCTGACACTATTACCATTGATGATTTTGCTAAAATCGATATGCGTGTGGCGAAAGTACTGAAATGCGAAGCAGTACCAGAATCAAACAAACTCTTACGTTTTGAATTAGATTTAGGTGACCATACTCGCCAAGTGTTCTCTGGCATTAAAGCGGCTTACAACAAACCTGGAGAATTAGAAGGTCGTTTTGTTATTGTGGTTGCAAACCTTGCACCGCGTAAAATGAAATTCGGCGTATCGGAAGGAATGATTCTTTCTGCTGGTACTGGTGGAAGTGATTTATTCTTACTTTCAGCTGATAGCGGTGTCACTGCGGGTATGCAAGTAAAATAATTTAATATTTAGGCGACTTCAGTCGCCTTTTTTATTGCCAAACAGAATCAAATACCCTACCATATCAATCAGCTATTTATCACGCAAATTAAAAGGAATTCATTATGACAAACGAACTTATCTGCTATAAACAAATGCCGGTTTGGACAAAAGATAAATTACCTAAAATGTTCCAAGAAAAACACAATACTAAAGTGGGAACTTGGGGCAAACTTACCGTGCTAAAGGGTAAACTTAAGTTTTATGAGCTAACTGAAAATGGCGATGTCATTGCTGAGCATATTTTCACGCCTGAAAGTGATATTCCATTTGTTGAGCCACAAGCCTGGCACCGAGTTGAAGCACTTTCTGATGACTTAGAGTGTACACTTGGTTTCTATTGCAAAAAAGAAGACTACTTCAGCAAAAAATACAATATGACCGCAACGCACGGTGATGTGGTTGATGCAGCTAAAATTATCAAACCTTGTAAAGTGCTAGATTTGGGCTGTGGACAAGGTCGTAATTCCCTTTATTTAAGTTTAAAAGGCTATGATGTAACCTCTTGGGATCACAACGAAAACAGCATTGCCTTCTTAAATGAAACCAAAGATAAAGAAAACTTGAATATTAAGACCGCTGTTTATGATATTAACACCGCCAATATTCAAGAAAACTACGGCTTCATTTTATCTACCGTGGTATTTATGTTCTTAAATCGTGAACGAATTCCAGCCATTATTAAGAATATGCAAGAACACACCAACCCAGGTGGTTATAATTTAATTGTAGCAGCCATGTCTACGCCTGAGGTGCCTTGCCCACTAGCCTTCTCATTTACGTTCTCGGAAGGTGAATTAAAAGAATACTACAAAGATTGGGAATTCTTAGAATACAACGAAAATATGGGCGAGTTACACAAAACCGATGAAAATGGCAATCGCATTAAATTAAAATTTGCGACAATATTAGCAAGAAAAAAATAATTCGCTAATTTAGAAAAGAAAATGACCGTACTTTGTCATATAAAGTGCGGTCATTTTTTATGGTATTTTAATTACTCTTCAATAGAGCGTAATAATTCGTTGATACCTACTTTACCTAAAGTTTTTGCATCAACTTTTTTCACGATCACTGCACAGTATAAGCTGTATTTACCACATTTTGATGGAAGACTACCTGAAACCACTACAGAACCAGCTGGTACACGACCATAGAATACTTCACCTGTTTCACGATCGTAGATCTTCGTTGATTGACCGATGAATACGCCCATAGAAATCACACAACCATCTTCCACAATCACCCCTTCAACCACTTCAGAACGTGCACCGATAAAACAGTTATCACCGATAATAGTTGGGTTTGCTTGTAATGGCTCTAATACACCACCGATGCCTACACCACCAGATAAGTGAACATTTTTACCAATTTGTGCACATGAACCTACAGTTGCCCATGTATCAACCATGGTCCCTTCACCCACATATGCACCGATATTTACATAAGATGGCATTAATACACAGTTTTTAGAAATGTATGCCCCTTTACGTACGGTTGCAGAAGGTACAACACGGAAACCTTCTTGAGCAAAACGCTCTTCGGTATAGTCAGCAAACTTCAATGCCACTTTGTCATAGTATTTGGTTTCAGCGCCATCAATGATTTGGTTATCATTAATACGGAAAGATAATAATACCGCCTTTTTCAACCATTGATGAGTCACCCATTCACCATCAATTTTTTCTGCAACACGGTATTTACCGCTATCTAATCCTTCGATCACTTCTTCGATTGCTGCACGAGTTTGTGCATCAACTGTTTTAGGGGTAATTTCTGCACGTTTTTCAAATGCAGCTTCAATAACTTGTTGTAAATTTGACATTTTGCTTCCTATTGTTGATGTGAAATAACGGTTGATAGTTTTATCATATTTTTGACTTTCAAGCAAAAAACAACCGCACTTTCTTTTGATTTAAAACATAAAAAAAGCGAACCTATCATGGCTCGCTTTTTCTATTTTAGTTCTAGTTAGTTGATAACAGAAACATTTAATGATGAACCGCCAACGATTCTTACGCGACGACCAGCTTTAAAGCTAGGATCTGCTTTTTGAACTACAACGATCTCTTCTTTATTATCTTTTCTGATAACAAGTTCTGCACCATTAACTTGACTCATTTTCTCTTCAATTTTGCTACCCGCGATGGCACCACCAATCGCACCAATAACACCTGCAATGGCTTGACCTGTACCGCCACCAATTGTACTACCAGCAATACCACCTAGAGCACCACCACCAACTGTACCAATTACACCATTATTATCAGCTTGGATTTTAACAGGGCGTACAGATACGATTGTACCATAGCTAATTGAACGAGCTTCTTTTGCTTGACCAGCTGTATAAACATCACCGCTAAAAACATCAGTGTTCGCACAACCAGTCAAACCGATAGACATCATAAGTGCTAATGCAACTGTTACTTTTTTCATAAAACTAACCTGCTAAAAATCAATTAGATTGGGTTTCTTGGAGACCAAGTAGAAACGTTTTTCACGCCTTGACCGTTGTCAGATACTTTCACACAAGCACCAGTTACTAAAGTTGAATCGTATTTGTGAACGATCACTTCAGTTTCACCTTCTTGTTTATATGAACAGTCATTTTTACGAACGGTTAATTTTACATTATCACCTTGCAATTCGGTGAAGATAACTTGACCTTTATAAGCGCTTTCATCTTTCTGTGATTGAGATGAACAAGCTGATAAACCTAAACTTAATAAGACAGTTAATGCTAAAGTAATTTTCTTCATTACACTAAACCTCGAGTATTTTCTTTATTGTATAAGGATGAACCTTTATGCAAACATGATTTTCTGTTTTATCAACAAAACTCACTGCAATTGATGGATTGGGCAATTGCTCCCCTTCCACCTTAGGTTCGCTCACCTTCATGGTTAATTGAGTTAGTTCCTTCCATAAAAATGTATTGCAAATTCGATTAACCCAATCCTCAATAGATTCATGAGGTAAAAACGGCATCACAATTTCAACATGCTCCCAAGTTTCTTGGGGATATTGTTTATTTTTAGGAAACGGTAATTCAATAATATCGACAGGCTGACCAATGAAATCAACTGGCTCATCTAATTCAATCAAATAGATAGAACGCCCATTAACGATATTATTGCTTAAAATTCTACCGCACTTTAATAACTCTGTCAGCCAATTTTTTGCTTTTTCTTCACTATTTGCTCTTAAAGCTAAATGATCGATTTGATAATCACCCAAATTCACTTTCATTACGGCGGCTAATTGCTGAATTTTTTCCTGAAATAAAGGCAATTCTTGATAAAGTGCGGTCGATTTTTTCATTAAATTTGACATTTTCTCCTGCTCTTACTTTGAGAAATCACTAAACAACGGTATCATAGCCGATTATTTTCATTATTCAATTTCAAGATTAGGAAAAACCGTGAATATTCAATCTATTTTATCCGATAAAATTAAACAAGCGATGATTGTCGCTGGTGCAGATGAGCAATGTGATGCGCTTATTCGTCAATCTGGTAAACCACAATTTGGTGACTACCAAGCAAACGGCATCATGGCTGCAGCTAAAAAACTAGGATTAAATCCACGTGAATTTGCACAAAAAGTTTTAGATCATGCCGATCTTTCTGACGTTGCGGAAAAAACTGAAATTGCTGGCCCAGGCTTTATCAATATTTTCTTAAATCCAACTTGGTTAGCGAATAATGTTTCTGCAGCATTAAAAGATCAAAATCTTGGTGTAAGCGCAAATGAAAAACAAACCATTGTGATTGATTATTCTTCACCAAACGTTGCAAAAGAAATGCACGTAGGTCACTTACGTTCTACCATTATCGGTGATGCTGTTGTTCGTACCCTTGAATTTTTAGGTCACAACGTTATTCGTGCGAACCACGTGGGGGACTGGGGTACGCAATTTGGTATGCTCATTGCTTATCTTGAAAAAATAGAAAATGAACATGCGAGCGAAATGGAACTTCAAGATCTTGAAGCATTCTATCGAGAAGCGAAAAAACATTATGATGAAGATGAAGCGTTCGCTGAAAAAGCCCGTAACTATGTGGTGAAATTGCAAGGTGGAGATGAATATTGCCGCACGATGTGGAAAAAATTAGTTGATATCACCATGCAACAAAATCAACGCAACTATGATCGCTTAAATGTCACGTTAACCGAAAAAGATGTGATGGGTGAAAGTCTTTATAACCCAATGTTACCGGCTATCGTTAAAGACCTGAAAAAACAAGGTTTAGCAGTTGAAGATGAAGGTGCATTAGTGGTTTATCTTGATGAATTCAAGAATAAAGAAGGCGAAGCAATGGGAGTTATCGTTCAGAAGAAAGATGGTGGTTTCCTTTATACTACTACCGATATCGCAGCGGCTAAATATCGTTATGAAACCTTAAAAGCGGATCGTGCATTGGTATTCTCTGATACACGCCAAAGTCAACACATGCAACAAGCGTGGTTAATTACGCGTAAAGCAGGTTATGTACCAGACAGCTTCTCACTTGAACATAAAAACTTCGGTATGATGTTAGGTAAAGATGGTAAACCATTCAAAACTCGTACTGGCGGCACTGTAAAATTAGCAGATTTATTAGATGAAGCGATTGAGCGTGCAACTGTATTAATCAACGAAAAAAATACCAATTTATCTGACGATGAAAAAACAGCGGTTATTGAAGCAGTAGGTATTGGCTCGGTGAAATATGCGGATCTTTCTAAAAATAGAACCACTGACTATGTATTCGATTGGGACAATATGCTTAGCTTTGAAGGTAATACTGCGCCTTATATGCAATATGCTTACACACGTATTCGTTCTATCTTCAATAAAGCAGATGTAAATCCAACCGCACTTGCAGAAGCTAAGATTCAGCTTTCTGATGAAAAAGAACGTGCATTAGCGATCAAATTGCTTCAATTTGAAGAAGCGGTTCAAACGGTGGGCAAAGAAGGCACACCGCATGTGCTCTGTGCTTATTTATATGAATTGGCAGGTGTGTTCTCCTCATTCTATGAACACTGCCCAATCTTAAATGCAGAAGATGAAAACATAAAATTAAGTCGTTTAAAACTCGCTTCTCTTACAGAGAAAACCTTAAAACAAGGTCTAGAGTTATTAGGCATTAAGACAATCGAAAAAATGTAAGTAAAAAAGTGCGATCAAAATTGATCTACCCCAAAAAGTTAGACTGTTATTTAAAGGATTGTTTTCGATATTGTATCGGACTCAGTCCTTTTAATTTTAGTTGAATCCGTCGGTGGTTATAGTAATCCAAATAATCTCTGACGGCATCAACTATCTCCTCTCTACTGTTTAATTCCCGACCATAAAAACATTCTGTTTTTAATTGCCCAAAGAAACTTTCCATTGCGGCGTTGTCCAAGCAATTCCCTTTTATCGACATACTTTGAATGATGCCATGTTCAGCTAAAATTCGACGATAAGCTACCATTTGATATTGCCATCCCTGGTCTGAATGTAAAATGACACCACAAGCTTTATTTAATCCTTTGACGGCTTGCATTAACATGTCCTCTACTTGCGCCAAGTTTGGGGAATAGCTAAGGTTATATAATTGTATTAGCGAGCTTAACGACGCTCGTTGGTGTAACGAGTGCTGCTGACTATTTTTCAAAATTCTCTGTGCGTTTTTCTTATCCGTTTTGGGCCGCACTTTTTACCGCAATGACAATCACTGTTTCACAATATGGTTTAACAGATCTACTTCGCATAACGATCCCAGCTTTGTTATTAATTTATCCGGTAGCGATTGTGCTTGTATTATTGCAATTCTTACGCAAAAAACTTCCATCAATAAAATTTACATACAACAGCACATTAATCGTAACTGTTTGTTTTAGTTTATGTGATAGCTTAAATAACGTTAAAATGTTACCAGAAAGCATTAATTCATTATTGGAACACTTCCCTCTTTCATCTGAAGGAATGGCCTGGTTGGTTCCGACTTTAGTGATGTTAGTTGCAAGCATTTTAATTGGAAAAGCATTGCCTAAAGCAAGTCATTAATATTCAAAAAATTAAAACTCATCTTAATCGGCCATCAAACATGGGACTATATAACTACTGTTTAATGGTTGATTTTTTATTCCAATCTAGAAACCTCACCCTAAAAAATACAAAATAAAAAGGACCGAGTCCGATAAATATCGTCATCAGTCCTTAAAGCTAGTATTTATTTTGCTCTAAATTTCTACCGCACTTCTACCAAGTAAAGCCAACCTTTAATGAAGCAAACTTCTGTGGTGCCACATCAGAGCCCTTAAGAATTCCAATATTCGTGCTTATATTCCACTGTTTCATCTGAGCACTAAAACCAAGTTCATGATGAGTAAAATAACGTCCGAATTGTTGTTTCAATGCGACATTATTGACGCTTAATACACCGTCAATGGCAAGTTTTCGTTGAGTGGCATCATAGTAATTGCTTGAGAAACTTGGGGTGAATTTTACACCATTGATATCAAACGTTTTATCTAACATTACACCAGCACGGTAAGTGGTTAAATGTAACGTTTTACTGTTGATATTTGCACCGTCTAATTGGTAGTTTGTGCTAGATAGACGGTAGTAGCGCATCCCCACTGAAGGTGTGACGTTAATTCCCAAGTCCAAAGAAGTCCCAATATTTCCACCTGTACTCAAAATATTTCGGTGGAACGTTTTGTTTTCTTCGTCAAATTTTACATTGTTACGGCTGCTCCCATAACCTAAATCAAAACTTGCAAAGACGCCATTATTCCACTCGCCTTTAACAAAACCATTTACAGCCATCAATCGGCTTGTACCCGATACATTTTCATCAAACTCATTATTTGCACGAGAATGAGAAATTACCGCACCAATTTGCATATTTGAATTTAATTCCTGAGCGACGCCAACTTGAGTCAATGTTAAATTTTGCTTATATGGACGATTATAGTCAGATCGATAAGTTCTCTTACTTGTTTCGGTATTCACCCAAACATTCGATCTATCTTGGCTTAATAAATGGCGATCTAAGTTTCGTCCAATTTGTAATGCCGAATTCACATTTGCAGAAAGCTCTGATAAAGCCGTATTGGAATAACGGCTGATAAGCTGAGCCTGTACAGGAATTGCGACATCTTCAGGGATCGCACCTAAGAAATGAGTGATATTACCTAAAGTTGTATAAGTATCTTCAAGCGCATTAACGAGAGCTCGTATAGCTTGATCTAAATTTTCTTGCGCAAAACGAACCGCACTTTCATCGCCAGATGCTTTAGCATGTTCTAATGCTTGTTGAGCAAATTCTACTTGCTCAATATTTGCATCAAGTTCCGCTTCAAAAGCCACTAGTTCACTATCATTTGCGACTTTAGCAACTTTTCGACATACATCCGATGAAAGCCCTTGGGCAGTACAAAGTTTTTGGGCTTGTGCAATTTTATTTGCATAACCCGCTTGTAAACGATTTAATTCTGCTTGCAAATTACCTTGTTGAGATGAAAGCGAATTCACTTCATTTTTTATCGAATTCACACCACTAAGAGCCAAAGATACTTGTTGCGCATAATAATTTGCTTGAGAATTAAGATTACGATGTTCGTTAAGCTGGCTTTCTAACCTAGATTTATACTGTGTAAATATATTGTACAATTGACGACGTTTAAGAATGCGAATACGTGGAGTATGGTTATACTCATTAATGGCATTATTTATCTGATTATTAGTTTGGTTTATATTAGAAACCAATTGTGCAATATGCGATTTATGAGTATTTTCTTTTGCTTTCACATCCTCATATTGAGCATTTAATCGATTTAGCTCTTGTTGTTTTTGATTAAGTAATTGATGCACTTTCTCAAATTCACGCTGACTATTTGCAATAAGTTGCTCACTACCTTGAAAAGACTGTTCAGCCTCACGCAACGGGTTATATAAGCGATAATCATTGTTGCGATTAGCTAAAATATAACGATATGCCCCTAAATCAACATAACCATTTTCAAGTGCAAAACGAGCTTGCCCTATTCGCTGATTTGGATGATTTAATTTAACAAGGCTTAATGGATTCACTTCATTAGGTTCTTTACCCGTATTTTTTACAGAAAGGAGATAAGAACCCGAGGCGAGCCCATTTACTGTAATATGATCACCTCTACGTTCCGCCACATTCGTTAAGAAACGGAAGTGACCATTCCCTGTCAATTTTCCATTAATTGTTAACTCATTAAATTGAATCCAACCACGATAGTTTTTATTCACATTATCATAACCTGTATTTAATGTGATCTGGCTATTCGGTAAAAGATCTAAATTTCCTACCGCACTATTTCCATTTAATGTCCATTGGCTATTAGGCTGTAAACGAATTTGTGTCATTGGCATCGCATTAATACGCCCAACTAAATGCGCTTTACCTAAATTAAGCTGGCTATTATCTTTTAAATCCACATTGCCACGCACAACAGTCACAGGCATACGATCAAAGGCCAAACGCCCTAAAGTCTTATTATCAGAACATGTGGTATAACCTGTATAAGATGCACGAATGCATTCACTGGATTTACCTTGAGTAAAACCTAGTTGAATTTGGGCTTGATGTCGAGCATTCAAATTTCCTTCTAACAAGCTTACATTACGACTACTTTCTAGTTTTGCATTGCCTGAAACATTAAATTCGCGCGCTTTGAATTGGCGATTAATCCAACTATTTTCATCTATAACTTCTTTTTTGTTTAAATGATCATAAGCATGAGGCGTAGGAATGCCAGAAAGCACTAGATGCCCTGCTGATGCATTTACATTACCATTTAAATTCGTACCGCCATTCAATACAAGCACGCTATTGTGATGGTTAGGATTGTAATTAAATGTTAATGCACCGTTATAACGTTGAGAATCATACTCGCCAAGAAAACCACTAAAGGTATCTAAACGTTTTTTCGCATTTTCTTTTGCGACTGCGTTTCCTACAAGTTTTTGTTTGTCGTTACCTAAAAATTCCCAATCATTGGTGGTTTCCATATCCAAAGGGAAATAAGCCCGTGGATTTTTTCCATCTTTTAAACGGAAATAATCGAATCGGTTATTTCTATGATTATTTTTATATTCATACAACGCAAACGAAGTGGTCGGCTCCTGCCCCCATTCTACCCATTCTATATTTTGAGCCGTTACATCATTACGACCAATTACATTAATTTCAGCGGCATAAGTGCGGTGATTATTAACAATTTTTGCACCGTCATCAGCATTTTGAATACGATGGAAAGTGATCGAACTTCCATTAACATCTAATCGCCCACCTCGGAAACCAAAGTAAATGTTGTCTGGATTAACCTGCTTATTATTAGCAAGAATAACTGTTCCTCGGCCACTTGTTATCCCAACTTGATTAAAGGCTTGCTGTTGTCCATTAAACGATTTTTGATCAAGTACTACTGTTCCATCGCCTACACTAATATCACCTAGGTTTTTGCCTTGACCATCAATATAAAGTGTGCCTGAACCTAATTTTGACAGACGGTCATTAATAGGATTTTTTACGCGCCAATGAACCGTTTTATCACCGTTAACGACAATTCCCGCTCCTAGCCAAGTCGTATCATTATTTTCTGCGCGAACAATAGCATTTTGATTGAAGTATAAAGCTCCCGCACCTTGGTTAATACTATCTTTAAGAATGAGAGTTGAACCATCACCACCTTGGAAATGAATAGTCTTACCATTATCTAAAGAAGGGCGTTGCGTATTTTGATCTAATGATTTTTTAGATAAACTTTCTAATGCTACATGAATATTTTCAGCACCATTTTTTAATACACTATCGCCATTACCTAAATTCCGCCATTGGATCTCTTTAGCGCGAAATGGAATCTGAATCTCATCGTCTTTAAAAGCTTGTGCTATGACATCAGGTTGAATAATCGTATAAATGTTCTCAGTCCGATCGTAATTTGCAAAAGTAGATAGCACTGCGGCTAATACCCAGCGTTTTTCATTCGCATCATAAGCAAATAGCGGTGAGCCACTATCACCAGGCAAACCATAAGTTGCTAACCCATCATAAATATCACCATTAAATGATATCCAATTGTCCATTGATCCTCGTGGTGTGAGTGGTATCCCGCCAGTGAGATAGTGATAGGCAGATGTTAAAGATGTTTTGTCTTTACCATCTTTACTTCTTAAATATTGACGTCCAGAGCCTACTCGTACAAAGTACGGATAACGATTTTTATCTAAAAAAGCGCCATTGCGTGGTCCTGTTTTGTTAGCATTATCAAAAGCAATATTATTTAGAGGTATCGGTGCGACTTCGGTCACTAATTTATGTAACCGTGGGGCATGAAAATCCAACCGGCTATGATTATTTCGATCTGTAATAAGGTAATTAAAATAATGACTATCTGAATTATTATCACTATCACCAAATTGTACAGAACCATAACCTAAGTTATGTTTTACACTGGCGATATACTGAGGATTAAACAAAGTTGCAATACCGCTTACCCTATTTGCCACATGTAAATCAGGCATCGGTAAATTGGGTAATACTGTTGCAATCTTCTGACCTTGTTTATTAAAAACGGGAATATTGCTAGATCCGACTGTAAATTGTCCTTTATTTTCAGCAAAATCACGGAAGAATTGGTAGTCCATATCATTACGGACCATCGAGGCTTGCACGTAAGAATTCGCAAAAGCAAGACTTAATGCCAAAAGTGTTGGACGAAACAAATTAATTTGATGCATTAAAGGTTCCTCATAAAATAGGAGATCCTTGTGCTAATCTTTAGAGAAAATAAAATTGAGTAAAGTGCAGTGAAAGTCTGCAGAAATTTTTGGGTTATCTCCCGATAGTAATAGATTTGAACCCATCATGCACACAAATAACTCAATTCACTTCTGTGAAATAATTCGATTGCTCTTTTATTAAACAATAAGTCATCTTTTATTGTTCAAAGAATGCTTTATCCTTCAACACTCGCAAAGGCTGCATATCGCTATTTCCTACAATGACACGACTCGAATCAGAACGTAGGCAAGTGCCACCATAATGCCCTCCCACGGTAAAAGTACAGACTTGCAAATATTGCTCTTCCACTTGTGGTAAGCACCAAAGTTGTTGATAGATACTATCTTGCTGACTAAACTGTTCATCGGTTATGCCTAGCATGGAGTTATTTTCACCAATCAATTTAACGTTATCACCTCGGCGACCTGCAATTGGTTTTTGTGCATAGCCATTTTGAATTAAGTTTGGTGTGAGATGAAAACTTGCCTCTAACAAATAACGATGGTTAGGAAATAAAGACCAAAGCACCGGTAAAATTGCTTTATTGCTTGGAATTGCCGTCCAAAGCGGTTCATAAACCAACACTTCTGGGCGAAGTAGTACGTCAATTAACCGCACTTTATCTTCGGGATAACCTGTGCGAATAGGTGGAGCGACTTCCATTCCTGTTGCATCTTCACGAAGTTGTTCCAGCATGGTTTCCCACGCCCAGGTTTTCCAAACGGTTTGAACTTGATTATTTTCATCATCAATCAGACGACCACGATTATCGGTGGCATTTTTGCATATTGGGGTTTCATCGGCGGTCGTCCTGATGGTTTACGGGGAATAAGTCCTTTTATGCCACTTTTTTCAGACCGTTTCAACCATGTCCCGATTAAGGCGTTGGAAGGAATATTGTAAAAACGCGCAGCTTCTCTAATACTCATTTTTCCATTCAAAATAGGTTGAAGAGCCTGTAATTTAAATTCGATTGTGTAGTGTTTACCCATAAAAAATCTGCACCTCAATTGTTGGTTTGTTGAGTCCAACTTTTGGGGTGCAGATCAATTTCGACCGCTCTTTTTCTTTATACATCCACTAAAATAAGTATCGCTGCTTCTCCGCCCCATTCTTTGGGAGCTTGGTGTAACGCTCGAACTTTAGGGTGCTGAACTAACCAACGTGGAATTTGTTTTTTCAACGTAAAGGTGCCGTAGCCAGTCATGATGCTCGCGCAATAAACATGCTCATCTTCACAAGCTAACAACAGTGCAGCCAATTCCATTTTGGCTTGCTCACGAGTTAAACCATGTAAATCCAAAAATAATTCGGGTGAAAAATCGCCACGACGAAGTTGTTTCAATAAATGGCTATCCTCCCCTTCGCGTAAATATTTGATGACACCATCATGTTCATTTAGCAAGGGCTCATATTCATCGGAAAAATAGAAAAGCGTATCTTCTTTTTCTCGAATATCACGTAAATGGGATTTTTTTTGAGCGCTCTTTTGACGCGGCGCCATAAAGGTATCTTGCTTGATGGGCTTGATCCCTTTTGTTTCCGCCCGAAAAAGATCAAAATCATCTGGTTCTGTCATTATTTTTCTCAATTTGTTATTTTGCTTAATGATAGCACATCTATTCTGTGGTATAACTAGCCAAATTTTTTATTGAGGCACAAAATGGAAACCTTACACAATCAAGAACTTGTTGCGACAATTTTAGAAGATAATGTGGCAAGTGAATTAACAACCATTCAAGATTTTTTACGCTGGACATACAGTACATTTAACCGTTCTGATATTTATTACGGACAAGGCCATGACAATGCGTGGGATGAAAGTCTTCAATTAGTCCTAGCTGGACTTCAATTACCGCTCGATTTACCGCAAGATTTATTTAGTAGTAAACTTACTCATTCAGAAAAAGAAGCTTTAGTACAATTAGTTTTAAGTCGTATCGAACAACGTGTGCCTGTCGCTTATTTAACGAATAGTGCGTGGTTCTGCGGATTAGAATTCTATGTGGATGAGCGTACGATTATTCCTCGCTCACCAATCAGTGCATTAATCCAAGATAAATTTGCTCCGCTTTTAAAATCTGAACCAAAACGTATTTTAGATCTTTGTACTGGCAGCGGTTGTATCGCAATTGCTACTGCTGAAGCCTTTCCTGAAGCTGAAGTGGATGCAGTCGATCTTTCTGTGGATGCGTTAAATGTGGCGGAAATCAATATTGCTCGCCACCAATTAGAACACCGTGTTTTCCCAATTCAATCAGATTTATTCCAAAATCTATTCGGTCAACAATATGATTTAATCGTCACCAATCCGCCTTATGTGGATGAAGAAGATTTGGCAGATATGCCGGAAGAATTCCATTATGAACCTGAATTAGCCTTAGGTTCCGGTGTTGATGGTTTAGAAATTACAAAACAAATTTTAAAACAAGCACCGGATTATTTGACACCAAATGGCATGCTCGTTTGCGAAGTGGGCAACAGCATGGTAAGTCTCATTGAACAATATCCAGATGTGCCATTTGAATGGGTTGAACTAAAAAATGGCGGTCTAGGTGTATTTGCCATTAGCCGCGAAGATTTAGTGAAATATCACGATTCTTTTTAATCTCAAGTGCGGTTAAGAATCGTCGTGAATTTTGACCGCACTTTGATCTGCCCCCAAAAGTTGGACTCAACAAACCAACAATTGAGGTACAGATTTTTTATGGGTAAACATTACACAATCGAATTTAAATTACAGGCTCTTCAACCTATTTTGAATGAGAAAATGAGTATTAGAGAAGCTGCTCGTTTTTACAATATTCCTTCCAACGCCCTAGTCGGGACATGGTTGAAACGGTTTGAAAAAAGTGGCATAAAAGGACTGATTCCCCGTAAACCATCAGGACGACCGCCAATGAAACCTAAATACGCCAGAATGCCTCCTCCACCCAAAACAGAAGAAGGCCGTTTACGCCTGAGAATTTTACAGCTTGAAGCGGAGGTAGCCTACCTAAAGGAGTTGAGAAGGCTCAGACTTCAGGACGAAGCCGAGCAACGGAAATTATCCAAGGGTTAAGAACACGCTATCCGTTAAAATGGCTTTTAGGCTTTGCACAGTTAGCGCGTAGTACGTTTTTGCGAAACTTCAGATTAAACCGGATAAGGATGAGTTGTTGAAAAAGACCATTCAACACATCAAAGCCAATCATCCTGATTATGGCTACCGACGTGTTCATGCCAGCTTGCCAGGCGTGAATCATAAAAAAGTTCAACGTTTAATGCAGACGCTTGGGCTTCAAGTGCGGTCAAGAAAAAGCAAGAAATTTACGACCTATCGAGGCACGATAGGGGTGATTGCACCGAATCATCTTGAACGCGATTTTAGTGCAACGGCCCCGAAACAAAAATGGGTGACCGATATCACCGAGTTTAAGGCGAAAGATGGGAGTAAAGTCTATTTATCTCCAATTTTAGACTTATTTAACAATGAGATAGTCTCCTATAACCTCAGCTATTCCCCAAACTGGGCGCAAGTAGAGGACATGTTAATGCAAGCCGTCAAAGGATTAAATAAAGCTTGTGGTGTCATTTTACATTCAGACCAAGGCTGGCAATATCAAATGGTAGCTTATCGTCAAATCTTGGCTGAACATGGCATCATTCAAAGTATGTCGAGAAAAGGGAATTGCTTAGATAACGCCGCAATGGAAAGTTTCTTTGGGCGATTAAAAACAGAATGTTTTTATGGTCGGGAATTTAAAACAAAAGAAGAGATAGTTGATGCTGTCAGAGATTATTTGGATTACTATAATCACCGACGGATTCAACTAAAATTAAAAGGACTGAGTCCGATACAATATCGAAAACAATCCTTTAAATAACAGTCTAACTTTTTGGGGTCAGATCAATTTTGATCGCTCTTTTGCTTTCCATTATCTTATCGCCATGCTTTGAATTGGTTAATCAATCCATTGGTTGAGCTATCATGGCTTGAAACGTTCTCTTTGTCTGCCAATTCTGGAAGAATTCGATTCGCTAATTGTTTACCTAATTCCACGCCCCATTGGTCGAAACTGAAGATATTGAAAATCACACCTTGTGCAAAAATTTTGTGTTCATACATCGCAATTAATGCGCCAAGAACAAATGGTGTAATTTTCTGCACTAAAATAGAGTTGGTTGCTTTGTTACCTGTAAAGACTTTAAATGGCACAATGTCTTTTACCTCTTCCAACGATTTACCGGCTTTCACAAACTCTGCTTCGACTTCTTCTTTAGTTTTACCAAAAGCAAGTGCTTCAGTTTGCGCAAAGAAGTTTGATAACAATTTGCTGTGATGATCACCTAATGGATTATGACTTTGTGCCGGCGCGATAAAATCACAAGGAATTAACATCGTACCTTGGTGAATCAATTGGTAGAACGCATGTTGACCGTTTGTACCTGGTTCCCCCCAAATAATTGGGCCAGTTTGATAATCACGGATAACATCGCCATTACGATCGACATATTTACCGTTTGACTCCATATTGCCTTGTTGGAAATAAGCCGCAAAACGATGTAAATATTGGTCATAAGGTAAAATTGCTTCAGTTTGTGCACCGAGGAAATTGGTATTCCATAAACCGATTAACGCTAATGTTGCAGGGATATTTTTTTCTAATGGCGCAGTACGGAAATGTTTATCCATTTCATGCGCACCACTTAATAACGCTTCAAAATTGTCAAAACCGATTGAAAGTGCGATTGAAAGACCAATTGCAGACCATAAAGAATAACGGCCACCAACCCAATCCCAAAACTCAAACATGTTGTTTGTATCAATACCAAATTCTGCTACCGCTTTACCATTGGTCGAAAGTGCAGCAAAGTGTTTTGCCACCGCGCTGTTATCTTTCGCTGCCGCCAGTAACCAATCACGCGCAGAATTCGCATTGGTCATGGTTTCTTGTGTGGTAAAGGTTTTAGATGCCACTAAGAAAAGTGTGGTTTCAGGATTGACTTTTTTCAATGTTTCAGCGATATGTGTACCATCTACGTTTGAAACAAAGTGCATATTCAAGTGATTTTTATAAGGACGAAGCGCTTCGGTCACCATGTAAGGGCCTAAGTCCGAACCACCGATACCGATATTCACCACATCAGTAATTGCTTTTCCGGTATAACCTTTCCATTCACCTGAAATCACACGATCACAGAACGCACTCATTTTCGCTAATACCGCATTCACTTCCGGCATCACATCTTTACCATCTACATATACTGGTGCATTTGAACGGTTACGAAGTGCGGTATGTAATACGGCACGATTTTCTGTGCGATTAATCTTTTCGCCCGTAAACATGGCATTAATTGCTTCATCTAATGCCGATTCTTTGGCTAATTGATGAAGTAATTTAAGGGTTTCTTGGTTAATTTTATTTTTTGAAAAATCCACTAAGATTTGATTTTCAAAAGTTAAAGAATAATCGTTAAAACGATTTTGTTCTTGTTTGAATAAATCAGCGATGGTGGTATGAGCTAGTTGAGATTGGTGAGCTTCAAGTGCTTTCCAAGCTTGTGTATTGGTTGGGTTAATGTTTTTCATGAATATTTCCTTTTAAAAATTGAATTCTTTACATTTTTGCTTTCTTGCAAAAACAATTAATCGACATATTCTGTTATAACACGAGGCGTTAATTTTGTAATCAGTTCATAGCTTAAAATACCACTGTATTTAGCTACCGTTTCAATTGGTAATTCCTTACCCCATAAAATCACTTCGTCACCGACTTTATCTTGGCTATCTTCGCCTAAATCTACCGTTAGCATATCCATTGAGACACGACCAACAATAGGAACAATACGACCATTTAGATAAACTGGCGTACCTTCTGGCACATCACGCGGATATCCATCACCATAACCAATGGCAACCACGCCAATTTTAGTATCTTTCGGACTCGTCCAAATACCACCATAGCCAACAGGTTCACCTTTTTTATGTTCTCGCACCGCAAGCAATGAAGAAGTTAAGTTCATCACGGGGATTAAACCAAATTCAGCGCCGACAGTATCTGTTGGTGAAATGCCGTACATAATAATCCCTGGGCGAATACAATCTAAATGCGCTTCTGGCCAGAATAGAATCCCACCTGATGCGGCAATGGTTCGGTCTCCCTCTTTATTTTTTATAGCTTGAAGAAAACGATCTAACTGAACTTGAGTGTAATCTGAATCTAACTCATCAGCACGGCTAAAATGACTCACAAAACCTAAGTGCGGTTGAATTTGAGGGAGTTTTTTCAGCTCTTGATAAAAATAATTCACTTCATCAAGTGATACACCTAAACGGTGCATACCGGTATCAATTTTTAACCAAACTTTAATTGGACTTGGTACTACGGCTCGTTTTAATGCTTCAAGCTGTTCGCGGTTATGTACCACCGTCTCAATATTATTTACTGCAATAATAGGCAGATCTTTTTCATCAAAAAAGCCTTCTAGCAATAAGATCGGTTTAATAATACCGTTAGAGCGTAAAGATAACGCCTCTTCTAAGCGTGCCACAGCAAAGCAATCCACCATGCTTTCTAAAGCGGATGAGACAAATACCACACCGTGACCATATGCGTTTGCTTTTACCACAGCAATAATTTTACTGTGGGGCGCTTTTTCTTTAATAACTTGTAAATTATGTTTTAAGGCAAGCGAACTGATTTTCGCTGTTGCCGGTTTCACGTTCATTTTTCTAATCCGTTATTTTTTGTCTAATAATCATCTCTGTATTCACGCTGTTCGGCAAGGTTATCAAAGCGTGAGAATTGACCGTTAAATGCTAAACGTACACGTCCAATCGGGCCGTTACGTTGTTTACCAATAATGATTTCAGCAATACCTTTGTCTTCAGAGTTATCGTTATACACTTCGTCACGATAAATAAACATAATCAAGTCAGCATCCTGCTCAATAGAGCCTGATTCACGTAAATCTGAGTTTACCGGACGTTTATCTGCACGTTGTTCCAACGTACGGTTAAGCTGAGAAAGAGCTACAACGGGGACTTCTAATTCTTTCGCTAAGGCTTTTAAAGAACGGGAAATCTCCGCGATTTCTAAGGTACGGTTATCTGAAAATGCAGGTGCGCGCATTAATTGAAGGTAGTCCACCATAATCATGCTCAAGCCCCCATTTTCGCGATACACACGACGCGCGCGAGAACGTAATTCCGTTGGGGTTAAACCAGATGAATCATCAATATAAAGATTGTTTTTTTGCTTAAACATCCCAAATACGCTGGCAATTTTGCTCCATTCCGTTTCATCCAAATTTTGACCAGTACGAATTTTGGTTTGGTCCACGCGAGCTAGAGAGGCAATCATACGCATCATGATTTGTTCCGCAGGCATCTCTAAACTGAATACCAACACAGGCTTATCACTTGCCATGGCGGCATTTTCACAAAGGTTCATTGCAAAGGTGGTTTTTCCCATAGAAGGACGTGCAGCGACAATGATAAGATCAGAAGGTTGTAACCCTGCTGTT
This sequence comes from Haemophilus parainfluenzae, assembly GCF_900450995.1. Taxonomy (NCBI): domain Bacteria; kingdom Pseudomonadati; phylum Pseudomonadota; class Gammaproteobacteria; order Pasteurellales; family Pasteurellaceae; genus Parahaemophilus; species Parahaemophilus parainfluenzae. Next base: position 2,052,934 of record NZ_UGHY01000002.1, on the reverse strand, counting down.
TTCTTATCTAAGTCAACAAAGCCCGTTGTGATCCCTGTCACACCACTATGATTTTCAAGCTTACTTAAGGTATCAATTCGAGCAATAGTACTTTCCAACACGCTGATCACATTTTGTGGTCCTTCAGTTGAAGAACTGCGTTTTTCAGCAATAGCAAACACTTCTCTCTCGGCTTCATCCAACACCATTTTGATGTCTTTGCCTTTCGGAGAATAGCTGTTTTCAGCGATACGATTTCCCACTGCAATAAGCTCACGTAAAATCGCTTTTTCACGCACGATTTCAGCATAAGCCAAAATATTAATGGCATTTGGCGTGTTATTAGAAAGATCCGCTAAATAAGCAAAACCGCCTACAGAATCACTAATACCCTTAGCTTTAAGAGCTTGATCAAGGGTGATTAAATCAATCGGTGTTTGGTTACGCATTAATTCTTCCATGGTTTGGAAGATTGCTTTATGCGCAAAAGTATAAAAATCCTCAGCAATCACTCTTTCAGCAATACCATCCCAATGTTGATTACTCAACATGATGCCGCCAAGTACGGCTTGTTCAGCTTCAGTAGAATGAGGCGGGATGCTAACTTGTTCAGTTTTATGATCAGATGATTGGATTTGTCGTTGTGATGCCATAAGGATTTCAATTTAAACTAAAAAACTGTGCTTATGATACCGCAAATAAGAGATGGTTTTAAGAAAAAAGTACGGTCAATATTTTCAATATTTTAGATATAAAAAACGGTGGAAAAATCCACCGCTCTTTTTTATTCAGAAATGTTGATTATTCAACCGTTAAAGTACGACAAACGTTGGTTGTGCCTTCTGATTCATCACCTTGTGTTAATAAAACAAGATCACCTGAAACTAAATAACCTTTTTCTTTTAATAGGTTAATCGCTGCTTTTGCACCCGCAGAACTACGAGATTCACCATCAAAATGAACAGGTGTCACGCCGCGGTATAATGCACAACGGTTTAAGGTTTCTTGAACACGAGAAAGTGCAAAAATTGGTAAACCTGAGCTGATACGTGACATTAATAATGGTGTACGACCAGAGTGGCTTAATGTAATGATTGCAGCAATACCACTTAAATGGTTTGCTGCATACATTGCAGACATTGCCACAGATTCTTCAATATCTCTGAATTCACGATCTAGACGGTGATGAGAAATATTGATGCTAGGCATTTTTTCTGCCCCTAAACATACACGAGCCATTGTCGCCACAGTTTCAGCTGGATATTGACCTGCTGCTGTTTCTGCTGAAAGCATTACCGCGTCAGTACCATCTAATACCGCATTTGCCACGTCCATCACTTCTGCGCGAGTTGGCATTGGGTTGCTGATCATTGACTCCATCATTTGAGTTGCAGTGATTACCGCACGGTTTAATTGACGTGAACGACGAATTAATTTTTTCTGTACGCCAACTAATTCTGGGTCACCGATTTCAACACCTAAGTCACCACGCGCAACCATGATCACATCAGAAGCAAGGATGATATCATCCATTGCTGCTTCATCAACAACGGTTTCAGCACGTTCAACTTTAGCAACGATTTTCGCGTCTAAACCTGCTTGTTTTGCTAATTCACGTGCATAGTTTAAATCCGCACTTGAACGAGGGAAAGATACAGCTAAGTAATCTACACCGATACGTGCAGCTGTGATGATATCTGCTTTATCTTTTTCAGTTAATGCATCTGCAGATAAACCACCGCCTAATTTATTGATCCCTTTATTGTTTGATAATGGACCACCAACTGTCACTTCAGTAAATACTTTTGCACCGTCAGTAGAAAGGACTTTTAATTGAACACGGCCATCATCTAATAAAAGAATATCGCCAGGAACAACGTCCTGTGGAAGAGTTTTATAGTCTAAACCAACGGCTTCTTGATTACCTTCACCTTTTGGTAATTCCGCATCAAGAATAAATTTATCACCAACATTTAAGAAAATTTTGCCATCTTTAAAAGTAGAAACACGAATTTTAGGACCTTGTAAGTCACCTAAAATTGCCACGGTTTTACCTAATTTTTTCGCGATTGAACGAACGCGCTCAGCACGGCCGATATGATCGTCTGGTGTACCGTGAGAAAAGTTCATACGCACAACATTAGCGCCTGCTGCGATAATTTTTTCAAGATTGTTATCGCGGTCTGTTGCAGGACCCATTGTACATACAATCTTCGTTCTTCTTAATTTTTTAGACATTATCTAAACTCCACAAATGGTTACAATTTTAATAAGATTTTTTTAAATTTCGGATCATCCGAGATAAAAAACGCTGCGCATTATACGCTTAAACCACCGCAAAATCAAAACAAGCACTGAGAGTTTTTGCAACAAATTTTGGTTATTTTTTTAGCAGCTAAATTTAACTTGAAACAAATCCCCTTGTTTTCATCATTAAAACTGTTTATCATCTGCCACATCTTTTACGCGACTATAGCTCAGTTGGTTAGAGCACCACCTTGACATGGTGGGGGTCACTGGTTCGAGTCCAGCTAGTCGCACCATTTACCCTAAACACAGCCCCGCGAAACTACTCGCGGGGTTTTGTTTTCCCTAGTGTTTTCAAGGCTTTTCAGCCCTTTTACTTATCGCAACCAATCAGATTTAATTGTCTTTAACCGCGTTTTTTAGTAACAAGTTTAGTAACAAGGTGATAAACTTCGAAAAATCTTGTTACTAAAACCAAGGAAAAATGATGCCTCGTGTTACTAAACCGCTCACAAATACCGAAGTAGATAAAGCGAAAACAAAGGATAAAGAATACAATCTAAGTGATGGTAACGGTCTTTTTTTACGCATTAAGCCTACTGGTGCTAAGGCTTGGATTTTTAATTATTATCACCCAGTAACAAATAAGCGCACATCTTTTACTATTGGAACTTATCCAGCTATAACACTTGCGCAAGCTCGTCAAAAACGTGAAGAATATCGCGCCCTACTTGCTCAAAGCATCGATCCGCAAGAATACATAAAAGAACAAGAACTAATTAAAAACGGTCAGAACGAAAATACTTTCTATAAAGTCGCTTTACTTTGGAAAGAAAAAAGAAGTAAAGAAATTGAGCCTATGACAATGGAAAAGAATTGGGCAAGATTAGAAAATTATCTATTCCCTACTCTTGGAAATTATCCTATTGATAAGATCTCTTCCCCTTTACTGATTAAAACTGTTCGTCAATTAAATGAAAAAGGTTTCAATGATACGCTGCACCGTTTATTAAACCTCGCTAACCAGATTTTAAATTATGCGGTAACAATCGGATTGATTTCGTTTAATTCTTGCTTGAAAGCATCTGATGCTTACCATAAAGAGCCTCAAAAACATCACCCAGCAATCAAACCGGAAGAACTACCGAAACTATTACAAGACTTCAAAAATTCAAACAGGGATTATCTAACAAAGGTTTTGTTCCGCTGGCAATTACTTTCAATGGTTCGTCCGGCCGAGGCGGTTTCTGTTGAATGGTCTGAAATTGATTTTGATAAAAAGTTATGGACTATCCCAGCCGAAAAAATGAAAAAAACAAGACAAGGGGCATTTCCGCACATTGTTCCTCTCTCGTCTTTAATGATGGATATTCTGAAAGAATTGAAACCTATAACAGGTGATGACAAATTCGTATTTTCTCACTACCACAAACCTAACCAATCAGCCAGTAAAGAACTAATTGCTAACGCATTGAGAAAAATAGGTTACAAAGGGATTCAAGATGCTCACGGATTGAGATCGATAGCTAGAACGTTTTTAGAAAATCAGCAAGTTGATTTCCGTATTGCTGAAAGTTGTCTTGCTCATAGCATTGGGAATAAAACAAGTCAGGCATATAACCGTTACGATTATGTAGAACTCCGCCGCCCTGTGATGCAATTATGGAGTGATTTTGTGGAGCAATGCGAAAAAGAAAGCGTGTGAATTAGCGGCGTGTAAAAAATATTACAAAAATTGGTTCACCTGTTCACCTTGTCAATTTAACTTTTTATTTCATATAGTTACGGGTGAATAGGTGAACATTATTGTTCACCCTAATTGTTCACCTTTTAAGAAAAAAGCATAAAAAAAGGGGCTTTCGCCCCCTTTTCCTGGTTTATGAATTGAACTCATTTTGGAACTCTTCATAGTTTTTGAAGTGAACATTGGAGCGATATCCATATTTTCCCTTAACCTTAGAGAACTCAAATTTATTTTTATGTTGAGCAAATCCTTGCTTTAATGAATTTGAGAAATTTCTCAAAGTAAGGGTATTTGTAATGCCGCTCGCTACAGCAAAGGCTAAGTATGCCGGATAAAGATGCGTTTTTGACTTATTGACTTGATTCGCATTTCCTATATACAAGCCGTCATTCTGTGGCGTAGTATAGAAATATCCGCAAAATTCGGTGATGTGGTCAGATTCGCTTTTTATTTCCAAGGCCTCATCACTTGTTTGTTGCTCTTTTAAAGCAGCCTTAGCGGTTTCAGGTTGTTCAAAGTTATGTATTAGTTTGTAAATAATACCCCCTACTTCCCTCTCAATCTTATCCATGAAATTAGGATCTCGCTCGTTTTCAGGTACTACTTTGTCAAAGTGAAAGATTACCCTTCTTCGCTCAATCCCACCGCTACGCTCTGTAAATCTAGTCGCCTCGTTATTAACGATTAAGACTACTGCCGGAATAACCGCTTTAAATTTAGTGCGGTGTTTTGGGTCAATATTCACAGGGTCGCCCCCTGTAATACTTTTCAATCCACCACCATCACCACCATAACGCGATTGTTCAGGGCAAATTAGCAAAGTTTTACCTACAAAGCTTTCTCGCCCGCGCGGTTCATCTAAATCCACTAAACGCCCGCTTTCTGTGTTCTGCTCACCAGCCAATAACGTGGCAATATTAGCAAAAACAGATTTTCCACTACCACCATCGCCTGTTACTTCAAAGAATAATTGCCAGTCGTTGCGATTAGTTAAAACTGCGTATAAAGCTGCTAGAATAGCGTTCTTTTTGCTTTCTTTACCACTGCTTACGAACTCTAACCACTTATCAAAATATGGTGTATTTTGCGCTGAATTTAGATATTCATGCGGAATATAAGACATTAACCAATTTTCCCGATAATGGGGCAAGAACTCTAACGTAGTGCGGTTTAAAGTGCCGTTATTGAAAGCAATCAACTCTTGCGCCTGTGTTCCCATTTTTGGCGATTGGATTTTGATTGTATCAATAATGCTTTCGATTGAGCGCGCACTATAATTGAAGTCCTGTTCATCAAAGAAAGTTACTGCATTATCTAAGAACTCAAATTTATCTACTAGCTGCCAGCTTATGCCGTCATAGCGATATAATTCTCGGTCTTTTGGGTTTAATGCTAAATCCATATTTAGCCACTTCGTCAAAGCCCGTGCCTTCTTATTTACTCCGTCATTTTCTTTCAGTTTTTCGGGCGGTGCTAATTGGTCTGCTAAATCTGCCGCCTTTTTATCGGTTCGCAAGCGTTGAATGTAAGAGCTTAAATCCTCTTTTACTTGTGCGGCCGCATCAATGAGTTTCACTTCTCTAGCAGAAGTATTTTTTGCTAAATTCTGACAAATTTCGGTGATTTCTTCCTGTTTTAATTCGCCATATTGAGCAATCTTCACTAACTGCTGATCTTCTTTAGCTATACGCGTTGAAGAAATATTATCAAGTTGATTTTCACCTAGAATAACTGGTTTCTGATTACTTTCTAGACCATCCACCAACGAACACAATAAGAGCCACTCTTCACCTTTTCCATTATCCCATGCTTGCCATGCTTTAGAGCCAGCTAGCACAAATAAATCGGAATAAGGTTCATGCGGTTGATCCGCAAGATGCGGAGCATTAATTAATCGAGCCATTGTTCACCCCTTTAAGTACTCCGTTTTCAATATCATTGATACGTTCAGCAACTACTTTTTGAAAGTATGTAAGAGTTTCAACTAAAGAAATGACAATGCTATTTTTCAGCAATCCATCAATGATTTCATCGTTAGTTAAACTTGCTACTATTTCTTCCGGATTAAATGAAGGAGGATTCGGTGCTAGTTGTAATAAATGCTTATTAGTCGCTAACAGTTCATCGTGTAGATTTCGTAACTCATAGAGTTTTTCAGAAGGATAACTCTCAAAAATTTCCGCTAACGTTACGATTGTTTCACCCAGATAAGGTAAAGGCAAATAATGAGTCTCACCCTCTTTCTTTTCACAATTCATCTGACTATACATAATCGCTTTTAATTCGACCGCACTTAAATTTGAGTAGTCTAATTTTTCATTCATATTCATCTTACTTACTCCCCTTTTGTTGTTCAGATCGTTCAGAGTTTAAAGCGCCTATCTGTTCCACCACCTCACTAAACTTATAGAGCAGATATTTATTAGCTTGATTGAAATATTTCAATTTGGCCGTATCTTCTCGGGATAGATTACCGTCTTTGGCCAATGCGTTAAGCAAATTTCCACCACCAGCCAATTTATTCATTAAATCCACTATTTCATCACGAAACTTGATCTTGTGATGAAAATCCCCCGGATAAACTTCAAGACATCGTTTGTTACTATCCTGTATTAGTTGGAATTGACGTGAAATTTGGGAATATTTCAAAGCCAATGGATTAAAAAACAGCTTACCTTTTCTTTTTTCAGCTTTCTGTTCTCCATTACCAGTGGCACTTTTCGCCACCGGTGGCGCTTTTTGTAACTGATGGCGGTTTTCGCCACTGCTTACTAAATTTTTATCACTTGCCGCTTTCCATTGTTTTAGCTGTTCCATAGGGTTATTTGGTTTCATTTCTTGCCACCTTTCTAATTGTTGCTGCTTTCTTGATTTGTTCGATTGATGCCGCCAATCCTTTGTAGTGTCCAGAGTGTAGATAATCTTCTGCAAAGGCTAAGAATTGTTTAATCCGTTTACAAGATTTCTCTAACTGCTCGGGTGTCGGTGTATATGGTTCTTTGAATGCTTTGATTTTTTTAGCTTTCATTGTCTTCCCCTTTCAAAATCGTGATCACTTCTAACACTCGGCCGCAAATATTGGCTTGTCCTATTTCGTGCTTACATTTGATTTTTGCCTGTAACGCTTCTCTCAACGTGCCATATTCGCCTGCTATGAACTGGTCGCCATTGTCATAGGTGAAAACAAGGGTGTAAGGGAATTTAGTGTTACTCATCATTTCGCCCCCTTATTTCCACCGTTAAGGTGATAGGTGGCTTCTGTTGATACATTGCGCAATGTGTTTAGAAAATATGCGTTGGCTTGAATTAATGCTCCGATATGTTTTACATTGTCATTGCTCATCGCTCGATTATCAAAATCCTGCTTAGAATCAGCAAAATGCCCTAAACGGCTTACCATATCGCCTAATTCCATTAAGCCATATTCGATAGATTCACAAAGACATTCGCTTTCTGTGCGAATTTTCTCTAAGGTCTGCTTACTTACATCGTTACTATTAACAACATCTTGAAGAGCTATTTGAATAGCATCATAACTAAGCATGGTCCACCTCCGCGAAAGAGATTGAAGGAAAAGTATTTGCCGATAAAGCACTAGCGTTTTGAAGATTGATTCTTCCAGCAAGTACTAAGACGAACTCACGGGCAAGCTTAGCGCGTGCGTTGCGTTCGCTATCAGCGGTAATACGGATTTTTTGAAGGTGATTTGATAAATCAGTACGGCGAATGGCCGCGAAGATGAATTGATACATTTGCGTAGATTCCTGTGATAAATTTTCAGAATCTACCGCTAGACTTTCCACGGTCGGGCGGTAGAACGTAACAAGGTGGAAAACTGCCATCACAGGAAGACAGCCCGTCAAAGACGGCTTATTACGCTCTACCATTGAGAGAATGATTGGATTTATATGTAAAACAAAATCCGCATATTCTTTTGGTGTGCGAATGTTACGAACAAAAAAAGCACGGTTCTGTGGCGTGCTGTCGTTCGCCTGTGATAAATAGTTCAGCTTTCCACGGCTGGCAATCACTTTTTCTGATTGCGTGTTCATGATGCCAAAATTAACTGTGGTTTGTAAAGCGATTTCAATCAAAAATAACTTGAAAAATATTTCATATTGATTAAAATATTTATGATTTAAATTCATGGTTATTATTTCCATATTTTTAAATGACCTTAACGTATTGATAAAAATTACCTTTAGAAGGTTTAAACGCCGCATTGGATAGCCTTGCGGCGTTTTTCTTTTAACGGAATCGAAAGTAGGCTTGCTGTTCTTCATGCGCAGTAAGCTCACCTCCCTTAGCCTTGTAAATGGCAATCACCTGTTTTAACTGTTCAGCATCTGCGATTTCATAGCGGTAATATTGCCCCATTCCATCCGCAGTCTTTTCGGTTGTACGTTTCACTTTGCCGGTTAAATGATTGCGTTCAAGTTCACTGATATAGTTACGTGCTGACGTCATGCCCATTGAATAACCATCAATGCCGCTAATGCTAGAAAGAATTAAACGGTGTAACACTTTTAAGAATTGTGTTGGTTTTCTTGCTTCGTTCATCTTCCACCACCTTAAGCACGTGCGGCTTTTTGTTCTTCAATCCACGCATTTACTTCTTCTAAATCCCAACGGACAAAGTTTTTTGAAAAGCGGATTGGTTGTGGGAATTTCTTGGCTTTTACAAGCAAGTTGAGTTTGGTGCGGCCAAAGCCAACAATATGGCAAGCGATTTCACCGGAGATTAGTTTTTGTTGAGGGTTTAAATTTGGATTCATAAGAAAATACCTATCGTTTGTTTAACACTGTGGAATAGCGTTCTATTCCGTTGAGTTGTTCGAACGATAGGAATGTTAAGAATAAAACACTTTTAATTCAAAGGCTTAACTTCTTAATAAGAAATGATTGCTTAAATCGAAAGAAAAAGCCCCTTAAATCGAAAGACTAAGAGGCTTTTATAGGAAACTATGATTTTTTAGGTGGGAAAATTGCTTTTATAATGTCGTTTGATTCATCAATTAACTTGTAAAAAGTGTCTGCTGCGATATTGGTATTTCTAATTCCTGATTCTTTTAGATCTGCGTTGATAACATCAAATAACTTATTTCTGCTATCAAGTTTTGGATAACATTTTTTAACCAATAAAGCGAACAGTTGCTTTTGTGGAGAACTTATTCGGCCGCTTTGGTTTGTTAAACTAAGAGAGTCTATTATCTTTTGCTTTTCCTCAAGCTCTGATTTTAATTTTTTGATTTCTTGCTCTAAATCATCACATCTTAAAGGGTGACCAGATGGCGTAAGTTTGATCAAATCATCATAGGATATTTTGATGTCACTAAAATTTATACGAAAAGTATGCTTCATATACAACTGATTATCTTCATTATATGAAGGATATTCCATTTTAAAATTAAATGAATTAAAGATATCAGCCTCTAAAGGGTTTTGAACATTAAATTCGTCCAACATCAAATAATTTGTATTTCTTAATGAGTGCTGTGGTAATGATTTCTCACAAAACACATCCAATAATTCTGGATGTAAAACTATATAGCCTTTGTATTCATTAATTTTATTTTCTTTATTATATGATAAGTACAATCCTCCGTTATCCTCAAGAATTTCATCAGAAGTTATTTCCATCTTTGATAGCTTATCTTCCAAAGATAATATATTTTGATATTCGTACTCTATCACTTCCTCTTTGAAATAAACTTCAGAATCTTCATATAGGAAAAAACCTTCAGTATCCATTCTGCCAATTTTTACTAATTGATTATCTTTAATTTCAATATTCAATAAAAATCTAATCTTTCCTTCCATAGCATAGGAATACAATAGATTTTCTTTTATTATCGAATTTGTTTTTTGATTAATAAAATCAACTGCTTGAGTTAAAGAGTAAAAATCTAGTGGTAACAATCCCATAAACGCCCCTTTCGCATTTGCCCTTATGATAGGAGCGCACCAACAAGATAAGGTTTCTTGCTTTCGGGGATCAGCCTAGATGCGCTTTATTTGATTAATTATCCCTTTAAATTGATAGTGATATTGCCTAATCGAGTTTCTTTTCCGTCATTTCCAATATGCGTTATTGTTCCGCTAATGAACGGTTTATTTTCCTCTTGTTTTTGTAAAATCCGTTGAATGATAGGGCGTTGTAATTCCTGTTCCGCCCAGCTAGATAATATTTCGTCTTGTTCTAGCGGTTTTGGTTTCTCTTTTATCTTGTATATTAGATAACAAAAGAAGGCAATAGCACCTATTAGAAAAGCTAGTAAAGGCCATTTTAATATTGGCCAAAAGATGAAAACCAACAAGCCAACAAAAAGCAATATGGCTAAAAACAACAAAAAATCTAAAGCAGAAAATACAAATAAACCAAATGCGGATAAAACGGATTTAATCATACTTTCCTCCTTGTTTTCCCTGTTTATTTCTTGTTCTATTTTATCAAAGTTTAGATACGGTAAGCTACGTTTATTTCTTATTTTTGCGCTTAGATTATAATAACTTTGCTACAAATTTGTAGTACGTACCCTAAAGCATTTTTTAGGGAAAATTTTAAGAATTTAGCAATTTGATAATATGTTCGTGCGATGTAGTCACGTATAAAAAATCCCCACGTTGTGAAACGTAGGGATTTATTTTATCTTCTTTTCGCAATTCTTCTTTCTGCCTTTTTCATATCTTCAAGATTTTTGTGCGCGATATGATAAATTGTTTCTAACACTTCCATATTGGGGCTATTTGGTCTGTTGTTTATTTCTCGTTTTGCTGCATCGCATTTACATTGAAGAATGTAGATAACTTCGTCCAGTGGATATGGTTCATAATCATCATACAAGCTAATAAAAGTGAAAAGTGCGGTAGATTTCTTATAGTGTTTCACCGCTGCTATTAGTAAGTTCTGTTTTGCCTCTTTACATCTAATCATATATCCAATCCGTTAAATTCTTCTAGTGCCTGTTTGTGTTCGTCTGATAGTTCGAAAATTAAATCACCGTATTCAAGTTGATAAATTCCGAAAGACATCAGGAACGCTACGGCGGGGTCTATTTTGTTTGCTGCTTTCTTCTTGTTTGGTTTAATGTTGGCGTTGGCATCGGTTTCCATCACCACATTGGATAGCGCCCAGGTAAGCACTGGATCGCCATGATGTTCTATCATCTGTCTATTTATTAATACTTCTGCACTTTTCGCCACCGGGCTAAATCGTTGATAGGTTTGCGGGAAGGGTTCAACCTCAAGCCCAGCCGCTTGTAATTGTGTGCGTAAATGGGTTGCATTCCATACGTCAAAGCCAATCATCTTAATATTGAAACGTTGTGCATCTTTCAAAATATCATCTCTGATTTTGTCGTAGTCGATACAGTCGCCCTCGGTTGCAATCAGCCAACCACTACGCACCCAGTTTCGATACATCGCACGGTTTTTATTTGCCACGTTATTAAGTTGAAATTCAGGGATATAATGCCGAGTAACTAACCGCACTTTATTCCCTTGTGGAAAGGTATAGCAAAGACTGGTTAAGTCATTGGTGCTGGATAAATCCAGTCCTAAATAACAATCTTGGTGAAGTAAATCGCTTTCGGTGTACTGCCGTTCGCATTGCGCCCAGTTTCCTTCGCCTAGCCACGGGGTTGTGCCTTGACACCATACGTTAAATCGCTTGGTAAGCATTTCCACCCATTCGGAAGGAATCCCCCTCGCTTTTTTAATCGTGTTCTCAAAATCAAGGTAAGGAATGGATTTACCAATATTGGGATTGGCTTTTATCCAGTTCTCTTGTTTGTCGATTTCGTTTTCTTCGTCTAGTTCAAAAATCAATACGAACAAGCTATCGTTCTGCTCATTCCCTTCAAGGATTTGAGCGCAATAATCATAGTGCTGTTTACAAGCCGAAATCACGTTACTTCCCGCAGTTGTAATAGCAAAGAGCAAACCTTCTGGGCGTGCGCCTTGTCCTAGCTCTAACGCGCTATAGACGCTGTTGTCCGTGTGTAGGTGATATTCATCAACAATCGCTAAACTAGGGTTTGTGCCTTCAATGGTTGAAGATTTGGCGGCAAGCGGTCGCATGATACTGTTGTTCTTAGGGTTGATGAGTTTGTGCTGTTGAATATTGAGCCGTTTTTTCAGTAAAGGCGAAAGTAAGCACATTTGACGCGCATCATCAAAAACGATTCGGGCTTGGTCTCGGCTCACGGCTGCCGTGTATATATCCTGTTGGCCGCCTTCCATCACCAAAAACCAATTGGCTAAAACGGCTGCTACCGTTGATTTAGCGTTTTTTCTTGCCACTTGAACGTAAGCAGAGCGATATTTTCTTAATCCTGTATCTTTTCGTTTAAAGCCCAGAATGTTGGCAAAGAGGAAAACTTGCCAATCTGAAAGAATAATTGGCTCACCGCGTAAGTGTCCTTTAACGTGTGGGCATAGTTTCGAGAAAGCGATAAATTTTTCTACCGCACTTTGATCAAAGAAATAATCGGGGTTGTTTAAATCGTTAAAATAACGCGCTACGGCTTGTTTTATCTTCTTACAAGCCACTATTTCACCTGATTGAATTTTCTCTGCGTATGCGTGCCAGATTGCCATATTTAGCCTACATTGTGAGGATTTCATCAATCATATCGGTTGAATCAACTTCAACAGGATTTTTTCTACGGCTAACTGGATCAAAGCCTAACAGTGAGGACATTTTCACCATCACTTTTTCTGCATCAGCTTTAGCTGACAGTGCGGGCTTTCTTGATTGTGTGCCTTGGCTATTTACTATTGAAAAGCCGTTTTTATGAATATCCTCAACTGCAGCACGGAAAAGAGAGTAATTAACACAATATAATTCAAGGTGAATTAAGTCCGCATCTTGAATATCACCACGTTCAAGAAGTTGTGGAATTCGTTCTTTCCATACTGTTTTCGCGATTGGATCTAAAAAACTAGGTGGATTATGCGTTTTTTTCTTGTTTTTTGTTGTCATTGTATTTCCTTATTTTCAAAAAAATTACCTTGCGTAAAAATTTGTATAGGGGGGCGGTTCCGAAGGGTTGCCACTTTCTTTTTTAAATTGCCCCCACCCGGTCTAATCAATCTTCTTCGCACCAAATCCGCGTTGGTCTATCACTCGTGTTTTATAGCTGTGACAATCACGACATAAAGGCTGATGATTGCTTGCTACCCAAAACAATGGATCGGATTGTCCGTTCTCTACCGGCTTGATATGGTCTATCACTGTTGCCGGAGTATATTTGCCTTGCTCTAAGCACATCACACAAAGGGGATGATGCTTTAAGTATTGCTCGCGGTATTTGCTCCACTTGTGGTCGTAACCGCGTGCGCTACTGTTTGGGCGTGTGTCCTTTGGCTTGTGCTCCTCGCATCTACCGGACTTTACTTTGTTTCTACATCCAGGATAGCTACAACGTCTTAATGGTTGGTATGGCATCGGTTACTAAATCCTTAGTAAGCGCACGGTTCTCTATACACTTCCCACAATGCGGAAATCGTCATTGGTGCCGGTTTAAGGTTGGCTAAGTCTGTGACGGCTTCGCGGTTCGTGTAGAGATAGGCGATATACATTAAACAACCAATCTTAATCGCCGAGGTAAAAGGTATGGTCTTTTCCGTTTCTTCTTCCCCAAAGGTTTTGCCAATATGCTTTTGGCATACTTCCAATGCGGCCACCTTATAGGCTTCCAGTAACTCATTATCTAAATCGTGATCGAGATTTAAGTGCGCTTTGATTTCATCAATCGTTAAATTAATTTCCACCATTGCCGGTTAGCTCCTTACAAATAAGCTGAAGTTCTTTGTGCGCTTCTTTACTATCAATAATGTTGATTATCTCTAGCGAACGGTTCCCATATTTCACGCGCATAGTGTTATCAACATTAGTTCCGTAACGTATGCGAATGCGCACAGTATTTTCATTTAATGGCACCGCACCGGAGAAGAACTCTCTACCTTGTAACGGTTCAACCGCTGCGCGTATATTCGCAACGGTTTTCCACTTACTTACAAATCCGCCATAATCATTAGTTTCGTTTACTTGTTTTTGTAAACTTATCGCCTTGTTATATTTACCGGCTCTAATCATTCTAGGCATCGTTCACCTCGTTTTCGTTTACGCTATCACCGCGTTTAACTTCTACGGTTTGTTTCCATGCTTGGCTGAATTCATCACCGCCAGCATAAGGCGGTAAGCCTTCACGTCTGCGCACTTCGTTAGGTGACATTACGCCAGCTTTAATTGCCACATCATAACTATTGAAACGTTCGTTTTGACTGGTGCGGAGTAAGTCGCTTGTGTCAAATTCGATTAAGTGCCGTTTCTTGCTATTGCTCGTTAAGTCAATCATTAAGGCATCTTTAAGCTGTTGTTCAAAGTTAGTTAGCCATGGGCGCAAGGTTTGTGATAAGAACGCTCTACTAGCCTCACTGAAATTCGCATAGCTACTATTGGAATAATCTTGTAGGAAAATCGGGCTTATGTTGTAGATTCGGGCTATATCGGAAATTGTGAAGGTTCGACTTTGTAACCATTCGGCATCTTGGTTTGTCATGCCTAATTGTTTGTATTCCATTGAGCCTTCAAGGATTGGTGTTTTCCCCGCGTTCTTTGCGCCTTTGTAACGCTCTAAGGCTTTCACTGCTTTCTGTGCTTTCGCATCGTCTAGCCATTCAGCCGTTGAGATTAGTCCGCTTGCCATCAATCCGTTTTTCATGATTGCTGCACCGTGTCGTTGTTGTGCTAAACCTAATCCAATCGTTTCACGGCAAACAGTTACAGGTGAACGCCCCATAAATCCATCAAGGGAACTATGGCGTAAGTGTAAGATTTCATCTTGAAGATAGTTTTTAGTAACTCCGTTTAAGTCCGTTACTTGGTAAATATGCTCGCCTGTTACTTTACGGAAGATATTTACTGCGCTCGGCTGGTAAGGTGTAAGGCTTACAGGTTCGCCCTTGTTATTCCACTCAATCACCGCGTAAGCATTACCAGTTAGCAAACAATGGCGCATCATCGTATATTTAAACTGGTAAGGCGTTTGATTGCGGTTTGGCATTTCGTTTAAAAGATATTCAACGGGGTGACGGTAGATTCTTTCACGGCCATCTTCTTTTAGTGCGTACAGATAACAAGGCATAGATGCCACCGCCTCGGCGATTACTGTTACGGCGTTCATAACCGCTGGTAGAGCCTCTGCCGTTTGTGGGCTGACATATTCGCCCGCACCTGTATTATTTACGCCCATGTAAGATAGGAATTCATCAATAGTTATTGGTTCGCTGCGTTGCTCTTTTCGTCTAAAAGGATTCCACATATTAAGCCTCCGATACATCAAGCCAGCGTTTTAAGATAGTGTTTGATTTACCCTGTGTTTGTTCTTTTGCTGCGACCATTGAACGCTTAGCGATTTCTACGCTGCTTTCCGGATAGGCTGGAACGCTTGTTACTGTAACCTCAAAGAGATCTGCTTTAATTACGTTTCTTTGATAAGGCTCTACATCAAAATTCCATTCTTCTTTAATCGCTCTGAATCCGAAAGACATCCCTGTAATATCACCGCGAAAAACGCTAACTAATAAATCTTTTCCGATTGTTGTATCGGGCGGAATTAGTTCAAAGCGTAAGCCGATTGAATCTTCTTCTAGCTTTAATGTTCCCGCACTTGTTCGACCTAGTAACTTGGTGTAGTCATGTTCAAAGAGTGCGCGCACATCTTCGCCACTCGCTAGGCTGTCACTGAAAGCTTTAGGCGCAAAGGATTCCACAAAATCACAGTAAAGCACTTGTGAAGGGCTATTCCATTTCACCGCATAACCTACTAGCTTTTGATTTTCTTCATCGGCTGAAAGTGTTGCGGAGCGGATTTCAAATTCTTTATTCATATTTCACCTATTAAGCAAAAAAAGGGGCTTTCGCCCCTCTATGATTTATGCTGTTGTCTCAATCACTTTGATAGCGTTTGAATCTACTACGCCACCGCCTAAATATTTATCGGTGTGTACTTTATAGAATCCTGGTTCGGTTAAGTTGTCCGGACGGGTTCGCACGCCTGTTTCGTGATCTACAATGAAATATCCGCGTTTGAAGTCACCGAAGGCAATTACTGCTTTATTTGCTCCACCTGTCGGCATTGTTTCTAAGAAGTGGACTGGACGACCTAATAATGTTGCTGGGGCATCGGCTGTTAAACCATCGCGCCAGATATAATCGCCGTTTTTGTTTTTAAGTTTTTGTAATGCTGCCGCAATCGTTGATGACATCACCCACACTGCATTTTTGCGGTATTTGCTATGAAGTGTATAGAACGCATCGATTAAAGTATCTGCATCAATCTTCGCTACGCCTGCCACTTCAATTTTTTGAAGTTTGCCGAATTGTCGAGTTTTGTCATCTTCGGTTGTGCGTTGATAGGTTAAAAAGCCTTTTGATTTCTTGTTACCATCACCGGAAGTTAAATCAGTTTCTTCTGTTTCTGTGAAGGTCTCAGAAATTTCATCAGTTAGCCAACCTAAAACATCAATGCTTGAGAAGTCTAAGATTTCTTGTGTAGTCTTAGGGTAAGCATAGATTGAATTTAAAGCGATTGTTACTTCATGAAGTTTCGGGGTTGCTGTGCCGTTGCGTGCTGTGCCTTCTGTGCCGTGTTCTACTGCTGCACCGCCAGCCGATACTAATTTTTTGTATTCTTTCGCTCCAACCGGTAAGCGTACTACGTTACAAAGTTGGCGCATTACGCTATCGTCTGTTAAGCGTTTCATTACATCTTTGTCTAACTGTGGGATAACTGAATATCCACCATCTTCACCGTTAGCCGTAGTTAAATTGCGAAGTTCACCAGTTTTTACATAATGGCGTAACTCATCATTTGAAAG
This sequence comes from Haemophilus parainfluenzae, assembly GCF_900450995.1. NCBI lineage: Bacteria > Pseudomonadati > Pseudomonadota > Gammaproteobacteria > Pasteurellales > Pasteurellaceae > Parahaemophilus > Parahaemophilus parainfluenzae. Next base: position 2,036,079 of record NZ_UGHY01000002.1, on the reverse strand, counting down.
TTGTTTCATGTTACGTTGTTCTACCTGTTGAGATTGTTCGTTAAGGTTACGTTCTTCATCAGCCACCGCCTCATATTTGCTGATTTCATCGCTCATCTGTTTAACTAAATCTTTCAGCTTTTCAAAATCCACTGATTCAGATTCATTCAATGAACGATTTTCTTTTTCTGCTTTTTCAAGCATTGAGCGCATTTCTGCGACTTTTTCCGCCTTTTGTTGGCGTAACTCAATTAATTTTTTAAACATATTCATCTATTCCTTATAAGATTTTTTAGTCTAAATTTAGACGACTTCTATTAAGTCAAAATATAATATATAGCGTTTTGATTATTAAATAAATATCTTATTTTTCAATAGTTTAGTTACGATTAGATACGGTAAGTTAAGATTGTTTGGTTGCTTAAATTTTGAACAGTTATAGACTAAATATTCTGTATCGAGATATCTTTTTTTGATTGGTGAACAAAGGTGAACAATGGTGAACAGTTGGTGAACAATAGAAAAGAATATAACTATATAATAAATAAAGAGTTTTAAGGATTGGTGAACAAGGTGAACAGTTTTTCTATAAAATTTTTAACGCACGGCTTATTAGTGGTATTATGGCATCAGAAACTATCATAAATTTTTAGTGAATTTGATTTTTAGTAACAAGCTTAGTAACAAGATTTTTGCCCTTTAAAAATAAACATTTAAAATCAATGTAATACAAGCAAATTCGGGTTCAGCTAGTGCACCATATTGCAATCCCAAGCTTTTTAGCTTAGGATTTTTTCTTTTTATCCCCTGCTTAATTTGAATGAATCTTTTCTAGATAACCCATATATAAATGAAAATAATTTGCATTGATTGACGTAAACGTTTTCGCTATACTTTGGGCTCTCTTATTATCTATTGGGAAGCAATTATGAATTTTAAATTAAGCCTTATTTCAACCGCACTTTTAACCACTTTTTCCATTTCTACGTTTGCAGAAACTGAGCAGACCGTAGATACAAATACCGAAACGCTTGAGCAAATTAACGTTCAAGATACGGGGATTAAACAAAATGGTTACCAAATGACTGGGACATCTGTCGTATCAAAAGCTGAAGTGCCAGTATTCGACACGCCAAACACAGTAAACATTCTTTCAACTAAACTACTAGAAGATCGCAAACCTGAATCACTCATTGATGCTCTTTATAACGTCAGTGGTGTGAGTCAAGCGAATACGTTAGGTGGTATGTTTGATGCTATCCAAAAACGTGGTTTCGGTGGAAACCGCGATAACTCAATTATGCGTAACGGTTTACAAGCTGGCCCAGCTAAAAACTTTAGCGCGACAACTGAAACCGTTGAAGTTTTAAAAGGACCTGCATCCGTACTTTATGGTATTCAAGATCCAGGTGGTGTAGTTAATATCATTACTAAAAAACCACAACAAACACCACGTTATGTCGTTGGTGGAACCTTAGGTAATCATAGCCTGTGGGGAACGCAATTAGATTTTACTGGTGGTTTAGGAAATGGTTTTGCTTACCGCTTTATCTATGACAAACAAGAAAAAGACTACTGGCGTAATTTTGGCAAAGTGAAAAATACGACTTACGCACCCTCTCTTTCTTGGGAAAATGATAAAACTAAAGTGCTTCTTTCTTATGAACACAAAGATATTCTTGAGCCATTTGATCGTGGTACAAATCTTTTAACGGCAACTAATGCATTACCGGATATTCCTGTATCGCGTCGTTTAGATGAGCCAAATAATGAAACCACGGCAAAAACCGATAACATCGATTTCAAAATTGAACACAAATTAAGTGATGGTTGGAAATTAAATGCAGGTTACAGCTATGCTCGTTACAAATATTTCTACGATCAAGCTCGTATTACAAATGTTAACGTTAAAACACGTACAGCCCGCCGTGCAATTGAACAGCAACAAGGCGATCAACGTGTTCATAGTGGTACATTAAATATCGTTGGTGAATTTGGTATTGGTGATATTGCTAACCGCTTTGTAGCGGGATTGATACTATGCGTAATATTCGCGATATTGGTCCTATTTATAACCAAGGCATCATGAATTCTGATATCAATATTGATAATCCAAACTATACCAGCCCTGTTGCGGAACATAAAAATGGTAACGGCAATGCCTACCAATATAACTATCTCAAAACCGTTGGTGTTTATATTCAAGATACCGCCTACTTTACAGATAACTTTATTATGACGGGCGGTTTACGTTATGAGTATTTTGATCAATTTGCAGGACGTCATTGCTTAAATGCGGCAAACTGTAAAAAAGGTCAAAATCTAACAAAAACCGGAAATACCGATCAGCACGATGGTAAATTATTGTATCAATTAGGTGCCGCATATAAATTTACGCCACATATTGCGACCTTTGCAAACTACTCTGAGTCTTTCCGTCCACAAATGAGTGTGGCAACACCAGTTAGCGGCGATTTAAAACCAGAACAAGGTAAATCTTTTGAAATTGGTGCAAAATACGAAAACTCAGGCTTTAATGCGACACTTGCATTATTCAATATCAGCAAACGTAATGTTGCTGAGGCTGTTGGTTCTGGTTCAAATGCGCAATTGAATATCGTCGGCAAACAACGTTCTCGTGGTGTGGAATTCGATCTTAATGGTCAAATTACGGATAGTCTAAGCGTAGCAGCTAACTATACATACACCAAAGTAAAATCACTTGAAAATGAGCTTTATCCTGATGCAGTAAATCAACAACTTTCTGGTGTACCAAAACATCAAGCTTCTCTATTCTTAGCTTATAACGTAGGTGAATTTGATTTTGGTAACATCCGTGTTGGTGGTGGTGCTCGTTATTTAGGTTCCTGGTATGCCTACAATAATACTTATACAAAAGCATACAAATTACCTCATGCCGTGGTGTATGATGCCTTTATTGCTTACGATACCAAAATCTCTGGCAAGAAAGTCTCTTTCCAACTTAATGGTAAAAACTTAACAGATAAAACTTACTATCCATCTACCTCTGGTAACGCAACAAACACGTTAATCCCTGTTGCATTAGGTTATGGACGTGAATTTATCCTTAACACGAAAGTTGAGTTTTAATTGAGCGCACAATACGAGGGCGAATATTTCGCCCTTTTTTTCGTTTTTTACTTTATTGGATAATCAATGAATTGGCAAACTGAACTTAACTCAAGTTTAAGCTGGATTTTGACCGCACTTTTCTGGATAATTGTGTGCTTTAGCGTGACGACACTGGCACTCAAACAAACCACATTCGGTCAGAAGTTTTGGCATATTGCATCCCCTTCGATTAATCGCCGTAACAGCATCAAAATCATCGTTATGCTACTGGTGTTGTTTACCATGATTTTGTTAGAAGTGCGCTTCAGCGTACTCAACTCTTTTTTCTATAATGGGCTTTATAGCTCAATGCAGGAATTAGATGCGGATAAGTTTTGGTTCTTTGCAAAACTGAATGCCCTTTTAGTATTGGTACAAGTCATCCACTCCATCGCTGATTATTTCTTGCAACAAGTATTTGAAATCCGTTGGTTGGAAAGCTTGAATAAAGTCCTTGTTAAACGATGGTTAGAAAATAAAAAATACTATCGCCTCAAATACGAAAAAGATTTGCCCGATAATATTGATCAACGTATTGAACAAGATGCACGTGAATTTATCAGTAGCACCGTCAAAATTGTGCGGGGCATGATTAATTCAATTCTGACTACCATTGAATTCACCATCATTCTTTGGTCACTGTCTGGGGTGTTGAGCCTTTTCGGCTTGAATATCGAAAAAGGTGTTGTTTTCTTTATTTATGCCTTTATTATCCTCGCAACATTAATGTCCGTTTGGATTGGTCACCCTTTAATCAAGCTAAACTTCAATAAAGAAAAACTCAATGGTGACTACCGTTATTCTTTAATTCGAGTGCGAGATAATGCGGAAAGTATCGCGTTCTATCAAGGTGAACAGCAAGAACAGCATTTACTGAAAAATAAATTTGCCGAAATCATTCATAACCGTTGGGCAATTGTATTGAGAATGCTGGGGTTAGACGGATTTAATGGAAGTGTCACGCGCGTTGCAAAACTCTTACCGTTAATGCTGCAAGCGCCTCGTTTTTTCACTGGACAAATCAAGCTGGGCGATATGCACCAAACTGTGCAAGCATTTAACCGATTAATGACCGCACTTTCCTTCTTCCGTTTGTTCTATGAAGAATTTACACTCTACCAAGCGCGTTTAAATCGTCTTTATGGTTTTATGACTAAGTTGGATGAATTAGATCATTCAGAGGTTCATCAACCCATGAAATGTTCTAACCGTGTTGCATTGTCAAACTTTGGTATTAAAGATGAGCAAGGTAGATTGTTGCTTAATAACTTAAATATTGAATTAAAAAATGGTGATGCTTTATTAATTCAAGGTCCATCTGGCACTGGGAAAACATCCCTATTAAAAGCAATGGCTGGAATTTATCCTTTTGAGACAGTTGGCTTAGTAGAACACCCTTGCGTGACTAGTTTGTTCCTACCACAACGTCCTTATATGCCACAAGGCACGTTACGTGAAGCGATTTGCTATCCAGATATTGATCCTTATCATCCTGAATTGGAAAAAACACTCGCAGATTGCTGTTTGGATAAATATCTTCATAGTCTTGATATAGATAACGATTGGCAAGCTATTTTGTCACCGGGTGAATTACAGCGTGTGGCATTTATTCGGATTTTACTGACGAAGCCTGAAGTGGTCTTTTTAGATGAAACCACATCAGCACTTGATGAGCCAACAGAATATCTCCTTTATAAAACGATTAAAGAGCGCTTACCGAATATGATCATTCTAAGTGTCGGCCATCGTGGTACATTACATCAATTCCATAACAAGCAATTAGATCTGGCAGTCTGCATCGTATAAATAACAAAAGGCTAAATTATATTTAGCCTTTTCTCTTTATAAGGCCTATACGGCTACCTAGAACTTGCACAATGCTTGCTACACACCCCAATCCCCCCTATAATTCCCCAATTTTTCTAATTTCATTTTCACAATGTCAAATAAAACCATTGCTAAAAATATGCTATTTCTTTACATCCGAATGCTCTTCAATATGGGAGCGATGCTGTATATCTCTCGTGTGGTATTACAGGTTTTGGGTGTAGAAGATTTTGGTATCTATAACATTGTGATGGGTGTCGTGGTCTTATTTTCCTTTTTTAATGGCACAATGACCGCCACCACTCAGCGTTTTATTAACGTAGAAAAAGCCTCAAATGACATCCAACGTGTCAATAAAGTCTTTAATATTAGTATTTTAAATCACCTACTCATTATTTTTATCGTATTAGTGTTAGCTGAAACTGTAGGTTTATGGTTTTTAAATCACAAATTAGTGATCCCCGCTGAACGCTTGCAAGCTGCAAATATCGTTTACCAATTGGCATTAATTATTGCCCTTGCTGAAATCATCAAGGCGCCATTCAATGCCATGATTGTTGCCCATGAAAAAATGGGATTCTATGCGTGGTTAGGATTAGGTGAAACCATTTTAAAACTGACTTCTGTTTTTATCTTAAGCCATATCACACATTACGATAAGTTGATTACTTATGGCGGCTTATTGCTTTCAGTCAGCTTAATTGTGCTCTCTCTTTATGCGTTATTCACTAAATATTATTTCAAAGAAGCAGCACGTTTCCGTTTATATAAAGATTTAAGCAAAACTAAAGAAATGGTGAGTTTTTCCGGTTGGATGCTCATGGGGCAAATTGCCTATGTGGGTTCGACCCAAGGCTTAAATATGGTATCTAACTTATTCTTTGGTGTCGCAGTCAACGCCGCTGTCGCCATTGCGACACAAGTAGAAGGTGCCATTTATAGCTTTGTGAATAATTTCCAAATGGCAGCTAATCCGCAGTTGGTTCAGTCTTATGCAGCAAAAGATTATGATCGCAATCGCCAATTAATTCTTGGTATTTCAAAATATTCACTTTATTTAATGGCGATTCTCTCTGCGCCTGTATTGTATTTCACCCATACCTTACTGACATTTTGGCTAGGCGATCATCTTCCGCAATATACTGAACAACTTGTACAAGCTATTATTGCTTGCTTATTGATCAGTGCAATGGCTGGCGCCTTTTGGATGAGTGCATTAGCCATTGGTACATCTACCGTAAAACAATACAATATCATTGTGGCGTTAATTGATCTTTGTACGGTACCATTGGCTTATTATTTGTTCACACTAGGCTATAATCCAGTATTTGCCTTTGTGGGTAAATTTAGTACGATGGTCATCTCACAAATCTATCGATTATATTTTATTAATAAAAAAATTAAATTTAACCAAAAAGAATTTGTCTCATATTTAGTGAATGTCGGCGTGGTGTTTGGCCTGCTATTAGGTATCATCTATATATCAGATACCAGCCGCAGTTATTCTTTATTGGAATTTATTGGACAATCCATCATCTTAGAAATGGTATTAATCTGTGTCATTTTAATCTTCGGATTAAACACAGCAGAAAAAAATTTCTTGTTTAGCTATTTAAAGAAAAGAGTAAAAAATGAATCAACTCCTTATTGATTTAAAAAACAAACTGAATCCTATTGTTGAACTAATCAAAGATAAAAACGATGTATTTTATTTCGACTACCCGCTTCATTTGAACGTAGGCGATTTACTGATTTATCACGGAACTGAGCAATTTTTTAAAGATCACCACATTAACGTGACTTTAAAACGCTGTGAATACGATTTAGATCTTGAAGAAGTCAAAGCAAAAATCACACCAAACACCACCATCCTTTTACATGGTGGCGGTAACTTTGGCGATCTTTATCCACAGCATCAAAAGATCCGTGAAGAAATGGTGACGCATTTCCCGAATAATCGCATTATTGTGTTGCCACAAACTGCTTATTTTAAGCACGAAGAAAATCTACAAAAATCAGCCGCACTTTTCCGTAACCACAGTGATTGTCATTTACTGGCTCGCGATGAAAGAACAGCAAATCTATTTGCAAAATTTTCTGATCATGTTTATTTATCACCCGATATGGCACATCAACTTTATGGCACAATGGAAACTAAGCAAGGAAAAACAGGAAAAAAACTTTACTTCTTACGTAAAGATATTGAAGCGAGTGATGTAGAAAAAAATATTTTAACGCAAATTCCAATCAACAGTACTGTAAAAGATTGGGATGATATTCTCTCCAAGACAGACGACATTGTTTTAGCATTTAGTTGGAGAATGAATAAAATTGCAAATAAATTTAATTTAGATTGTTTGAAAAATCTTTCTCATCAATTTTGGTACACATATACTCATAAAATTGTAAAACGTGTTGCCCGAGTATTCTTAGATAATGATAAAGTGATTACTACTCGTTTACACGGTCATATTTTTTCCTGCTTGTTAGAAATACCAAATGTTGTTTATGATAACTCTTATGGAAAAAATAGTAGCTATGCAAAACTATGGACTCAAAACTTAAACTTCGTTGAATTGGATAAATCATGTTTGAATTAAAAAAGCTCATCACGGCCATGATTCTTCCCCCATTTAATATTTTAATTTTATGGGGGCTTTCACTTATTCTAGCTAAATTCAATTTCAAAAAATTAAGCCGAATTTCGACCGCACTTGGCTTCTCACTACTCTATCTTTTAAGTATCCCTTACACTGCACAAGTACTTAAAGATAGTCTCATCACTGAAGATCATTTAACACTGCAAGATTACCAACAAGCTCAAGCGATCGTTTTACTTGGTGGTGGCTTGCGTGATAGCAAAGAGCTTTATGCGCCATTAGCTTCAACAGGTATCCAACTTGAACGATTACGTTATGCCGCTTTCTTACAAAAAGAAACGCATTTGCCATTATTAATTACAGGGGCAAGTCCAACAGGCGCCATTGAAGCAAAAATCGCCGCCGAAGAACTCCAAAACTTCTTTAATGTGCCAACCAAATGGATTGAACCTAAAGCCCTTACTACTAAAGAAAATGCACTTTTCACCAAACAAATATTAGAAAAAGAAGGTATTCATAAAATTATTTTAGTCACTAATGAATGGCATATGCAACGTGCAAAATTATTATTCCAACAACAAGGCTTTGATGTGTTATCTGCAAGTGTAGGTGAAGGCATTACGCCCGACAGTTACGGACTCAATATGATGCATTTTATTCCACAAGGTGGCGCGATTACCAAAAATATGCAATTACTCAAAGAGTGGATTGGATATTGGAAAGAACGCTAAAGTGCGGTCAAAAGATCACAAATAAGATAATGTTAAGAGGAAGAAAACATGAGTCAAATTACACGCGAACAAATGCTTCAAGTATTCGAAAATCGCTGTTCCACACGTTATTACGATCCGAATAAAAAAATCAGCCAAGAAGATTTCGCGGCCATTTTAGAATTTGCTCGTTTATCACCAAGCTCAGTCGGTTCTGAGCCATGGAAGTTCTTAGTGATTCAAAATAAAGCATTACGCGATAAGCTCAAACCTTTTAGCTGGGGCATGCAATATCAATTAGATGATTGTAGTCATTTAGTGATCATTCTTGCGAAGAAAAATGCTCGATATGATACGCCTTTCTTCCGTGATGTTGCGGTGCGGAGAGGTTTACAAGGCGAGCAATTAGAAAAAGCCTTGGAAAAATATAAAGGCTTACAAGAAGTTGAAATGAAAACTGCAGAAAGCGAGCGTGCATTATTTGACTGGACAAGCAAACAAACCTACATTGCATTAGCGAATATGCTAACTGGTGCTGCCGCTATAGGTGTAGATTCTTGCCCTATTGAAGGCTTTAACTACAATAAAATGAATGAAGTTTTAGCCGCTGAAGGTCTCTTTGATCCAAATGAATGGGGCGTATCTGTGGCCGCAACATTTGGTTATCGTGCGAGAGACATTACCAAAAAATCTCGTAGACCAATTGAGGAAATCGTCACTTGGGTTGAATAATCTATTTTCAAATAAATGGGCAGCAAACGCTGCCCTTTTCTTTATCCACCAAATAAGGCTGCGCCACCTGTTACAGCCCCCATCGTGCCACATAACAAGCTTAGTGCAAAAAAGATCATCATTGCACCCGCAATACATTTGATCATAGCCGCACCTTTTTGATTAGAACCCGCTAAACCATACCAATGGCCTAAGCGAGTCGCGACATTTCTCGCATAGCGAACTAACGCAGCAAAAAGCGAAAGCATTAATCCTGTCCCTAAAGACATGGCAAAAGTAGCTAAAATTCCCCACCAATAAAGATCCAGCATATAAGCGAGAAAAAGCACAAAAATGGCGCCACTACACGGTCGCATACCAATGGTTAAAATCACTAAGAGTTGAGACTTTAAATCACCCGATTGTTTAAGCTGTTGATCACTGGGTAGATGTTGATGTCCACAACTACATTGCGCTTGGCTTGCTTTCCCTTGCTCATATCTAAATAGCGAAGCTGTTCCAATTTGTTTCGGCAATGATTGGATTGATGTGATACGAAAAGATTGTTTTTTCTTTAAACCTTTCAAACCTTGAGCAATCCAATAAAGCCCTAACAACAATAATAAAATGAGTGCGCTACGCTCCAACCATAACTGGCTAAGTTTAAAATATTTTGAGGAAAGATTAAGTATCACCACCACAATAGAGGTTGCTGCAACGGCGACAAAACCTTGCATGAGAGAGGAAAGCAAACTTAAGCGTACGCTGGTTTTAAGTTGGCTCTCGTGAGTAGAAAGATAACCAGCGATAATAAATTTCCCATGCCCAGGGCCTAATGCATGTAATACACCATAAGAAAATGCAGCAAAAATTAACCATAATCCTGCAGTAGATGAATGTGCTTGAATTTGGTGCAGATTTTCAGAAATCAGCTGATTAAAGGCTTTTTGCCAATCAGCTACTTGCACAAAAAGCCAAGGTAGCAAGGCGAAAATAATCGCTAATAAGCCGATAAAGAGTGCGGTCAGTTTTAATTTCATTTTTTATTCACATTTAATTTTTACTTTCTGTGCAAACAACACACCAAGAGAATCATCTTCATTTTTTTGAGATTTATCCAATGATGAAGCGTAGGATTTAATTTTTTCATCCGCATTAGGCTCGAGCACTTCACCTTTGCAATTATTAGGAAGTTCCGAAAAATCAACCGCTCTTTTACCTATTTCAGCATAACGCATGGCCACATAATAGGTACTGTCATAAGTCATCAGCGTAAATTCGTTATTTTGCAAAGCCTGTGGTTGTGCCAAAAGAAAATCAAAATAATATTCCACCTCATTTCCTTTAACACGTGCGCCATAATTTTCAGGCTGTTTTTTATATTTAATTTTGTGATGTTCTTTATCAAAGACATAACTAAAGTAATGCTCATTCACGACATTCGCCATCACCTCATCAATGAGTTTTTGTTTAGCAGCTTTATCACCTTTCGTCTGCATCATGTCATACAATACGGCTGAAGAGCTAGCTTCATCCAGTAACCATTGGGTCGAAAAACCAATTAATTGATTATCTTTCACTAACGGTTTGGTTTGCATATCAATAAAGGCGTGAGGATGTGCGAGAACCGAAAAAGGAGAAATTAGCGATAATCCTAGGAGTAATTTTTTAAACATAAATAAGAATAAAGTGGGCTAAATAATTGAATAGACAGATTTTATCACAAGCAGTTCCTAATCAAAATCGAATAAAAATCGATCTAAACGTAAAAAATCCTGTAATTTTCTTGATTTGTATCAAAAAATTATTCATTCGCATTTCCATTATAACTGAAATTTATGTACTATTTGCCTCGTCAAGTGATTGCTTGATATTCATAAAGTTCCTAAATAAAATAATCATAAATATAGCTAAACTACTTTCCTACCACCCTATATGGGTGGTTTTTTTTGCCTTTCAAATAGCTTATTCCCTAAACATCAAGTAAAATAACCGCACTTTTATTCATAACATCGAGAAAATTATGTCAACGCAATTTGTATATACGATGCACCGTGTCGGCAAAGTGGTGCCACCGAAGCGTCATATTTTGAAAGATATTTCTTTAAGCTTCTTCCCTGGTGCAAAAATCGGGGTTCTAGGCTTAAATGGTGCGGGTAAATCAACTCTCTTACGCATTATGGCGGGCGTGGATAAAGAGTTCGAAGGTGAAGCTCGTCCACAACCGGGTATCAAAATTGGTTACCTTCCACAAGAACCAAAACTTGATCCTCAACAAACTGTACGCGAAGCGATAGAAGAAGCTGTTTCTGAAGTAAAAAATGCACTGACTCGTTTAGATGAAGTTTATGCGCTTTATGCGGATCCTGATGCGGATTTTGATAAATTAGCGGCAGAACAAGCCAATCTTGAAGCCATTATTCAAGCACATGATGGTCATAATTTAGATAACCAATTAGAACGTGCCGCAGATGCATTACGTTTACCGGATTGGGATGCCAAAATTGAGCATTTATCAGGGGGCGAACGTCGTCGTGTCGCACTTTGTCGTTTGTTACTCGAAAAACCAGACATGCTCCTATTAGACGAGCCGACCAACCACTTAGATGCGGAATCTGTAGCATGGTTAGAGCGTTTCTTACATGACTACGAAGGTACCGTTGTGGCGATTACCCACGACCGTTATTTCTTAGATAACGTGGCTGGTTGGATCTTAGAGCTTGACCGTGGTGAGGGTATTCCTTGGGAAGGTAACTATTCTTCTTGGTTAGAGCAAAAAGAGAAACGTTTAGAGCAAGAACAAGCGGCTGAAAATGCGCGTCAAAAATCTATTGCGAAAGAGTTGGAATGGGTGCGTCAAAATCCTAAAGGTCGCCAAGCGAAAAGCAAAGCACGTATGGCGCGCTTTGATGAATTAAACTCTGGAGAATATCAAAAACGTAACGAGACTAACGAACTCTTTATTCCACCTGGTCCACGTTTAGGTGATAAAGTGATTGAGGTAGAACATCTCACTAAATCTTACGGCGATCGCACTTTAATTGATGATTTATCATTCAGCATTCCAAAAGGTGCTATCGTGGGTATTATCGGCGCGAATGGTGCAGGTAAATCTACCCTATTCCGTATGCTTTCAGATCAAGAACAACCGGATAGCGGCTCAATTACGATGGGTGAAACTGTGGTACTTGCTTCTGTCGATCAGTTCCGTGACTCAATGGATGATAAAAAAACCGTATGGGAAGAAGTGTCTAACGGACAAGATATTCTCACTATTGGTAACTTTGAAATTCCAAGCCGCGCGTATGTTGGACGCTTCAACTTCAAAGGCGTAGATCAACAAAAACGTGTGGGCGAATTATCGGGTGGTGAGCGCGGTCGTTTACACTTGGCTAAACTTCTACAACGTGGTGGTAACGTACTGTTATTGGACGAACCGACCAATGACTTAGACGTTGAAACCTTACGTGCGTTAGAAAATGCGATCTTAGAATTCCCTGGTTGTGCAATGGTGATTTCCCATGACCGTTGGTTCTTAGACCGTATTGCAACTCATATTTTAGATTACGGTGATGAAGGTAAAGTGACGTTCTACGAAGGTAACTTCTCAGACTACGAAGAGTGGAAAAAGAAAACCTTAGGTGAAGCCGCAACACAACCACATCGTATTAAATATAAGCGTATTGCAAAATAAGAAATTAAAGTGCGGTCACTTTTGACCGCACTTTCCTTTTACATCAGGAGTGATTATGTTAGTTTATTTGCACATTGTTTGTGCATTTTTAAGTTTGGGATTATTAATTATCCGTGGGGGAATGCAATTAAGTGGGAAAGATTGGCGAGCAATTAAACTGCTAAAAATTTTACCGCACTTAGTTGATACACTTTTAATTGCGAGCGGCTTAACTATTTTCTTCTTGGTCGGTTATCAGTTACAAAGCTGGCTCATCATGAAAATCATCATGCTTGTGCTTTATATCTTCTTCTCGGCTAAATATTTTAGTCGCAAAGCTACAAATCCAAATAATGCATTTCTGGCATTTGCTGTATTAAGTTTCTTGGGGGCAATTTTCTTTGCTTACCAACCAGACTTCATGGAAAGTTAATCATAAAAAAATCCATCTTCAATTGAAGATGGATTTTTTGTGTTATCTTAGCCACCCGCTAATTTTACTTTAAACCCTTTTTGTTCTAAAAGTTGTTTTAGTAAATCACGTTTTTCGCCTTGAATCTCAATATTGCCGTCTTTTACTGAACCACCACAACCACATCGCTTTTTAAGTTCAGCAGCTAACTTTTTCAATTCATCATCAGCTAAATCTAGCCCAGTAATCACTGAAACGCCTGCGCCTTTTCGACCACTAGTTTGTTTTTGGATGCGAACCACTCCATCACCTTTAGGACGTTGTACTGGCTGCTTTTGCGCTTTAATTCGACCAACTTCGGTAGAATAAACTAAAGTACTCTCTGTCATATTACGAAAGAGATGAATTAATTGAACGAAGCACTTCTGCTGGATTTTCAGCTTGAGTAATTGGGCGACCAATCACCAAATAATCAGAACCAGAACGAATAGCCGCAGCAGGAGTCATGACTCGACGTTGATCGCCAAAATCACTTCCAATTGGACGAATCCCCGGTGTGACTAATTTAAAATCAGGACCACAAGTATTACGTAAAATTTCTACTTCCTGTGGTGAACAAACGACTCCATCTAATCCTGCTCGCTGGGTTAAATGCGCAAGACGTAAAACATGTTCAAGTGGTGAAGAGTTAATACCGATTTGTAATAAATCCAAATCTTCCATACTGGTCAATACGGTTACTGCGATTAATAAAGGCGCATCTTTTCCATAAGGCTCGAGAATTTTCTTCGCCTCTTCCATCATTTTCAGACCACCGCTAGCATGGACATCAACCATCCACACCCCTAAATCAGCCGCAGAACGCACTGCTCTTGCCACAGTATTAGGAATATCATGAAATTTAAGATCGAGGAAAACATCAAATTGACGCTCATGTAATTGCTTAACGAAATTTGTTCCCAGTGTGGTAAACATTTCTTTACCCACTTTTAAACGGCATAAGCTTGGATCAATTTGATCCACGAGGGATAGCGCTTGTGCTTCCGTTTCGTAATCCAATGCAACGATTACTTTGCTATTCATAATTTTACCTCACTGTGTCAATTAATTATGTTCTGGTTTGATGGATTCCCACTGTTTGCAAGAAGGACAATTCCACATTAATTTATGAGTTTGATAACCGCAATTTGAGCAACGATAACCAAAGCCTTGCTTAATTCTCTCACCGACCATTTTATGTAGCAAAATTAAACTTTCTTTACCTCGCCCTTCCTCTGCATCATCAATTTGGAATTGAATAAAGCGGTGGAAAATAGATGTACTTGGATGTTTGGTAAGTTGTTGATAAAGTTTTGATTGTGCAGCACTCTTACCATCTTTCTCTTCAATCACGCTTGCTAACATTAAATCGACTTTCGTATTGTTAACCTGCTGGCTAGCTCGAATCAAGAATAACTCAAAGTTATCTCTCTCTCCTAATTCATCATAACAATATTTGAGCGTTTTCAGCACTTCACCAATATAAATTGGTTTTTGATTAAGAATATTCTCTAAAAAATGAATGGCTTGACGATAGTTTTTATTAGCCATTTCTAAATCAGCAAGCAGCATTGATGCTCTCACACTGGTTGGAGATACATTCAGCACTTTTTGTAAAATACTGCGTTTTTCGACCGCACTTTCAAGTTCACCGCTTAAGGCATATTCACAATAACATTGTGCTAATTCCACATTATTTTCTTTAGGTGAGATCTTGGCAAGCTTCTCTGCGATATTAACGGCTTTTTTCCATTCTTTTGTTTTTTGATAAATCACCAAAAGCTGTTGCAGTGCATTTTCTGCAAATTCTGGTTCATCCACCATAATGATGTAAAGCGCTTCAGCACGGTCATAAAAACCGACCGTCATGAAATCTTTGGCAAGTTGTTGTTTAGCTAATAATTTTTGTTCGAAAGAATAATTGGGGCTACGATCAAGTGCTTGATGGATCCGCAAAGCACGGTCCACTTCGCCTCGAGAACGGAAAAGATTACCGAGCGTTAGCTCTGCTTCAAATTGAGAGTTGCTTTCAATTTCATTTTCGGTTTCTTGTTTTTGCAACATATCAAGAAACAAATCAACGGCTTTATCCGTTTGATTGGAAAGCAAAAAATTGACCCCCGTGACATAATCACGGGAGAGTTTATTATTAATATCTTCCTGATCTTTCTTGGCACTCCGATGCCCCATATACCAACCATAAGCGGCGGCTATTGGCAGAAGCAGAAAGAGTAATTCAAGCATTATACTGCCTTATCGCGGGTAGTCGTTAATTCGTTAATTTGTAAGGTTTGACGTTTAACTTGACGCGCTAACGACATATTTTTGAATTTTAATTTTAAGTAGGAGAATCCAGTAATTAACCAACCTAAAATTAATCCAAAACCAAATAAAATTGCAACTAATGTTGAAAGTTGGAATTGGCTTTCAGCAACAATATAGTTAAAGGTGATTACTTGATCATTATTCGCCCCTATAGTTACCGCAACGAGTACAATAGCCAGCACAATAATGAGTCCGAGAATATATTTAATCATCACAATCTCCTTTGTTAAGAATAGGTTCATTATGCCAAAATTTGTAATAAAAAACGACACCTAAGTGTCGTTTTATTGATATCGATTGAATGTTTAAGCAAAAACATTTACGCGATCTTTTAATTCTTTACCCGCTTTAAAGTGCGGTACAGATTTAGCATCTAATTTTACAGAATCACCGGTTTTTGGATTACGACCCACTCGCGGTTGACGATGGTGTAAAGAGAAGCTACCAAAACCACGTACTTCAATACGATTACCTTCTTCTAAAGATTGTGCAATGAGTTCAAGAATATCCTTTACAATACCTTCTACTTCTTTTGCGGATAAAGTTGGGTGCTTTGTTGATAGATTTTCAATTAGTTCAGATTTAGTCATCGTCAACTCTCCTTTAAATTTGTACTTAAACTTGTTATTTATTAAGACTTACAGGTAATGTATTAGTTCATAATAAATTACCGCTAAATCCTTGTTAATTATAGCTGGTAATAATAAGGCTGAGTCATGACCCAGCCTTATTTATGTGAATTAATTATTCACCTTTAGCTGCTTTGAAAGCTTCAGCCATTGCGTTTGGAATAGCAACATCTTCTTGTTTGGTATTCACGTTTGCAACTGCAGCGGCTTCTTCAGCTTGATCTTTCGCTTTTACAGATAAGTGAACGATACGTGCTTTACGATCTACACCAGTGTATTTCGCTTCAACCACATCACCTGCGGCAACTTCGTTTGTTAAGTCTGCTGCACGGATATAACCTTCAACGCCACCTGCTAATTCAACTTTAGCACCTTTAGCGTCAGCTTCAACAACAGTTGCAGAAATTACTGCACCTTTTTTGTTGATTGCTACGAAGTTGTTGAATGGATCATCTTCAAGTTGTTTGATACCTAAAGAAATACGTTCTTTCACTGCATCTACTGCTAATACTACTGCAGAAACTTCGTCACCTTTTTTGTAGTTACGAACTGCTTCTTCACCTGCAACATTCCAAGAAATGTCAGATAAGTGAACTAAACCGTCGATACCACCTTCAAGACCGATGAAGATACCGAAATCAGTGATTGATTTGATTTTACCAGTAACTTTGTCGCCTTTGTTATGAGTTTCAGCGAATTGAGTCCATGGGTTAGCTTTACATTGTTTTAAGCCTAAAGAAATACGACGACGTTCTTCGTCAACTTCTAATACCATCACTTCAACTGTATCGCCTAAGCTTACAACTTTAGATGGGTGGATGTTTTTGTTAGTCCAATCCATTTCAGAAACGTGAACTAAACCTTCAACGCCATCTAAGATTTCAACGAAACAACCATAGTCAGTTAAGTTAGTTACTTTACCAGTTAATTTGCTGTTTACTGGGTGGTTTTCAGCGATAGCAACCCAAGGATCTTGACCTAATTGTTTTAAGCCTAAAGATACGCGAGTACGATCTTTGTCAAATTTTAATACTTTAACAGTCACTTCGTCGCCTACATTCACGATTTCGCTTGGGTGTTTAACACGTTTCCAAGCCATATCAGTGATGTGTAATAAACCGTCAACGCCACCTAAATCTACGAACGCACCGTAGTCAGTTAAGTTTTTAACGATACCTTTAACTTCTGAACCTTCAGCTAGGTTCTCAAGGATTTGTTCACGTTCTTGGCTGTTTTCAGATTCGATCACTGCACGACGAGAAACAACAACGTTGTTACGTTTTTGATCTAATTTGATTACTTTGAATTCTAATTCTTTACCAAGTAGGTGATCAGCTTCACGTGCAGGACGTGTATCAACTAATGAACCTGGTAAGAATGCACGAACACCGTTTAACTCAACTGTGAAACCGCCTTTCACTTTACCGTTGATTAAACCGATAACGGTCGCTTTTTCTTCGTAAGCTTTTTCTAATTCAATCCAAGATTCGTGACGAACAGCTTTCTCACGAGAAAGTTTAGTTTCGCCGTAACCATCTTCAACTGCATCTAAAGCTACGTTTACTGTGTCGCCAACTTTAACTTCAAGTTCACCTTGAGCGTTCTGGAATTCAGCAACAGGAATTGCAGATTCAGATTTTAAGCCTGCATCAACAAGTACAAAGCCTTTTTGAATAGCAACAACAGTACCGCTAACGATTGAACCTTGACGGGTTTCAAGGCCTTTTAATGATTCTTCAAAGAGTTGAGCAAAAGATTCTGACATATAAATAATCTTCTTAATTTAAGTTAATAACATCCACATTAAGATCCATAAAATGCGGGGTTGAGGATAAATGTCTATTCTTCCTTGAATAAACAGTTAAATCGAAATTGACGCTTTTTGTTGAATATAAGCTAACGCTTGAGCAATGACTTCATCAATACTCAATGTTGTACTATCTAACAATAAAGCATCATCAGCCGGTTTCAATGGCGCAACCTCACGATTTCTATCACGAAAATCGCGTTCTTGTATCTCGGCTAAAATCTGTGCAAAGTTACCATTAATTCCCTTATTTTGCAACTGTTTATAGCGTCTTTTTGCACGTTCTTCTGCACTTGCGTCTAAAAACAGTTTCACTTGCGCATTTGGGAAAACCACCGTTCCCATATCTCGCCCATCAGCAATCAGACCGTCATTTTTACCAAAATCCTGCTGAAGTTGCAGTAAAGCTGACCGCACTTTAGGAAAAACCGCCAGTTTTGAAGCTGCTTCCGCCACTTCTTGCGTACGGATTAAATGACTCGCATCCATTCCGCCAAGAAGCACATTTACTTCACCATTTTTCGGGATGAACTGGATATCTAAATGACGGGCTAACTCCGCTAATCCTTCTTCATCGGTTAAGTCTGCATGACGTTTCAGCGCAGCCAATGCTGTCACGCGATAAATCGCACCACTATCTAATAAGGTAAAACCTAACTTTTCTGCCAATGCGTAACAAAGTGTTCCTTTTCCTGCCCCACTTGGACCATCAACGGTGATAATCATTCCCATATAACTTATCCTTTACTTATCACAATTTTACATATTATAGAGATAAACACTCTATTTCGCTATTACCACCTTTTAAACTTAACTCAAGATCCACTAACAAAGAGTAAAAAATAACAAACGCGTACCTATAAGCTTTTTTAGTTAAGGAGCTAACCCACTTATCCCCTATCTTTTAAAATTAATTTTTTTCATTTTTTTAATTTTTTATATTAATTTTAATAAAAAAGTATTGAGTTTTACAAAATACAAGAAGATAATGCGAATCTTTCTCAAAGAAACAATAAGGATATGTAATGAAGAAAGTTATTAAATTAAATTTAATCACACTCTGCTTAATCAATGCCCTAAGTATTTCTATCGTTGATGCAAAAGCTGAAGAAACATTAGATCAAATTGATGTAGTAGAAAAAAATGTCGCTAACGATAAAAAACCTTTTACAGAAGCAAAAGCGAAAAGCACTAGAGAACATATATTTAAAGATACACAAACTATCGATCAAGTGATTCGTAGCATTCCGGGAGCCTTTACTCAACAAGATAAAGGCTCTGGCGTAGTTTCTGTTAATATTCGTGGCGAAAATGGGTTAGGTCGTGTCAATACTATGGTCGATGGCGTCACACAAACTTTTTATTCTACCTCAATGGATTCAGGACAATCTGGTGGTAGCTCTCAATTTGGAGCAGTAATAGAGCCCAATTTTATTGCTGGTGTAGATGTCAATAAAAGTAATTTTTCCGGTTCTAATGGTATAAATACCTTGTCTGGTAGTGCTAATTTTAGAACACTAGGTGTTAATGATGTTATTACTGATGACAAACCTTTTGGGCTCATCGTAAAAGGAATGACGGGAAGTAATGCAACTAAATCCAATTTTATGACGATGGCTGCAGGCAGAAAATGGCTTGATAATGGTGGCTATGTAGGCGTGGCATATGGTTATAGCCAACGTGAAGTTTCACAAGATTATCGTATTGGTGGAGGAGAACGATTGTCTTCGCTAGGGAAAGATATTCTTGCTAAAGAGAAAGAAGCCTATTTCCGCAATGCAGGTTATGTTTTAAATTCAGCTGGACAATGGACACCTGATTTAAACAAAAACCATTGGTCTTGCAATGCCCCCTCTCCAACATTTCATGGAAGTACAGAAAAAACGACAAGCTCTAATGATTTAACAGGAGAAACAGAAACAATATGGACCGATTCAAATTGTATTACTCATATTGAAAAATCCAATATATACGATCCTGAAGAAACAGAGACCAGTGTAAAAAATATTTATAAAAATCAGGCTAGAAAAAACATTCTACAACAATTAGGAGCTGGAAAAAAACCTGAGGATATTGAAGAGCTCCAAAAAGGTGATGATGGAATTGAAAAAACTGACAAATCATTTGAACGTAATAAAGATCAATATAGCGTCGCCCCTATTGAACCTGGCAGTTTGCAATCTCGTTCTCGTAGCCATTTATTAAAATTTGAGTATGGGGATGATCACCATACGCTAGGGGCGCAACTACGTACATTGGATAATAAAATTGGTTCTCGCAAAATTGAGAATCAAAATTACCAAGTCAATTATAATTTTAATAATAACAGTTATCTCGATCTTAACTTAATGGTGGCACATAACCTTGGAAAAACAATTTATCCTAAGGGAGGATTTTTTTCTGGCTGGCGAGTCACAGATAAACTTATCACAAAAAATGTAGCAAATATCATTGATATTAATAACAGCTACACATTCTTATTACCAAAAGAAATTGATTTAAAAGCTACGTTAGGTTTTAACTATATTACCAATGAATATAGCAAAAATCGTTTTCCAGACGAATTAAGTTTATTTTCCAAAGAAGCATCGCACGATCCTGGTCGTTACAATTATTTAGGAAAATTTGAGGGCACTAGAACTTTACTCCCCCAACGTTCAGTAATCTTACAACCTTCTGGTAAACAAAAATTTAAAACTGTTTATTTTGATACCGCACTTTCTAAAGGTATTTACCATTTAGACTATAGTGTCAATTTTACGCATTATGCATTTAACGGTGAGTATGTAGATTACGAAAATACACCAACACAAATTAATGAACCGATTTTGCATAAATCAGGACATAAAACAGCGATAAATCACTCGGCAACACTTAGCGCGGATATCAATGATTATTTTATGCCGTTTTTCACCTATTCGCGCACACATAGAATGCCAAATATTCAAGAAATGTTCTTCTCTCAAGTATCTGATGTTGGCGTAAATACGGCATTAAAACCTGAGCGAGCTGAAACTTATCAACTTGGTTTTAATACCTACAAAAAAGGCGTTTTCACTAAAGAAGATGTATTAGGTTTAAAATTAGTGGGCTATCGTAGTTTTATCAAAAATTATATTCATAATGTATATGGTGTATGGTGGAGAGATGGCATTGTTCCTGACTGGGCCTCTGAGAATGGATTTAGATTCACCATTGCTCATCAAAATTATAAGCCTATTGTGAAAAAGAGCGGTGTTGAATTAGAAGTAAATTATGACATGGGACGTTTCTTTGCAAATCTGTCTTATGCTTATCAACGCACGAATCAGCCAACCAATTATGCGGACGCTAGCCCACGTCCTATAAATAGTTCTGAAAAAGAGATCTTAAAACAAGGTTATGGTTTATCTCGTATTTCAATGTTGCCTAAAGATTATGGAAGATTAGAACTTGGCTCTCGCTGGTTTGATCAAAAATTAACTCTTGGTATCGCAGCACGTTACTATGGGAAAAGTAAACGAGCAACCATTCAAGAAGATTATATTAACGGTTCTCAATTTGAATTAAATACGAGCCATGAACGAACTTATTATGCAATCAAAAAAACAGAGGAAATTAATAAACAACCGATTATTTTAGATTTGCATGTAAGTTATGAACCTGTTAAAGATTTAATTATCAAAGCTGAAGTACAAAACCTACTAGATAAACGTTATGTTGATCCTTTAGACTCAGGGAACGATGCTGCTTCACAGCGCTATTATTCAAGCTTAAATGATTCAATTTGTAGTAAAAATAATACTTGTGAAGATGGAGGAAAAGATAAATCTGTACTTTATAACTTTGCTCGTGGAAGAACTTATATTCTGAGTTTAAATTATAAATTCTAATTGGCTCATATAAAAAGGCATAGCTAATAAGCTATGCTTTTTTAAATAATGTTTATAATTCAATTTTAGAATTTATTATCTTATTAAAAGATTATTACTACAGTCTGTCGATCATCCCTAATACTAATGCCGAAGACTGTTTTGCAGCTAACGGTAAGAACTCTTCAAAAGACATACTCGCTTCGCCATCGCCTGCATCCGAAATTGCACGAACGACCACAAAAGGTACGTTAAAGGCATGACAAACTTGTGCTATCGCTGTTGCTTCCATTTCTACTGCAGTTATGTGAGGGAAATCCGCTTTAATTTGAGCAATTTTTTCTTCGCTATTAATAAAGCTATCTCCCGAACAAATTAAACCACGTTTTACATTTTGTCCTTGTGACTGTGCAATTTCATCGGCTAAATCTGCTAATTTTTTATCTGAAAGAAAAGCCGCAGGATTTGCAGGTAACTGCCCTTTTTCATAGCCAAATGCCGTCACATCAGCATCGTGATAGCGGGTTTCATCCGAAATAACGATATCCCCTACTTTTAAACCTTTTGCGACACCGCCTGCTGAGCCGGTATTTAAAACCACATTCGGTTTAGCCAATTG
Source organism: Haemophilus parainfluenzae (assembly GCF_900450995.1). Classification (NCBI taxonomy): domain Bacteria; kingdom Pseudomonadati; phylum Pseudomonadota; class Gammaproteobacteria; order Pasteurellales; family Pasteurellaceae; genus Parahaemophilus; species Parahaemophilus parainfluenzae. The sequence continues at coordinate 2,013,765 of NZ_UGHY01000002.1, read as the reverse complement.
TAATAAAGCGGTAGTGCCAATAGCTGCCGCGACTTTACCAATCCCTGATTGCAATAATGCGACTTCTTTACCATTAATTTTACCTTCAAAAATGACCGCACTTGCCACTTTTGTTTCTCTTTTATCTGTCATTAATTGGGATAAAATTTCCACTTCTTGTGCCATTGCACCAACAATCCCGATTTTCATTGTTTTTTCCTTTCTTGTTCGAGTTTATTCACTAAGAAATCTAATACCGCTACTCCATAATCATCGTTATACAGCGTACTCGCGGTGAGAACATATTTTCCGCCCACAACTACATAAGGGAAAGTGAATACACCATATTCTTCTGTCAAATAAATGGCGTTATTCACATCTTCTTTTACTTCAGCAGAATGCACAACTTTATTAAATTCAGCTTTGCTGATCCCTTGCGAAATTATCCATTCACGCATATTATCTAATGTGGATAATTCGGTATAGCGTGCCTTTTCAGAGGTTTCAAATAACAGCGTATCTGACAACTCGCCTACTTTTAAACGCTGTAATGTATAGAATATTGTGGCTGAAAATTTAGCTTCGTTTGTAGCAACTGGATGCTCTTCTAATGCCACTTTATTAGGGCGAATTTGGCTATAAAGCTGCAAGATGTCTTGGGCTGAAGAACAAACTCGACAGTCATAATCAAAGAAAAATTGGATCGGAATTTTACGATCGCTTCTTTTGGCTTGTTCAATCGGTTCTTGATATGAGAAATAATCTCGACCATCTTCAAACTGAGCCACGTTCGCTAGTGGTAAGTGCGGTGGATTTTTGGCAGAAAAATCCTTTGCATTGACTTCACCAAATGCGACATTCGTCACACTCATCAATATCATTGCAAAGGATCCTTTTAATAATTTACTCTGCCAAACTTTTTTCATAAATTAACCAATTGGTTCAATATAATCGACTAATAATTGGAGGTTTCGATTTCCACGAAACTCATTAATTTCTAACTTATAAGCAAATTTTGCCTGCTTAATCGACAAATCGGGATAATACCGAGTATCGATATTAAACGCAATGGCATCTAATAATGGACCACCATTTTTAGGCTCTACGAGCATTTTTAAATGATTTTGATTTTGCCCGATAGCTCGTTGCTCAAAAATTTTAAATTCACCATCAAAAACAGGCTCAGGAAAGGCTTGTCCCCAAGGTCCGCCAGATTTTATCACTTCTGCAGTTTCAATACTAAATTCATTTGCTTGAAGTTCGCCATCCGTCCAAATCACACCTTGTAATTGATCTTCATTTAACCAATCTTGCACCGTTTGATTAAAAATCTTTTGAAACTCAGGGAAAAAGCTTTCTTTAATGCTTAATCCTGCCGCCATAGCATGACCACCAAATTTTAAAATCATATCAGGATGTTGGGAATGAATACGCTCTAATACATCGCGCATATGCAACCCTTCAATTGAACGTGCAGAACCTTTTAAAATGCCTTCTTGATCTTGTGCAAAAGCAATGACTGGTCGATGGTATTGATCTTTGATTCGAGAAGCTACAATGCCTAATACGCCTTGATGCCAATCTGGTTGGAATAAGGCGATCCCCATCGGTAATTCATCAGAAAGTGCGGTCAGATTTCGGCAAATTTCTAATGCCTCGAGCTTCATGCCTTGCTCAATTTCTTTTCGAGCCTGATTTAAACTGTCTAAATCCAAGGCTTGAGCTCTTGCCTCTTGCATGCTTTCTACAAGTAATAACTCCACACCGACAGACATATTATCTAATCGGCCCGCTGCATTTAAACGTGGGGCAATCGCAAAGCCCAAGTCCGCCGAGCAAAGTTTTTCGACTTCTCGATTAGCCACTTCTGCGAGAGCAATAATTCCAGGGCGACAACGTTTCGCACGAATTCGCATCAACCCTTGATGAGCTAAAATGCGGTTATTTTGATCAAGGGGAACGACATCCGCAATTGTGCCGAGCGCGACTAAATCCATTAATTCAGTAAAATTAGGTTGTGTTTCAGCCGTAAAAATACCTAACTCGCGAAATTTGGCACGTAAAGCGAGCATTAAATAAAATGCCACACCTACACCAGCTAAACATTTTGAAGGGAAATCACATTGTTGCAAATTTGGATTAACAATGGCATCAGCATTCGGCAGTATTTCTGGTGGCAAGTGATGATCGGTAATTAACACCTTCACACCCTGCTCTTTTAAATACGCCACGCCCTCAAAAGACGATACCCCGTTATCCACCGTCATCAATAACTGCACGCCTTTTTCCATTGCCATCTCAGCAACAGGTACACTCAAACCATAGCCTTGCTCAAAACGATTTGGCACTAGGTATTCCACATCAGTAAAGCCAAGCATACGTAAAGCTAACACTGAAAGCGCCGTACTCGTTGCTCCATCAGCATCAAAATCGCCGACGATAACAACCTTTTGTTGCTGTTGATAAGCATCAACCAATAAATCTACGGCTTGTTGAATGCCGTGTAATTGATTGGGATTTAGCATTGATTGCAAAGTGCGGTCTAATTCTTGACTATTTTTTATATGACGAGAACGATAGAGACGATCGAGTAATGTATTATCTGAAACAGGATTTCCGGCAGGAATTTCACGACGTTTGATGAGTTTTTTCACGGTGTTTCGTTATTTAAAATTACATTAAAGGAACATTCGATATGTACTTTGATGACATGAATATTTTAAGGGCGCATACAATACGCCCTCACTACTAATAATTATTGTGCTGATTCTTGTAACACAGCTAATAAATCTTGAGGTTTTAAATACCCGCCAAGCATTTCACCTGTTGAAGTCACAATACTTGGCGTACCTTTCACACCAAGTTGTATACCTAAATCATAGTGTTTTTTTACAATATTAGGGGTTTTCAATTCTTTCGGTAAGTTACCTTTTTCTGCTTCGTTCAATGCAAATACAGGATCTTTCGATGTCCAAATTGCTTCCATTTGGCGAGCGGTTTCATTCATACCACCACGTGGGAATGCAAGATAACGAACAGTAATACCTAAATCATTATATTCTTTCAGTTGTTGATGAAGGATATGGCAATAATGACAAGTGATATCCATGAATACAGTCACAACATATTTTTCATTTTTTGCAGAATAAACGATCATTTCGCTTTTTAATTCATTCACTTTATCCGCTAAAAACTTACCTGCCACGTCAACCGGGCCTTTATTTGTTAATTCATACATTTTGCCTTGCAAAACATATTGACCATTTTCGCTCACGTATAAAATGCCTTGATCAGTCACGGCTGTTTTAAGGCCTTTTACCGGTGAATCTTTCACTTCAATATTTTTTGCACCTAATGCTTGTAATTTCGATTTAATATCAGCATCACTCGCCATTGCGGTAGCAGAAGCGGTGATTAAAAGTGCGGTTAATAATTTCTTCATTTTTTATTCCTAAATATATCTAAACAACGAGGAATAGAATTATAAATGGATCGATAATTTGTGCAAGCCAAACTACCCAAAAAACTGAAAATGACTTATACTTCTGCCGTTTATAGAGGTTTATTTATTATGTTTGAAATCAATCCAATCAAAAACAAAATCACCGACCTTTCCGAGCGCACTTCTGTGCTTCGGGGGTATCTTTGACTTCGACGCAAAAGTTGAGCGTTTAGAAGAAGTGAATGCCGAATTAGAACAACCCGATGTGTGGAACGAGCCTGAAAAAGCCCAAGCACTCGGGAAAGAACGTGTTTCACTTGAACAAGTGGTTAATACCATCAAGAATTTAGAACAAGGTCTAGAGGATGTTGAAGGGTTGCTTGAATTAGCCGTTGAAGCGGAAGATGAAGAGACCTTCAATGAAGCCGTTGCTGAATTAAATGAGCTTGAACAACAACTCGCAAAATTAGAATTCCGCCGCATGTTTAGCGGTGAACACGATGCGTGTGATTGTTATGTCGATTTACAAGCAGGTTCCGGTGGTACAGAAGCGCAAGACTGGACGGAAATGTTACTTCGCATGTACCTCCGTTGGGCTGAAAGCAAAGGCTTTAAAACAGAATTAATGGAAGTCTCTGATGGCGATGTCGCAGGTTTAAAATCAGCGACGATTCGTGTCAGTGGCGAATATGCTTTCGGTTGGTTACGTACGGAAACCGGTATTCATCGTTTAGTGCGCAAAAGTCCATTCGACTCTAATAACCGTCGCCATACATCATTTGCAGCGACTTTCGTTTATCCTGAAATTGATGACGACATTGATATTGAAATCAATCCGGCTGATTTACGTATTGACGTTTATCGTGCATCTGGTGCGGGAGGTCAGCACGTCAATAAAACTGAAAGTGCGGTGCGTATTACTCACATGCCAAGTGGGATTGTCGTGCAATGTCAAAACGATCGTTCTCAACACAAAAATAAAGATCAAGCCATGAAGCAGTTAAAAGCGAAATTGTATGAGCTTGAGTTACAAAAGAAAAATGCAGACAAACAAGCGATGGAAGATAATAAATCTGATATCGGTTGGGGTAGCCAAATTCGTTCTTATGTGTTAGATGATGCACGTATTAAGGATCTCCGCACAGGCGTTGAAAATCGTAATACACAAGCCGTACTGGATGGCGATCTCGATCGCTTTATTGAAGCAAGCTTGAAAGCGGGACTTTAATCATATCCTTTATACAACAAGTGCGGTCAATTTTAACCGCACTTTTTTATTACACTTCTTCTTTTTCTTTCAGTTTATTCTTACCTAGTACAGTATCTTTCATCACCGTCAGCAATTCTTTTTGCACATGAGAAAGTTTTGGTTTTTCTGACTTTTCAAATGCCAATGGGCGACAAAACTCCATAGCCTTAATACTCAATCGAGCTGTCAATAATCCCACGCCAATCCCCTGCGCAGCGCGTGCAGAAAGTTTTGCGGTAATATCTTGCGAAAGCCAATCCATGCCTAAATCCTGCACAATCTCCGTTGCACCAGCAAAAGCAAGATTCACGAACACCATTCTGAGCAAACGAAGACGAGTAAAATATCCTAGCTCAATCCCATAAATCGCTGCAATTTTATTGATTAAACGAATATTGCGCCACGCAATAAAAAACATATCAATAATGGCTAAAGGACTGATTGCCACAATCACTGCGGATTCTGCTGCCATTTTAGTAATCAGTTTTTTCGCTTTGTTATCAAAAGACTGTAACACTGTCTTACTAAATAAATGGGTAACTTCACGAGCTAAATAACTTTCATTCAACTGTTTTTCCCATTGGACTATTGCGGGATGTTGCGAATCCAATTTTAAGGTATCGGCAATCGATAAACACAAGGCTCTTCCTTTCTCGCTATCCTGTTCAGAAAAAACTTGATGATTTTTAACCGCACTTTCACCTATTAATCGCTGACTTTGTTCTTGTAAATTCAAACGCTTTTTGAGTTTCACCAAACGTCGCCATTCTGCGATGATTTCAGATAAACCAAACAACACAATGACAAAACTCACCAAGGCAAAAGCAAGGTAAATCCATTGTTGGTTTTGATAACTATCCCAAATCCATTGAACAGATTGCGCAACCGTCGCCCCTAAAAATAAAAGTGCGGTCAATTTCAAAGCCGTTTTCCAACCACTGGATTTAGGCTTCACAATTTGCTCAAATTGCTCGTCCAACAACTCCCCTTCTAAAGGTTCGTTATCAATGCTGGTTTCAACATTATGAAATTCTTGCTTAGGTAGAATTTCTTCCTCTTCGACTTGTTGGGATTGTGTGAAAATTTGTTTTGTCATTATTCTGTCCAATAAAAATAGAAACGGTATTTTACTTCGAATTTCTTTAGCAAATCTTAAATGGCTGAAATAAAAAAGCAATATTGACTAGAAAATAAAATGAGCTACTATAGCCATTGTCCACAATTAGTTTATCTAATGTGTTAAGTTTTAACTGTTAACTAACTAGAAGGATCTTTTCATGAAGAAACTTATCGCCACTGCGGTGCTCTCCGCATGTTCCATGGCTTACGCCAATACCGACATTCCAAACTACAATACCGATTCTCATCTGTATGAATTCACTCAAACTTATGACTTAGTTGCGCCAAAAGGTTCACAAGGTCAAGCGAATCTGTGGGTGCCTTTACCGTTTAATGGCGAGTATCAAGAAGTAAAATCTATCCATTTCGAAGGTAACTATTTGGATGCCTATGTAACGGAAAACAACAAATATGGTGCGAAAACGCTCTTTGCAACTTGGGATAAAGATGCACAAAAACGCGATTTAAAAATCACGATGGTGATTGAAACCAAAGATCGTGAACCAATGATTAAAGGTGCGTTGACGAATTACAAGCCACCAAAAGACGTTCACTATTCTGTTGATGTACAAGAATATTTAAAACCGACTCAACATATTAAAACAGATGGTATTGTGAAACAGTTCGCCGATAAGATTGTAGGCACTGAAACCAATCCATTGAAAAAAGCTGAGTTGATTCACCAATGGATCGTCAACAATATGGAACGTGATAATTCTGTTTTAGGCTGTGGTGATGGTGATGTAGAAAAAATTCTAACTACTGGTGTGTTAAAAGGTAAATGTACCGATATTAACTCTGTATTTGTAGCATTAGCTCGTGCATCTGGTATTCCTGCTCGTGAGATCTTTGGTGTTCGTTTAGGTGCCGCAGACAAAATGGGTAAATATTCCAAAGGTGCATTCGGTAGCGCGGATGAGCATGGCGTAGCAAACGTAAGTGGTGGTCAGCATTGTCGTGCAGAATTCTATCTTGCAGGATTCGGCTGGGTGCCTGTTGATTCTGCAGACGTGGCAAAAATGCGTTTAGCGGAGAAAAAATCGGTTGACGATAAGGATACACAAGCCGTTGCCAAATACTTATTCGGTAACTGGGAAGCAAACTGGGTTGGCTTTAACCATGCTCGTGACTTCGATTTATATCCGCAACCAGAACTGGCCCCACTCAATAACTTTGGCTATCCGTATGCCGAAATCGGTGGTGACCCGTTAAATTCATTTGATCCAAAAGAATTTAAATATGACTACGTCTCTAAAAAGCTCTAATAAATCTTTTTGGGTTGCGATTGCCACCGCGCTAAGTGCTGCGGTGGCTTCAACATTGTGTTGTATTGCGCCTTTAATCTATTTAGTATTTGGTGTGTCATCCACTTGGTTGATTGGCTTGGGTCAATATGATTATTTGCGTATTCCTATGCTTATTATTTCATTATCCGCCTTTGCCTATGGATTTTGGCTATTGATGTTTTCCAAAAAAATCATTTGTAGCAAATATATTTCCCGTAAAAAACTCATCGTTTTATATTGGATTGTATTTATCGTGATGATTTTTTTCTTAACCTACCCAACAATTTTGCCTTGGATTTTAGAATTAGCAAATTAGGAATAAAAATGAAGAAATTATGTACCGCACTTTTGCTTTCTCTGTTTGCCATTTCTTTCGCCCATGCGAATGAAACCAAACAAATTGTGCTAAAAGTAAAAGAAATGAATTGCCAGCTTTGCGCTTACTTAGTGAATAAAGAGTTACGAAATATTGATGGCGTGATTTCCACTAAAGCCTCCATTAAAGATAGAACTGTGACTGTTGTAGAAGATCCAAAAGTTCCTGATGAGCAATTGATTAATGCAATTCATAAATTGGAATATACAACGGAAGTGGTTAAATAAATTATACACTTATCTAAAAAGTATGAAAAATTATCTCATTTTATTTTTAAGCTTTCTTATCATTGGCTGTGCTGAAATTGTAACTAGACCACCTATAACTCAATACAACCCACAAAAACATGCAAGAATTAGAGTCATTCTCGAACGAGAAAAAGGGGAGCAACGACAATCATATACGAATTTCAAAGTAGTAGAGAATGGAAAATATAAAGAATATGGCTTTAAAGTATTTCTACTTGATGGATATGTAGCAGATAAGGAGATTATTTCTCTTGGCATGCCAAATAAACCTAAGCTTTACAAAAAATATGCAGAAAAAAGTTATCGGGAATTTATTATACCAGCTGAGAGTGAAGTAATCTTACCAAATACAAAAAGTATATATTGTGATGAGGCATGGTTTTTTAAAACTTGTTACGAACATGTAAGTTCAAGTAAGTTTGTAGCTCATGCAGGAAAAGATTATGAGATTATTAATTCATATCACGTTTATGAAATTTTAAATGAACAAGAAAGTAAAGAAATTGAAAGAAACAGTGAGAGCCTTGGCAGTCGGAGAATACCATAAAAAAGTGCGGTGAAATTTGATCTGACCCCAAAAAGTTAGACTGCTATTTAAAGGATTGTTTTCGATATTGTATCGGACTCAGTCCTTTTAATTTTAGTTGAATCCGTCGGTGATTATAGTAATCCAAATAATCTCTGACAGCATCAACTATCTCTTCTTTTGTTTTAAATTCCCGACCATAAAAACATTCTGTTTTTAATCGTCCAAAGAAACTTTCCATTGCGGCGTTATCTAAGCAATTCCCTTTTCTCGACATACTTTGAATGATGCCATGTTCAGCCAAGATTCGACGATAAGCTACCATTTGATATTGCCAGCCTTGGTCTGAATGCAAAATGACACCACAAGCTTTATTTAATCCTTTGACGGCTTGCATTAACATGTCCTCTACTTGCGCCCAGTTTGGGGAATAGCTGAGATTATATGAGACTATCTCATTGTTAAATAAGTCTAAAATTGGAGATAAATAGACTTTACTCCCATCTTTCGCCTTAAACTCTGTGATATCGGTCACCCATTTTTGTTTCGGGGCCGTTGCACTAAAATCGCGTTCAAGATGATTCGGTGCAATCACCCCTATCGTGCCTCGATAGGTGGTAAATTTCTTGCTTTTTCTTGACTGCACTTGAAGCCCAAGTGTCTGCATTAAACGTTGAACTTTTTTATGATTCACGCCTGGCAAGCTGGCATGAACTCGTCGGTAGCCATAATCAGGATGATTGGCTTTGATGCGTTTAATGGCCTTTTTCAGCTGCTCATCCTTATCCGGTTTAATCTGAAGTTTAGCAAAAAACGTACTACGCGCTAACTGTGCAAAACCTAAAAGCCATTTTAACGGATAGCGTGTTCTTAACCTTTGGATAATTTCCGTTGCTCGGCTTCGTCCTGAAGTCTGAGCCTTCTCAACTCCTTTAGGTAGGCTACCTCCGCTTCAAGCTGTAAAATTCTCAGGCGTAAACGGTCTTCTTCAGTTTTGGGTGGCGGTGGCATTCTGGCATATTTGGGTTTCATTGGCGGTCGTCCTGATGGTTTACGGGGAATCAGTCCTTTTATGCCACTTTTTTCAAACCGTTTCAACCATGTCCCGACTAGGGTGTTGGAGGGAATATTGTAAAAACGCGCGGCTTCTCTAATACTCATTTTCTCATTCAAAATAGGTTGAATAACCTGTAATTTAAATTCGATTGTGTAGTGTTTACCCATAAAAAAATCTGCACCTCAATTGTTGGTTTGTTGAGTCTAACTTTTGGGGTGCAGATCAAATTTCACCGCACTTTTCGTTTCAAAAAATCGACTTATTTAATCACGCCACATGCCATACGTGGACCGCCACCGCCAAGTGGAGCTGGATGATCGGAGTGATTATCGCCACCAGCATGGATCATAATAGAGTGACCGCGAACATCATCTAAATGTTTGAGACGTGGTGCTAAAACAGGGTTAGTCGCTGTACCATCATGTAATACAGTTAATGCAGGTAAATCACCTAAGTGTGCATCATCTTGCCATGGGTAACCGTGTTGTTTTGCACCTTTAGGATCCCAGTGACCGCCTGCGCCTAAACCAGCTGTCAATTTACCCTCTTTTTCTTTTGGCTCACAGCTTGGATTTTCATGGATGTGGAAACCATGTAAACCTTCAGCTAAACCTTGTAGATTTGGTGTAAACACTAAACCATAATTTGATTCGGTAATAGTTACAGTCCCTACATCTTTATTACCATTTGCAGGATCTAATTGTTGTACTTTTACTTCGATTGAAGGACCTGCTGGTTTTGCCATATGGTCATGTGCATTTGCCACGCCAGCAGCACAAATTCCGCTGATAGCTAATGCTAAGAGAGTTTTCATTTTCATCATAAGCTCCTTTACTTTAGAAAGACTCAAATTAATTCTACCTAAATACCAATAAAAAAATAGTATTTATATTAAATATTTGACAATTAAATTGATTTAATTTTTCTATCAATCAAATCTGTCCGCCAATAAAAACTGCAATACTGCATCCATTCTTAAATGCGGGATGCTTTCACCCTGTTGTAAAACTTGAGGTTCAAAGGAATCAAAATCAAAAGATTGTTTTGACCAGAACTCTGCATTAGGTAGTTTACTTGGAACAGAACCCGGATAAAGCGTAATAAGTTGCTTATCTACAGAACGTACTCCTTGAATAGCTTTGATTTGTTTACCGTTTTGATTAACTAAAACTTGTTTTGTCGCTCGAATCGCAGCAATTGCCGTGTATTCTGTATCAATCCCTTCAAATTCAACATGACGACCACCCTCTTGTACCAATTGGCGCATCAGACTAATTAAGTTTTGAATTTGATCTGTCGTGATATGATCGGCTTTTGTTGCCACAAACATGAGCTTATCAATATTCGGGGAAAACAAACGATTGAGTAAATTGCGTTTGCCATAATGGAAATTTTTGAAAAGCTGATTAAGCCCTGTTTGCATATCGATAAAGGCTTGTTGACTATGATTTAGTGGCGTTAAGCAATCCGCTAAAATTACTTGGCGATCAAAAGTAGAAAAATAATTTTCATAAAAGCCTTTCACCACCTTATTACGATAATAATCGTATCGCTTATTCAACACGGCAAAATAGCTATTAGATTTCGCTTCTCTTTTCAGTTTTTGCCATTGTTCTTCCGACAAATGCAATAACGGAAAAAATTGCAAAACAGGTGCACCTTCTAATTCTCCAGGCAAGACAAACCGTCCTGGTTGAATAAATTGCATTCCTTCTGCTTTGCAGGCAAGCAAATAATCGGTGTAAGATTTTGCAATCTGCGCTAAAACATCTTCATTGACGACCGCACTTAGGTCGAGCTTTTTCAATTCATCCAACCAATCTTGAGCAAACTGTTGACGAATACCTGATGTAATTTGGGCTTGTTCAAGTGACCATTGTTGAAAATCTAAATTCAGCAAAGGTAAATCCAATAGCCATTCACCAGGATAATCAAAAATATCCAAGTATAATGTGCCACGTTCTTTAAAATGGCGAAGTAAGCCAGATTGGCGTTCAAAACGAATAGCGAGACGTGTTTCACTCACGCCTCGAGTAGATTGGCACCATTGTGGAGGATTATTCATTAAATCATTGAGATTCGCTTCATAATCAAAACGTGGAATACTTAAATCCTGTTGAGGCACACGTTTTACCGCTAAAATAGATTGATTTCGGGCAGCCTCAAATAAAGGAAGATGTGCATTTTCCTCTTGATTAATATGTAATAATTGATTAATCAAGCTCGTAATAAACGCTGTTTTACCGCTTCGACTTAGCCCTGTCACAGCTAAACGTAAAGTGCGGTCAAATCCACGATTGATTATTTGATTAATTTCCCGATTTATTGATTTAAACATATCCTAAAAATCCAATAACTAGCCATTTTTGCCAAGATATTTTACAATTCACTCAATTTATCACAAAACGGTCTTTAATAATAAAGCTATGTTACGTCGAAATGTCACTTTTTGTTTTTTATTGTGTGGGTTGAGCCAAATGAATCTGGCACAAGCCGCGCCAAGCATACCCAAAATGCTGACAGAAAACGGCTTAACATACTGCACGAATGCATCGGGTTTTTCCTTTAACCCGCAAACTGCCGATGCTGGTACCAGTATGAATGTAGTAACGGAGCAAATTTATAACAAATTGTTTGATATTAAAGATCATAGTGCTGCACTTGTTCCAGTATTAGCACAATCCTATTCAATTTCATCTGATGGCAAAGAAATTCTTATTAATCTTCGTAAAGGAGTGAAATTTCATCGTACTCCGTGGTTTACACCAACTCGTGACTTTAATGCAGAAGATGTGGTCTTTTCGATTAATCGTGTTTTAGGACATGATACTTATCTGCCAACACTCTCAGATGATGTGGTAACTTATAAAAATCCACAATATAGAATCTTCCACGAGCAAGCCAAAAAGGTACACTTTCCGTATTTTGAAAGTATTAAGCTGAATCAAAAAATTAAAAGTATCACGGCAACGAATCCTTATCAGGTGAAAATTGAACTGTTTGAACCCGATGCCTCAATTCTGTCGCATCTTGCCAGTCAATATTCTATTATTTTCTCGCAAGAATATGCATATCAATTAAGTGCCGATGATAACCTCACCCAATTGGACACACATCCTGTAGGCACGGGCCCTTATCAAGTAAAAGATTACGTTTATAACCAATATGTTCGCTTGATACGCAATGAAGCTTATTGGGAAAAGAAAGCCAAAATTGAAAATATTATTGTGGATCTTTCTGCGGATCGCACAGGACGTTTAATTAAATTCTTTAATAATGAATGTCAAATCGCTTCTTATCCCGAAGTCAGCCAACTCGGCTTGTTAAGTGAAAAAGATGATCGCTACTATCTGCAATCTACGGATGGAATGAACTTGGCCTATTTGGCTTTCAATTTCCAAAAGCCATTAATGCAGAATAAAACTATTCGTCAAGCCATTTCGCAAAGCTTAAACCGTTTTAGAATTGTGAGAAATATTTACCACAATACAGCAACCGTAGCGAATAATATTATTCCTGATATTTCTTGGGCTTCTGCGATTAATACGCCTGATTTTTCTTATGATTATCAGCCCTCTGAAGCGGAAAAAACGTTACGTGATAAAAAACTTGTGTTAAAAATGTGGGTAATAAACGAAGAGCAAGTATATAACCCTGCACCAATTAAAATGGCAGAGCTCATCAAATGGGATTTAGCCAAAGCGGGAGTGGATGTTAAAGTGCGGTCAGTAACACGCACGTTTTTAATCGAACAATTACGCAAAGGGACTGAAGATTACGATTTAATCTTAACGGGTTGGCTTGCTGGAAATCTTGATCCTGACGGTTTTATGCGCCCGATTTTAAGTTGTGATACACAAAAGGAAATCACTAATCTATCCAATTGGTGTAACCCTGAATTCGATAAGCTGATGGATCGCGCACTATCCACCAATCATTTATATGAACGGTCTAAAGCGTATAACAATGCACAAGAGCTCATTTTAAACGAATTACCTATTGTGCCAATTGCAAACGTAAAACGACTTTTAGTCGCACGTGGTAATGTAAAAGGAATTGAAATGACCCCATTTGGTAGCATCAATTTTTCTACCTTGTATTTCATGAAAAATAAGGAGAAAAAATAATGCTCTTTTCAGCAATTCGTTACGTCATTTGGGTAAGCATTTTATTATTGATTTTATCCGTATTAAGTTTTGTGATTTTAATGCGAGATCCGCTCAATGCAGATCTTGTCACAAGTAACATTTATAGTGCTTATTATCATTACCTTACATCATTGTTACAGGGCGATTTAGGGATTACCTATAACGGCGGAGAATCATTAAAAGATTTAATTTTTACTGTATTGCCACCCACATTAGAACTCTGTTTTACCGCACTTTTATTGGCTTGCATCTTAGGTATTCCTCTCGGCGTATCAAGTGCTGTCTATAATCAGCGTCCTTGTGCACGCGCATTGCAAAGTATCTCTAATGTTGGTTTGTCTATTCCTATTTTCTGGTTTGCCCCGATTTTACTCTATGTGGCCGCGATTCAAAGCTGGGAGATTGCAGCCATCGGGCAGTATAATTTGCTGTATGAAATCAAACCTATCACAGGCTTCCCTACCATTGACATGTGGTTTGTTGATGTCCCTTACCGAACCAAAATCGTACAAAACGTTTTACAGCATTTAGCCTTACCGACATTAGTGCTTTGTATTCTGCCGACAATGGAATTCATCCGAATCATTCAGCAACGAGCTGATTATTTACTTCAACAAGAATATGCAAAAGCGGCTGTAACACGTGGATGGTCAAAATGGACGATTTTAAAACGTTACGTTTTTCGTAATACATTTCCATTATTGATTCCACAGCTTACTCGCATATTTACCTTAGTATTAACACAATGTATGTTGGTAGAAAACGTTTTAGGTTGGCCAGGAATCGGGCGTTGGCTGATTGATGCCGTAACCCAACAAGATTACAACAGTATTTCGGCTGGTGTCGTAGTGATCGGTGTTTGCATCATCATTATTGATACCTTAGTCAAGTCGCTGATGTTTATGTTAGATCCATTTAATAAGAAGGGCTGGTATGCAAGATAGAGAACCTGATAAATTTCGTGAAAGCACCTCCCTCTTGCAAATTTGGTTGCTTTTCCGCCAAAATCGTGTGGCATTATTTAGTTTCTACTTATTTTTTATCCTGATTTTGGTCGCTCTTTTCCCGAAGCTAATCATGCCTTATAGTGAAAGCATGGAGTTTGTAGGAGAAGAATTAATGCCACCATCTTGGGTAGAAAAAGGTCGTATCGCCTTTTTCTTTGGTACGGATGATCTTGGTCGAGATGTACTCAGTCGATTAATCATGGGGACACAATACACTCTTGGTTCATCCCTTTTGGTGGTTATCGCTGTGGCAATTATTGGGGGCGCACTAGGTATTCTTGCGGGTATGTCTGACGGGATTAAAGCGCGTTTTTTAGGCCATTTTTTTGATGCTTTTTTATCGATTCCTATTTTGCTGATTGCCATTATTATTTCCACGTTAATGGAACCAAGCTTAATGAATGCGATGTTTGCTACCCTACTGGCCATTTTGCCGTATTTTGTGCATGCCATTTATCAAGCCATTCAACAAGAGCTGAAGAAAGACTATGTTCTCTTACTAAGATTAGATGGGATTTCAAACTGGGAGCTATTAAAAACCACAATTTTGCCGAATATTAGTGCCATCTATACGCAAGAAATCGCTCGCGCATTTGTGGTCGCAATTTTAGATATCACAGCACTAAGTTTTATTTCTCTTGGTGCGCAACGCCCTATGCCAGAATGGGGGGCAATGATAAAAGACTCACTGGAGTTAATTTATCTTGCGCCTTGGACTGTTTTATTACCTGGTTTTGCTATTATTTTTACCATTTTATTAAGCATTATTTTTACTAACGGATTGTGTCAAGCAATCAATAAATATTACGAGTAACCCATGGCGCTGTTAGATATTCGCAATCTTAATATTGAAATTCAAACAACAAACGGCCGCATAAAAATTGTGGACAGCGTCAATCTTTCGCTTAATGAAGGGGAAATTCTAGGGCTTGTCGGTGAATCAGGCTCCGGTAAAAGTTTAATCGCTAAAGTGATCAGTAATTCCATCAAAGAAAACTGGATTGTCACCGCTGACCGTTTTCGTTTTAATGATGTTGAATTACTAAAACTGACACCTAATCAACGCCGAAAAATCGTTGGAAAAGAAATTTCAATGATCTTCCAAAATCCATTAAGCAGCCTCGATCCAAGTCGAAAAATTGGTAAACAGCTGATCCAAAGTATTCCAAACTGGACCTTTAAAGGCCGTTGGTGGCAATGGTTTGGTTGGAAAAAACGTCGCGCAATTGAATTACTACACCGTGTAGGGATTAAAGACCACAAAGATATTATGGCAAGTTATCCAGATGATCTCACTGAAGGTGAAGGGCAAAAAGTGATGATCGCCGTGGCAGTGGCGAATCAACCACGCCTATTAATTGCGGATGAGCCCACTAATTCTTTGGAATCTATCACAGCCTTGCAAATTTTCCGCTTGCTTTCAAGTATGAATCAAAACCAAGGTATGACAATTTTATTAGCCAGTAATGATCTTAAAAGTGTCAGCGAATGGTGTGATAGCATTTCCGTCCTTTATTGTGGGCAAAATACCGAGTCTGGTCCGACTGACCAAATATTAGAAATGCCCCATCATCCTTATACGCAAGCATTGCTTTATTCTGTGCCGGATTTTAGTCGTCCCTAGGTTTTAAAAGCAAATTAGGGACTCTAGAAGGCACTGTGCCAATTTTAGAACAAATGCCTATTGGTTGTCGTTTAGGGCCACGTTGTCCTTTTGCTCAGCGTGAATGTATTCAAAAACCAAGCCGATATCGCATTAAACAGCATGAGTTTTCCTGCCATCATCCGATTAATCTCCGAGAACGGCAGTTTAAAGATAAAATTGCAACTTCACCGCTTACGCTTAATACTGAATCAAAAGGAAACGAATAATGCCATTATTAAAAGTGGAAAATCTCAGTAAAACCTTTGATGAACCAGCCAAGCTTTTTGGCTCCGAGCAGTTTTATTCGGTAAAAGACGTCAGCTTTACGCTTAACCGTAAAGAAACGCTTGCAATTATCGGGAAAAATGGCTCAGGTAAATCGACCTTAGTTAAAATGATTGCAGGGATTACTCTCCCAACTTCGGGAAAAATCTTATTTAATGATTTACCGTTACAATTTGAAGATTTTCACTATCGTGCGCAGCACATCAGAATGGTTTTCCAAGATGCTAATTCAGCGTTTAATCCGCGTCTAAATATTGGACAAGCCTTAGATGCACCACTGCGATTAATTACCGATTGGGATGAGGAGGCTCGTAATGAAAAGATCTTTGAAACACTTTCGCTGGTAGGGCTTTATCCTGATTACACGAATCTGAAAATCAAACATCTTTCGGTCAGTCAAAAACAACGGATCGCCTTAGCTCGTGCACTGATTCTTCAACCTGAGATCATTATTATTGATGATGCATTGAGTGCCTTAGATGCCTCTGTGCGTATTCAATTGCTTAATCTAATTTTAGATTTGCAAGAACATTTAGGTATTTCCTATATTTATGTTGGACAAAATTTAGGGATTATCAAACATATTGCGGATCAGGTGCTAGTTATGGATGAAGGTGAAATTATCGAATCAGGTACACCAAGAGAGATTTTCACCAATCCTCAAAACAATATTACTCGCCTTCTTGTAGAAAGCCATTTTGGTCAATTGCTTGATGAAAATGCTTGGCAAACCACCACTTCCTAATTCACTGTCAAACAAGTTAGGCATAGACATCTCAAAAAAACGTCTTTAAAATTGACGGCTCTTTTCATTCTTTTTAACAAAATAGGAAAGCAACTATGCAAGCGTTATTAAAACTCACTAACTTTGTGAGCAAAACTTTCGCACTATGGGCGATTGTTTTTGCTCTTCTCGCCTTTCTCTTCCCTACACAATTTAAAATTTTTGCCCCCTACATTCCTTACCTTTTAGGTTTAGTGATGTTTGGTATGGGGATTACCTTAACTTTTGCTGATTTCAGTGAAGTGGCTAAACATCCTAAATCTGTATTTATTGGTGTAGCGGGTCAATTTATCATTATGCCTGCTATTGCATTTGGATTAGCCAAAGCCTTTGATTTGCCTGCTGATTTAGCGGTCGGGGTCATTCTTGTGGGAGCTTGCCCGGGGGGAACGTCATCAAACGTAATGACTTACTTAGCGAGAGGTAACACAGCACTTTCTGTCGCATGTACAACAATTTCAACATTACTTTCACCATTATTAACGCCTGCTATTTTCTATGTGTTAGCAAGTCAATGGTTAGATATTAATGCGGGTGCGATGTTTATGTCTGTACTAAAAATGGTATTGTTCCCCATTTTCTTAGGTTTGGTTGTTCGCGCGCTCTTCAAAAAACAAGTGGAGCGAGCAAGCCAAACTATGCCATTAGTCTCTGTTATCTCTATCGTCTTAATCCTTGCAGCGGTAGTAGCAGTAAGTAAAGATAAAATCGTAGAATCAGGCCTATTAATTTTCAGCGTAGTGGTTTTACATAACTGCTTAGGCTATTTAATTGGTTACTTTGCAGCGAAATTATTTAGACTTAATACTGCAGATAGCAAAGCGGTGGCAATTGAAGTGGGTATGCAAAACTCAGGTTTAGGAGCCGCACTGGCTGCCGCACATTTCAACCCAATTGCAGCGGTACCAAGTGCTTTATTTAGTTTCTGGCACAATGTATCAGGTCCAATTTTGGCAAATATTTTCTCCAATATCAAAAATGAAAAATAAGCGATTTGGGCAAAAAAATAAGGGCGGAAATTATATTCTGCCCTTTTTACATTTTATTGTTTTACTTAACCGAACCACAATTTAAACAATATAAATACTGCCCTTTTGGATCATTAAATTTAGTCAATACATTCAGTTGTTTTTTCACTTGATGAACTTCCTGTGGCAATCCTAACCAATTTGTCAGTAACGCTTGGCCTTTTTGTTTAAGCTTGCGATCTAATTTAGCTAAGAAGCTATTATCTTCATCAACCAACCATTGCACACTAAAATTATCCATGTATTTATCAGGATGTTGATTGACTAGCGCGACCACTTTATCAATGGCTATATCAATATCACCTAATTCGTCGACTAAGCCGTTTTTCTGTGCATCTTGTCCTAACCAAACTTGGCCTTGAGCAATTTTATCCACTTTATCTTTTGATAATTGACGCCCACGGCTTACCACATCTAAGAAACGATCATAACCATTTTCAATACTAAGTTGGTAAATATCCTGAGTATTTTTACTCAATGGACTCAACGCTGACGTTTCTGCGATATCTGTTGTCGCTACGCCATCGGTACTCATTCCCATTTTTTTGATTGTATTTTCAAAGGTTGGGAATAGTGCAAAAATCCCGATTGAGCCTGTAATCGTATTTTTATCAGCCACGATATAGTCGGCAGTTGAAGAAATCCAATAACCACCAGAAGCTGCCATGCCCCCCATTGATACTACAACAGGTTTGCCTGCTTTTTGAAGATTTTCAGTTTCCTGGCGAATAATTTCAGAGGCAAAGGCACTGCCACCCGGTGAGTTAACACGGAGAACAACAGCCTTCACTTTCTCGTTATCGTAGGCCTGTCTTAATAACTTCGCAATAGTATCGCCACCTGCAGATTCTTCATCACTTTCACCATCAATAATTGTCCCTTCGACATTCACTACCGCAACAATATTTTTTTCATTTGGATCAACAGAGAAACGATCGCCTAAATCAGATAAATAATCTTCAAAATCGACTAATTTGGCTTTACCCTCTTCACCTTGACCGAAAAGTGCGGTCAATTTTTTATCTAAATCCAATCTAGTCGCAAACTGTGTCACTAACTGACGTTTCTTCACGTAAGCCATTTCATCACCTTTTAACGCTTTTAAATCACTAATGTATTTTTGAGCATTCGGTAATACATCATTGGCAGTAATATGACGATTAACCATTAATGTTTGCATATAGTTTTGCCACATACCACCAAGCCATTTTTGCATATTCGCTTTTGCTTCTGGCGACATATCATCACGCAAGAACGGTTCTACCGCGGACTTATAAGTCCCTACACGGAAAATATGCGGTGTAATTTCAAGTTTTTCGAGCATGGATTTAAAGTAAAGATTTTCCTGACGCAAACCTTGAATACCGACTTGCCCAATCAGATTGAGATAAATGTCATCCGCAAAACTCGCAAGGAAATATTGTGCCTGCGTGTAATTGTCGGCATAAGCAATAACCGGCTTTTCTGACTCTTTGAAACTTTGAATCGCTTTTCCTACATACTCTAATGATGGAAGATCGCCCCCTTCAAAATCATTTAAATTCAATACTAAACCACGAATACGTTCATCATCTTTCGCAGATAAAATACTTTGCACCACATCAAAAGTGGAATATTTATAAGAGACTTTTTCATTATTTAAACGTTGAAATTCCTCTTGCCAACTCAGCATATCTTCCGTGTTATCTGCAAGATAGCCTGTTAAATTTAAATATAATGCGCCTTGATCGCCCGATAAAACTTGGTTTTTCTTACCATCACTAAAAAGGCTGGCAAGCACAATCAACGCTAAAACAAACAGTAAGAACACAAAATTCATCACAAGATTTCGGATAAAATTGAGTGCTTTACAACAAAATTTCAATACGCTTAAGATGACATTCATTCGAAATTAAACCTTTAAAACAAAAATAAAAATTGTGCGTAGCCTATCATAAAGTCCTATGAAAAACTATGTTATAATCAACCGCACTTAACTAGAAGAAGGAAAATACTATGGATGCATTAACCCTTTTAACACAACGCAAATCAAATAAAAAATTAACGGCTCCAGCACCTAGCCAAGTGCAATTAGAACAAATGTTTCAAGCAGCTTTACATGCCCCTGATCATGGTAAACTTGAACCTTATCATTTCGTGGTAATTCAAGGCACAGGTTTAAGTAAATTGGAAAGCTTGCTCAAAGCAGCTGTGACTGAATTTAATTTAGGTGAAGAACGATTAAAAAAAGCAGAAAATTTTGCACGCCGTGCGCCGATGGTCATTGCGGTGATTGCTAAAATTAATCATGAAGTGAAAAAAGTACCGGGTTGGGAACAAATGCTTACTGCGGGTGCGGCTACTTATGCAATTCAACTTGCGGGTAATGCACTTGGTTTTGAAAGTTTTTGGGCAACTGGTCCTCTCGTTGAGGGGCGTGAATTACGTGAAGCATTTGACTGTGGTAAAAATGATAAGATTATTGCCTTATTACAAATTGGTACAGCGGCTGAAAAATTAGAAAGAGACTGTAAACCAAAAGATTTATCACGTTTCGTGAGCCATCTATAAAGAAAAAATCAAAAAAGGCGGAAATTTCCGCCTTTTCTATTGTTCTTATTCAGACTCGCCTTCTAATCCACTTCTAATTTTATTTTCAAACGCCGTATAATCCACCAAAAAGGCATCGTGACCATAATCCGATGGGAATTCATAAAATCTTAAATCCACACCTGCTTGTTCTAAAAGCTGTTTACTTTTATGTAAATCAATGGATTTAAATAGTTGATCTGTCGTCACCGAAACTAATGTATAGCAAGCTTTAATTCGAGATAAGGCTTCTTTTACATCTGTATACCCTACACTAGGATCATACAGATCGAGAGCACGCAATAAATGCAAATAGGTGTTAGCATCAAAACGCTCTAAGAATTTTTTACCTTGATAGCTCAAATAGGATTCCACTTGAAAGTGATCACCCCAAAATTGTCCTTCAGATTTAGTCGCTCGCCCAAATGCCTTAGCTAACTGTACATCAGTCCGATAGGTTAACATTCCCAACATACGAGCAATAGAAAGTCCTTGATTAGGTGGAGCCCCTTCATAATAATCACCATTATTAAAATTGGGGTCATTAATAACAGCCTGACGCATCACATGATTAAACCCAATGGCTTCTGCACTGAAAAAAATCGAAGAGCAAAGATTCACAATGTTATCCATAAAATCTGGGTAATCAATTGCCCATTGTGTCGCTTGCATACCACCAAAAGAACCACCTACTATCGCTTTCAAATGCCTAATGCCGAGATAGTCAAGTAAAGCTTTTTGTACTTTGATAATATCTTGAACAATAATATTCGGGAACTGGCTACCATAAGGCTTTCCCGTAGTGGGATTAATTGAGCTTGGTCCCGTCGTCCCTTTACACCCGCCCAATACATTTGAACAAATAAAAAAGTATTTAGATGTATCAAATGCGAGGCCATCACCCATAAAATTTTGCCACCAACCATTTTTATTAGGTTCATCAAAATAAGGTTCTGCATCTCCCGTTAAAGCATGACAAATTAATACAACATTACTTTTATCTGCATTTAAAGTCCCGTAAGTTTGATACGCGACATTAATAGGCGAAAGCTGTCCACCCAATGTTAATTGGAGGGGATTGTCTTGAAAAAGCACGACATTTTGCACAGCCATTAAAATGATAACCTTTTACGTTAATGATTTACCAATTATCAACAGCTCATATTTTTTGTCAAGAAATTTTAGACGTTTAGACGTCTAAATATTTCCTTGTTAATTTGATAACCAAATTACACTTGAAATTATTTTGATTTTTCAGTATGTTAGCTATATGCAACTATCTAAAATGCTGTCAAAAAAGACCTTACTTTCATGGCCCTCACGCCTTCCTCTGAAAAAACTCCTTGGCTACGCCTTGGGGTTAGGGTTATTTGTGTTGATTGGTTGCTTCATCATTGATCGCGCTGTGAGTTTCTATGTACAGGATCGCGTTTATGAAGACATTAAAACGCTCCCACATCGTCACTATGCATTAGTATTGGGCACATCAAAATATATAGCCAAAGGTAAAACCAACAAATATTACGACTACCGTTTAGAAGCATCAAAAAGCTTAATCGATCAAAATAAAGTTGATTATTTACTGCTAAGTGGCGATAACCGAACGATTCAATATAACGAGCCACGTACCATGTTTCTGGATCTCCGCAAAATGGGTGTGTCTGAAAGTGTCATGTTTAAAGATTTTGCAGGATTCCGCACCTTAGATTCTGTTGTGCGAGCAAATAAAGTCTTCCAAGTTCCCTCCTTTACGATCATCAGTCAAAAATTCCATTGTGAACGAGCTCTGCTTATTGCGAAACATTACGATATTGATGCTATTTGTTTCACCGCGAAACAGCCTAAAGTTTATTTTGGAACGCGTGTCCGCGAAATGTTTGCTCGCGTAAAAGCCGTATTAGACTTAATTATTGGTGTAAAACCTTATTTTCTTGGCGCCCCAGAACCCTTGCCTATGCCTGCTGAATAGTTAATGATTCTTTAATTTTTACCCTGTTTAATCAAAAAAGATCTAATTTAAAAGATTTTTATACCATTTTTTATCATATTTATTTGACAATTTTTACTTAAATCGCTATTTCTAATAGCCATCATAAAACACAACATCTTACTTTTCATTTTTAGAGGATTATCTTATGTCTCATTTATCGGTAGCAAAATTTGGCGGTACATCTGTTGCCAACTATTCAGCTATGCAAGCTTGTGCCAAAATCGTCATTGCAGATCCTAATACTCGCGTTGTGGTACTTTCTGCATCCGCTGGTGTCACAAACTTATTAGTAGCCTTAGCCAATGGCGTAGAAGCTGAAGAACGCGCAAAATTAATTGGTGAAGTCCGCCAAATTCAAGAAAATATTTTAAATGAATTAAAAGACGACAGCCGTGTTCGCCCTGTCATTGAAAAATACTTAGAAAATATTACCGCACTTTCTGAAGCAGCTAGCCTTGCAACATCACTTGCTTTAACTGATGAACTCATTAGTCATGGTGAAATGATGTCAACGCAAATTTTCATTGAGGTATTAAGAGAATTACAAACCACTGCAACTTGGGTCGATGTGCGTACTTTAGTGGCAACTAATGATAACTTTGGTAAAGCGGCACCAGATGACGCTCAAACCCAAACAAATTGCGATAACTTATTAAAACCATTAATCGACCGAGGTGAATTAGTCATCACCCAAGGTTTTATCGGTCGTGAACCGGGCGGTAAAACGACTACTTTAGGTCGTGGTGGTAGTGACTACTCTGCTGCACTTTTAGCAGAAGTATTAAACGCAAAAGATGTCTTAATTTGGACGGATGTAGCAGGAATTTATACGACCGATCCACGTATCGTACCAAATGCACAACGTATTGATACAATGAGCTTTGCTGAAGCAGCTGAAATGGCAACCTTTGGGGCGAAAGTATTACACCCTGCAACATTGCTTCCTGCTGTGCGCAGTAATATCCCGGTTTATGTAGCTTCAAGTAAAGCACCTGAAGCTGGCGGTACTTGGGTTACTCGTGATCCGCAACCTCGCCCAACATTCCGTGCAATTGCATTACGTCGCGATCAAACCCTACTAACGCTTTCAAGTCTCAGTATGCTACATGCACAGGGCTTCCTGGCGAATGTATTCACTATCTTAGCGAAATATAAAATTTCAGTGGATACGATCACAACCTCTGAGGTAAGCATTGCATTAACCTTAGATAAAACTGGCTCAGCGTCATCTGGCGTCGAATTACTTTCTCCGGAATTATTAGAAGAATTAAGTCAATACTGCACTGTGAAAGTCGATACAGGCTTATCGCTTGTCGCATTAATTGGCAATGACTTACATCTCGCTTCTGGCGTAGCAAAACGTATTTTTGACACCCTTGAAGTCTATAACATCCGCATGATTAGCTATGGAGCAAGCACCAATAATATTTGTATGCTCGCGCAAAGTGACAAAGCAGATGATGTTGTTCGTTCATTACACAAATCTTTATTTGAATAAAAAATTTACAGAAAGTGCGGTTAAAAATAACCGCACTTTTTACGTTTAAGATTTGAGATTACAGCTAAAAAAGAGTAAAGTAATCGTTTGTCTAATTTATAAACTTACGCAAACTTAAGGCGGAAATTATGGGAAAAAGTGTTGTTGTTCTTGGTGCTCAGTGGGGCGATGAAGGAAAAGGCAAGATCGTTGATTTATTAACAGATCGTGTTAAATATGTGGTGCGTTACCAAGGTGGCCATAATGCAGGTCACACTTTAATTATTAATGGTGAAAAAACGGTATTACGCTTAATTCCATCAGGTATTTTACGTGATAACGTGACCTGTTTAATCGGTAACGGTGTGGTACTTTCTCCTGCTGCATTAATGCAAGAAATGGGTGAATTAGAAAGCCGTGGCGTAAAAGTACGTCAACGTTTATTAATTTCAGAAGCTTGTCCATTAATCCTACCTTATCACGTTGCAATGGATCACGCTCGTGAGGCCGCGTTAGGCAAAAAAGCTATTGGTACAACCGGTCGTGGTATCGGCCCCGCTTATGAAGATAAAGTGGCTCGTCGTGGTTTACGCGTGGGTGATTTATTCAATCGCGAAGCCTTTGCTGAAAAATTAAAAAATATCCTTGAATACTATAATTTCCAATTGGTGAACTACTACAAAGTAGAACCTGTTGATTATCAAAAAACATTAGACGATGTATTCGCGGTAGCTGATATTATTACTAGCATGGTGGCAGATATCACAACCATCTTAGATACTGCTCGCAAAAATGGCGACAACATCCTATTCGAAGGTGCACAAGGTACGATGCTTGATATCGACCACGGCACCTATCCGTATGTAACTAGTTCTAACACCACGGCAGGCGGCGTAGCAACAGGTTCTGGTTTCGGTCCTCGTAACCTTGATTATGTGTTAGGTATCATCAAAGCATACTGTACACGTGTTGGTGGCGGTCCATTCACCACAGAATTATTCGATGAAACTGGTGCTGAAATTGCACGTAAAGGTAACGAATTTGGTGCTGTAACTGGTCGTCCTCGTCGTTGTGGTTGGTTTGATGCAGTAGCCATTCGCCGTGCAATTCAACTGAACTCGATTTCTGGCTTCTGTATGACTAAATTAGACGTATTAGATGGTTTCGATGAAGTGAAAATCTGTACCGCTTACAAAATGCCAAATGGCGAAATCGTTGAATACGCACCATTAGCAGCGAAAGATTGGGAAGGCGTAGAGCCAATTTACGAGACTTTACCTGGCTGGAAAGAAAACACCTTTGGTGTGACTGATGTAAATAAATTACCGCAAACTTGCCGTAATTACATCAAACGTATCGAAGAAGTAACTGGCGTGCCAGTGGCTATCCTTTCAACGGGTCCAGATCGTGTTCAAACAATGATTTTACGCGATCCATTTGCGGCCTAAAACAGCATAAAAATAAACCGCACTTTGGCACAACCAAGTGCGGTTATTTTTTAAGGAGTTTTTGATGACTGAGCAAGATATTGTTGACTATCTAAAAAATCACCCTGATTTTTTTACCCATCGCCCTGAATTACTCCAACAGCTTACTATTCCTCATAGGCATGAAGACGGGACGATTTCGTTAGTCGAAGCACAGCTTGCGCAGCAACGAGAACAAATCAAAATGCTTACTCAACTCCTCGAAAAATTTCATCAGCTTGCTCATCAAGAAGCCGATATCTTCTTTGCTCTTTTGCCTTTGCAGAAAAAACTATTTCAAACAGAAGACTTTATCGCCATCAATGAAAAGTTAGATGACTGGGCAAAAGGCTATGAGCTAGAAGGTGCCAAAATCTTACTTTTCACAGATAGCTGGCAAAAAAATACGACTATTCCTGAACAACATTGGCTAGACCGAAAAGCCTTTGAACTCATTCGCCTAGAGCGTATGGGCTTACGCCAATTCTATTTAGGTGATCTCTCCAATAAAGAAAAAGCCCTCATGTTCCTTCCTGAAGAACTCCCTATCGGCTCTGTGGCGATTTGCCGTTTGGGTGGAACACCGCAAAAACCAACCGCACTTTTACTCTTCAAATCTCGAGACACAGACCGTTTTCACAATGACCAAGACACCACATTTCTTCGACATTTAGTCGATATTGTGGAATTGCATTTGGGAAGATGGCTTTAAACGTTATTAATATCAAATTATTGATCTTGCTCACAATTTCAAAAAAATAAACTTTCTTTATTTTTCAACTCTTTCTACAATACCTTTGTTTTTATTATTAAAAACACACAATTCAATTTAACTTCAGATATCACAAGGCTCTAATTATGAAAATTTTAACTTGGCCTGTGGTTGCAGGTGCTGCACTTGGTATCGTTGCGCCACTTCTCACTTACAATGGCAATCTTGGTAATATGGGATTTTGTGCAGCTTGTTTCTTACGCGATACAGCCGGATCGCTTGGATTACATCACGCAGCCCCATTACAATACCTTCGCCCAGAACTCATAGGATTAGTTTTAGGTACACTCGCCAGTGCATTCTTATCTAAGGAATTTAAACCTCGTGGTGGTTCTGCCTCACTCGCTCGTATTAGCTTATATATCGCATTAACTAATAAATCTGAAGCCTAATATCCATTCAGAATAAACAAAAAGGAAGTCAATCATAACTTCCTTTTTTCGTTTTAAAAGTGCGGTCTTTTTTTATCTTATTTTTATATCAAACTAAAAGGGCTAAGTCCTATTTACAGAACTTAGCCCTTTAATTTATCCACTATAAAGTGCGGTTAGATTACCAGAAGTATCCTACTGCTGCACCACTGGTCACTTCACCTTGAGTGTTAGCACCCATTGAGAAACGAATACCGTATTTACCGTTATCAGAAATACGAGAGTAACCCACTGCTACCGCAGATTGGTTTTTGTGTTGACCAACACCTGCTGTTGCCACAGATTGACCCGGTTTATGCGGTTGTAATAAGTTTGCCATCGCTGCAGAAGTCGCCATGCCCGCATTCATACGGTTGCCTAATTTATTAATTTGGCCCTGTAACTTATTGCCCATCGCATGTAACTGGCTACCATTTACCGCATCTTTTGAAGTTGCTGAAATTTCACCTGGTGCTACGCCTGTAATCTTAGTTGGTGCGCCTGTCGCTGTACCAACATGGATATTTCCACCATTGTTAGTAATCTTAGGACCATTATCACCGAATTGAACACTGTCAAAGGTTACATTAGAAGCAGTTGCGTAAGTCACTTTACCGTTAGACTCTTGTTTCACGGTCATATTTTTACCTGCAACCATTTCAACTTTTTTACCTGGATTGATCACTTCTGGCGTACCTGAAATTTTCTCTCCACCATTTGCTGAAGTGGTTAATGTAAAGCCTGACTTGTTAATTGCATCTGCTACATCTTGTGCTGTTGCCACTTTATTTTTAGCATTTGCAATATTATTTTCAGCGTCTGCAACTGCTTGTTCAGCAGCCTTACGTACTGCTTCTGGTGCATTAGGTGGTAAGCTATTATATGCATCTTTTGCATCCTTTAATGCATCCTGCATTTCAGACGTAACTGGGCCTTGAACGCTACCATCGGCATTATTGGTGATGCTACCTGTATCAATGTCAAACTTCACGTTGCTTGTTGTGCCATCTTCTTCAGTTTTTACAACAGCTTTAGTGCCTTTACCATCTACAAAGTTTACGGTGTCATAAGGTTTTACAAAATCCTTCGCTTTACCATTGTTTTGTAGGTTCCAACCTGCATTCAACACATCAGATACGGTTGCTGCATTATTTTTAACTTTATCAGCGTCTTCATCTGTTGGTGCTGTCTGATTCAATGTAGGGTTATTACCATTCTTAGTTTCAGGCAAGTTAGATTTCACATTACCCAATGTCGTTGGTTCACCAATTTTATTAGGTGCAGCAGCAGGATTAACCATGTTAGTGGTTAAATCTGCAGGTTTCACTTCTGTTGTAGTTGGGTTACCATCCTTATCAACCGTGAAGTATTTATCACCTACTTTAGTCACTGGCGTGCCATTCTTATCAGTATATTGAACTGGTAAGCCTGTTACATCCACCTTAACAAAAGTTGTCGCTTTTTTCGAACCATTCTCATTTTTTGCATCCACAGTGACCATTTTTACTACTGTATTTTGACCATCTACGAATTTAACATCATCATTAGGATTTACTTTGTCATGAACTTTGGCTTCTTTTTCAAATGCTTTAGTCACATCTTTAGCATCAGCTTTTCCAATGTTCCATCCAGATTCTTGAATAGCTGTAGCAACAGCGTTACCACTTACAAATTTAGAACCTTCGTTGTTAACCTTATCTCCTTCAGCAAGAGTAATTTCTTCAGAAGTATCTGGCTTACCATCCGGACCTTTCTTATAAAGTTTACCATCAGGACCTTTTACAGCATCTATAACTTTGCCATCAGCTTTAGTAACAGTCACATCATTTGTTACTTTACCTTCAGCAACAGAGATGGTGATTTCACGAACGCCCTCTTTATTTGTTTTACCCGTTACAGAAATACCGTTTTCACCTTTAAAGTCTACTTTATTTGCATTCTTCACAGTATCTACATAACCATTTTCAGGCGCACCAACAACCCAACCCATATTCTGCAAATCACCTACTGTTGCAGCTGCATTTGGCGTAGTTGCGT
This sequence comes from Haemophilus parainfluenzae, assembly GCF_900450995.1. Lineage (NCBI taxonomy): Bacteria > Pseudomonadati > Pseudomonadota > Gammaproteobacteria > Pasteurellales > Pasteurellaceae > Parahaemophilus > Parahaemophilus parainfluenzae. The sequence continues at coordinate 1,984,866 of NZ_UGHY01000002.1, read as the reverse complement.
TTGCTAAATCAATAAGATTAGGTTTAGATTCAGGTTTAGCCCCGTCCTTACCATTTGGCGTGGTTTCTACTGGTGTCGTTTTCAATGATGAAGCGACACCTGTAATTTGTGTAGGTTTTCCATCTTTATCACCAACATTGATGTTTCCATCTTTATTAGTGATCTTAGGACCATTCTCACCAAACTGAACACTATCAAAAGTAACATTTGATGCTGTTGCATAGGTAATATTGCCGTTTGCTTCATGCTTAACGGTCATGTTTTTACCCGCTTTCATCGTTACGGTTGAACCTGGTTTGATTAACTCTCCATCTTTCTTAAGAGTTTCATCAGAGGTCTCATTTTGACCATCTGTTTTATCCGCTTTTAATGTAAAGCCTGAATTGTTAATCATGTTAGCAACGTTTTGTGCCGTTGCAATTTTGTTGCCACCTGCTTTATTTACAGCATCTTCCGCATCCTTAAGTTTTGCTTTTGCTGCTTCATCATCAGGATTGTCTGCCACTGCTTTTTTCGCTGCAGCTAAATCGTCTAATAACTGTTTAACATTATCACCCATCGGGTTCTTAACTGTACCATTTGGGTTTGAAGTCATGTCAACAGTATCAATGTCAAACTTCACTTTACTTGTTGTACCATTTGGTGTGGTTTCTACCACAGCTTTGGTACCTTTGCCATCTACAAAGTTTACGGTGTCATAAGGTTTTACAAAATCCTTCGCTTCACCATTATTTTGTAAATTCCAACCGGCATTCAATACATCTCCCACAGTTGCCGCATTATTTGTAATATTCGGCAAGTCTGTTGCTGACGGACCTTCAGAAGCTGTAGTTGGTGCAGTTGTATCTTTTTTCGCACCTGGCAAGTTGCCCGCTACATTAGTGATGTTTTGACCACCGTTATTTAAACCGTCTTTTGTCAAAGATACATTGTCAGGTTTCTTACCATTTTTCTCTGGTTGTGAAATAGTGATCCCATTTGGAGTAATATTCGTGGTGTTGCCAGCATCATCTTTTACTTCAACATCACTCAACCCTTTTAACGACTTCGCTAATTTAACCGTTAAAGTATCAGTTTTATTCCCAATCACACCAATGTTGTTATCGGATAATTTAGATGCCTCTGTTTCACCACCAACAATTTTAACCTCAGTACCCAAAGTGCGGTCAAATTTTCCAGCTTCTTTATTATCACCAGAAAATGATAATGGTTTCGCTGCCACTTCTTGCACTGCTGTATCTAATTGTGATTTATTCACGGCATCCGTACCATCTGTGCCTGGAGCAATATTGGTGATTTTTTTACCACCCAAATCTACACCAGCATCTTTAAAGGTCATTGTCGTACCATGACCACCAATGCTTGTAATGTTACTTAACACAGGATTTAAAGAATAAGTAAAATCCTTACCAGCTTGTTTTAACTTGATGTTTTCGCCTGCTTTAAATGTGACTTTATCGCCAGCTTTAACTTTTTCTTCTGTCTTATTACCCTCTAATACTCCACCATCATTCTCAGAAGTTGCAGTCCAGTATGCGTTGTTAATCGCATTTGCAACATCATTCGCTGTTGCAAAGCTATCTCCTGTATCACCTGCTTTCATCGTACCTGGTTTAGCTGTATCCTCGGCAATCGTTGTTTTTTTCACATCAAATTTAACCGCACTTACAGCACCGTTTTCAGTGACTGTTACATTCGCAGTTGTGCCGGTACCATTCACAAAATTCACTGTGTCATAAGCTTTAACGAAATCTTTTTCTGCACCATTTTCTTTTAAATTCCAACCGGCATTTAAAATATCATTTACAGACGCAGCTTTTGTTCCATCTACTTTGGTTGGTGCTGCTTGATTTGTTGTTGGTGCCGCAGCATCATTTTTCGTTACTGGCAAGGTGTTAGCTAAACCAGTGATGCTGTTGATACCCGTTAAATTAGACTCTAATCCATAAGTGAATACTTTACCTTTACGTTGTAAACGTAGGTTCTTACCTGCATCTAGCGTTAATGTACCGTCTGCACCAATAGTTTCAGCGGTATCATTGTCATCAACCGTATCTTCAGTCAAGGCGATTCCAGAATTATTAGCTTTCGCTTTCCAAGTTACCTGATCTTTGATTTGTTTTTTACCAGCAGGAGTGATGTTGCTTAAATCTTTATCCGCTGCGTTATCAATTTTATCTTTGGTAGTATCATCCAATTTAACGGTTACATCCTTACCACTTGCGGTTGTAGTTAAGCCATTTTCACCTTTGATATTAAACTTCATTCCACCTGTATTTGTTAATGCCTGTGCATCAGTACTTCCTGAATCACTTCCTAAAGAGATGTTATTGTCGCCGATTTTACTATCAACTGAATCTACTTTAGCTTTTGTCGCATCATCCAATTTTAATGTAACGGTATCACCTGACGCAGATGCAGTTAATCCATTGTCACCTTTGACCTTAAATTCAATTCCTCCCGATTTATTTAAATCTTGTTGATCGGTTGAAGTTGAATCATTTGTCGCGGATAGTTTGATTTTGTTATTTTCAATTTTATTCGCAATTGAATCTACAGCTGCTTTCGTGGCATCATCTAATTTAACGGTTACATCCGTACCGCTGGCTGTTGTAGTTAAGCCATTTGTACCTTTCACATTAAATTGTAAACCACCAGTTTTATCTAGCTGCTGAGCATCAGTAGTTCCTGAATCACCGCCAAGTTTAATATTATTCGTTGCGACTTTATCTAACTGTGATTTATTAACTGCATCAGTTGAATTCGTTCCCGCTGCTAAATTCGTGATTGATTTATTGTTCATATTAATGCCGCCAGCATTGGTTACAATGCCGCCAACATCAGTGCTGGTTAAGCCTGTTAATGCCTTTGCCAGTTTAAATTTTATGGTGTTTTCGTTGTCATAATTTACACCGATGTTGTTGTCTGACAATTCACCGGTTGCACCGCCCAACAGATTCAAACGGCCATCTTTCATGCTTCTAACAACGATTTTTTTCGTTTTTGCATCAGCTTTTTTTGCATCAGCATCCGCGCCTGTTACTTCCCCTTTATTAGCATCATCACCGGCATATAAGAATGTTGGATCTATCGTCATGTTATTCAAAATGCCATATAACTGAGAACCATTAATACCATCAGTGGAAGTTTCAGATACTTCACCAGCGGCTACGTTCTTTAACTGACGTTCATAACCTGCTTTACCAATAGATACCACGTCACCTTTACTAGTTGTGGAACCACCACTCCAATTATATGTATGTCCATTAACTGTTACAGATGTTTGTTTCGTACCCTCTTTATCTGTCGTGGAACCGCCACCCAGTGCTACAGAGTTATCAAATGTTGCGCTCGCACCAGAACCCAGTGCAACCGCATTCACTTTCTCTGCAGCCGCACCTGTACCAAGCGCTACAGAAATATCTCCAGCTTGCGCTTTTACACCAATAGCCACAGCTGCTTCACCAGATTTAGTATCTTTATAACGTCCACCATCGGTATGTAGGTTTTTACCTGTAAGGTTTGTATAGGCTTCACCAATAGTGCCTCTTACTGTATTTCCATCAGAATTTGTATATGTTGTGGACACTGTTACTGCTGCATCTACGTCATCATTACCGATAGCAATCGAGGAGTTACCCTCTGCAATAGTATTACCACCTATGGCAACAGATTGCTGGCCAAGGGCACGAGCACCTTCATGAGGTAGGTTACCACCGCCAATAGCCACCGATTGTCCTGAAGGCTGAGTACGGCCTTTAGCATCATTACCTACCTTAGCATTCTTGCCAATAGCAACATTATTAGCCCCTGCACTTGTATCAGTACCAACACCGATAGAAACCCCATCGGGACCAGTCTTTGTATCACCCGCAACAATAGTGGCGCCATTCGTACTTTCAATACCTACTGCAGCTGCTTCAGCAGTGTTAATGCTCAACAACACTAATGCCCCACCTAATACCGCTTTCAGTGAGTTACGACTTTGTTTTTTATGCGCTTTAGTTAATTCAGAAACGGCAACCCAAGATTGTGTTGCGTGATTCCAGATTACACGGAAAATTTGATTCATAGATTTCTTTCCTATTTAAAAGTTAAAAGATTATAAAAAATTAGAGCGACTTATTTATCATAAACCGCTCTATACATGATAATACACTGGCATGGTAACAGCGAAAAAACATAAGTCAAGTAATTTAACCCAATGTTTACATATGTAAACATTTGCATGCTATATCGCTAATATATTGTGAAAAATAATTATTTATAAAAACAAAAAAGCCCGTCAAATTTGACGAGCTTTTTTTTAACTTACATAAACCGTATTAATACAAATTACGCACGTTTGAAGTCAATGTGAACCAATTTTGGTTTAAATGGGTGATGATTACTTTCCATACCATTAAAGAATATTCTTCTCACCACGAGAAAGACTGATTAACCCTGAACGAACAATTTCAAGTAATGTGCTTTCTTCTTTCAGAGCCTCAACAAAAGCATCTAATTTATCTTTTGTACCCGTTAATTGAATCGTGTAGGATTTTGTTGTTACATCCACAATCTGACCACGGAAGATATCGGCTAAACGTTTCAATTCATCACGCGATGAACCCGTTGCACGCACTTTTACTAATAACACTTCACGCTCTACGTAGTCATGCTCACTCAAATTTATAACTTTAAACACATCCACTAATTTGTGAAGCTGCTTTTCAATTTGCTCAAGCACTTGCTCATCCCCTACTGCTTCAATCGTCATACGAGAAAGAGTTGGGTCGTCCGTAGGTGCCACGGTTAAGCTTTCAATGTTAAATGCACGTTGGGAAAATAAGCCGACCACACGAGATAATGCACCGGATTCATTTTCTAATAAAACAGATAAAATTCTACGCATTATTCTTTCTCCTCTTGTGGTTTGCTTAAAATCATCTCATTCATCGCCCCGCCGCGAACTTGCATTGGGTAAACGTGTTCGGTTTCATCAACGTTAATATCAACAAAGACCAATTTATTTTTAATGCTGAAGGCTTCTTGTAATTTGCTTTCTAATTCATCTGGTGTCGAAATTTGAATCCCCACATGACCATAAGATTCGGCTAACTTCACGAAATCTGGTAAAGAATTCATGTAAGTTTGAGAATGGCGGCCAGAGTAAATCAAATCTTGCCATTGTTTTACCATGCCTAAGAAGTGGTTGTTCAAACAAATCACCACAACAGGAATGCCATATTGTGTTGCTGTTGAAAGCTCTTGGATATTCATTTGAATACTGCCATCACCCGTTACGCAAACGACGGTTGCTTCTGGATGTGCAAGTTTTACCCCTAATGCAGCAGGTAAACCAAAGCCCATGGTACCAGCACCACCTGAATTGATCCAACGACGCGGTAAATCAAACGGATAATGCAATGCGGCAAACATTTGGTGTTGCCCTACATCCGATGCCACATAAGCTTGGCCTTTTGTAATGCGATACACTGCTTCCATCACTTGCTGTGGTTTGATGACGCCTGAAGTGCGGTCGAAATCCAAGCATTTTTTTGCTTTCCATTCATCGATTTGTTTCCACCAATCTTCTAAATGATTTTGTGGACATGAACCGATTTCTTCACCTAATAAGCTTAAGAATTCATCCAATACATTTTTCGCGTTACCTACAATTGGAATAGCCGCAGGTACGTTTTTAGAAATAGAGGTTGGGTCAATATCAATCTGAATCACTTTTGCATTCGGACAATATTTATCTAAGTTGTTAGTGGTACGGTCATCAAAACGCACCCCAACACCAAGAATTAAATCACTTTCATGCATCGCGGTATTGGCTTCATAAGTCCCGTGCATCCCAAGCATGCCTAAAAATTGTTTGTCCGTACTTGGGTACACGCCTAAACCCATTAACGATGAGGTGACCGGTAAATTTAAACGTTGTGCGAATTGTGTTAATTCTTCATGACAGCCTGCCGCAATTGCACCACCACCCACGAATAAAACCGGTTTTTTAGCCACTAATAATGCTTTTAATGCTTTCTTAATTTGACCTTTATGACCATTTACCGTTGGATTATAAGAACGAAGCTCAACAGATTTTGGATATTCGTAAGGATATTTTAAAGTTGGATTTACGGTATCTTTTGGAATATCTACGACAACGGGACCTGGACGGCCTGTTGAAGCGATATAAAAGGCTTTTTTCAAGATACCTGGAATGTCTTCTGCTTTTTTAACGATAAAGCTATGTTTAACCACTGGGCGAGAAATTCCCACCATATCACATTCTTGGAACGCATCACGACCGATTAAGCTACTCATTACCTGACCTGAAATGATCACCATTGGTACCGAATCAGTATAAGCAGTCAAAATACCCGTAATCGCATTGGTTGCACCTGGTCCTGAGGTTACTAACACACACCCCACTTTACCGGTCGCACGCGCATAACCATCTGCCATATGTACCGCAGCTTGCTCATGACGAACTAAAATATGCTGAATCCCACCAAGAGTATGGATTGCATCATAAATATCCAATACGGCACCGCCTGGATAACCAAATAAATACTCAACGCCTTCGTCACGCAAAGACTGAACCACCATTTCCGCACCGGATAATTTCTTCATATTTTACTCCTAAAACTGACCACACTTTTATTTGTTACGATTCGTGTCAAAACAATGGAAACATCATACCGAAAGAAAACGGCTTGTCCAGCATGAGAAAAGTCTAAAAAAACGAATTAAAAAGCATTAAAAACTAACAAAATAAAAATATTAAGATTTAAATAAAGATAATTAATATAAAAAGCAGAAAATCGTAGTTTTATATGGAGTTTTATAAAAATAAAAATTTTTTATTCTTTTGTTCAAAATTTTGAGCTGGATCACATTTTAAGTATTGATTTTTCTGCTGAGTAAGGAGAAAGGGAGAGATTATAAGAAAAAACCGCACTTGGAAGATCCAAAGTGCGGTTAAATTTTAAGAGATTTTTAATTAGCCGTTATAGCGTTTGAACACTAAAGTCGCGTTTGTACCACCGAAACCAAAGCTGTTTGACATGACAGTTTGTAAGCCTGCATTTTCTTTTGTTTCAGTCACGATGTTGCAGCCTTCTGCCGCTTCATCTAATGTTTCGATATTAATGCTTGGTGCAATAAAGTCATTGTGTAGCATTAATAAGGTATAGATTGCTTCGTGTGCACCGGCAGCACCTAAAGAGTGACCAGTCATTGATTTGGTAGAAGAAATTGCAGGGATTTTGTCACCAAATACATTTTTGATTGCACCTAATTCTTTTACGTCACCAACTGGTGTTGATGTACCGTGTACGTTGATGTAATCAATTGGGGTATCTACCGTTGCCATTGCTTGTTTCATACAACGCTCTGCACCTTCACCACTTGGCGCTACCATGTCGTAACCATCAGAGGTTGCACCATAGCCCACGATTTCTGCGTAGATTTTTGCGCCACGTGCTAATGCGTGTTCTAATTCTTCAACCACTACAACAGCGCCACCACCAGCGATAACGAAACCATCACGGTCTGCATCGTAAGCACGAGACGCTTTTTCTGGGGTATCATTGTATTTAGTTGAAACCGCACCCATTGCATCGAATTCAGTTGCACATTCCCAAGATAATTCTTCCGCACCACCAGCGAAAACCACATCTTGTTTACCTAATTGGATTAATTCAACTGCGTGACCGATACAGTGTGCAGATGTTGCGCAAGCAGAGCTGATTGAGTAGTTCACACCACGGATTTTGTAAGGGGTTGCTAAACAAGCTGACACACTTGAAGCCATGGTTTTAGTTACTGCATAAGGACCAATTGCTTTCACACCGCGTGGACCACGCACTGCATCACAAGCCACTAATTGGTTATGTGCTGAACCAGTACCTGCACCGATTACCAGACCTGTACGGTCATTTGAAACTTGATCTTCTGTTAAACCTGAATCTTCAATCGCTTCACGCATAGAAAGGTATGCATAAGCTGCCGCATCACCCATAAAACGATACACTTTACGATCGATATGCTCGCTTGGATCAAGTTTGATTGTGCCGGCAACATGGCTACGCATTTTCATTTCAATAAACTCAGGCACGACTTCAATACCAGATTTACCTGCTTTTAATGAAGCCAAAACTTCTTCTTTGTTGTTACCGATACTTGAAATAATACCAAAACCAGTAATTACAGCTCTTTTCATTCTTTATTCCTTATGAGTTAGGGGAAATTTAATTCAACTTACAGTTGTTAGCTGAACGCAATTTACTATGAAATGAAAATATTGCAAGCAATAATTCATTTGTTCGACCAGTTAAGTTTTAACCGACTCAAAATTTCCGTGCTATTATAAAAGAATTTGATAAGGCAAAAAAGGGCTAACACATGTTCACCATTCAGCACGCAAAAATTCATTTTAACCAAGAGAATACGCCTGTTTCGGATAAATTTGATGATGTGTATTTTTCTAATCAAGATGGTTTAGCGGAAACCCACTATGTGTTTTTAGAAGGTAATCAGTTGTGGAAACGTTGGGTTCATTACCAAGAAGCCCACTTTGTTATTGCTGAAACGGGATTTGGCACAGGATTAAATTTCTTTGCGGTGACCACGCTATTCCTTGAATTTCGCCAGAAATATCCAGATTCGCCTTTAAAACGCCTTTATTTTATCTCTTTTGAAAAATACCCTTTGCCACTTGATGCATTACGACAAGCCCATTTAGCCTATCCGCAATTTTCTCGTCTTGCTCTGCATTTGCAACAGCATTGGCTTAATCCTATTCAAGGTTGCTATCGTTTTCATTTTGATGAAACCACGTTAGATCTTTGGTTTGGCGATGTCGCTGAAAATCTGCCACAACTTGGCGATTATATGAATGGTAAAATTAATGCTTGGTTTTTAGATGGTTTTGCACCGAGTAAAAACCCCGACATGTGGAATGAGCAGCTTTATCAGCAAATGTTTCGTTTTACCAAGCTACAAGGTACCTTTGCGACCTTCACTGCGGCAAGTGCGGTTAGAAAAGGCTTAGAAAATGCAGGCTTTAATATTAAGAAACGCAAAGGCTTTGGTAAAAAACGGGAATGTCTTTCTGGTCAAAAAATTCATGAAAAACCGACCGCACTTTCTATGCCCTGGTTTCATAGTCAGCCCGCCAATCTCAAAGAACAAGATATTGCCATTATTGGTGGTGGAATTGCTTCGCTTTGTACAGCCATTTCATTGGTTAAACGCGGGGCTAAAATCACAATTTATTGCGAAGATGAGCAAACTGCCCTCAATGCATCCGGCAATAAACAAGGGGCTTTTTATCCACAACTGAGCGATGATAACGAACGCAATATTCGTTTTTATATTCATGCTTTTGCCTATGGCCATCAATTCCTACAATGGGCAATTCAACAACAAATCGAATTTGAACATGAGTTCTGTGGTGTAGCGCTTTGTTCTTACAATGACAAAACAGAAAGTAAATTAAATAAAATCGCTGAGCTGAATTTGCCTTCTGATTTATATCAGTCATTAAGTCAAACTGAATTAAGCGAAAAAGTAGGTTTGCCGTTACCTTTTGGTGGCGGTTTTATCCCTCAAGGTGCTTGGCTTACACCACGTCAGTTAGTTCAGCATGCTTTTGCCTTTTTAGAGAAACAAGGTGTCCAGATTAAAACATCACAAAAAGTAACCGCACTTTCTCAAACAGAAAATGGTTGGCAAATCACCACAGCTGAAAATGAAACTTTCTGCCATGAAGTGGTTGTTTTAGCAAACGGGCATAAACTCACTGAGTTTGAACAAACGCAAAAACTGCCACTCTACCAAGTTCGCGGACAAGTGAGCCAAATTCCGACATCGGAAAATTTACTTAAACTCAAAACCGTGTTGTGCTATGACGGCTACCTGACGCCAGTCGATCAAACGAAAGCCTGTCATTGTATTGGTGCAAGTCATGTTCGTGATAATGCGACTCGTGAATTTAACCTAACTGAACAACAAGAAAACCAACAAAAAATTCAGCAAAATATACCTGAAGAGTGGACAAAAGAAGTAGATACATCGGGTAATCTTGCTCGAATCGGTGTACGTTGTTCGGTACGTGATCTTACGCCAATGATGGGCGCTGTTCCTCATTTTTCTGCTCAGCAAACACAATATCAAAATTTGTTTAATTTGCGACGCCGTAAACAGCCAATAGAACAAGCTGAAAACTACCCTAATCTCTATTTAATCGGTGCCTTAGGTTCACGAGGATTAACTTCTGCGCCGTTTTTAGGTGATACACTGGCTTCCTTAATTTATGGCGAGCCCTTACCGATGAGCGAAGATCTGATTCATAACTTAATGCCAAACCGCAGTTGGGTCAGACGCTGGTTGAAAGGTGCGGAGGTGAAATAAAAAAGTGCGGTCAAAATAATCTGCCCCCCAAAAGTTGTACTCAACAAACCAACAATTGAGGTGCAGATTTTTTTATGGGTAAACACTACACAATCGAATTTAAATTACAGGCTCTTCAACCTATTTTGAATCGAAAAATGAGTATCAGAAAAGTAGCTCGTTTTTACAATATTCCTTCCAACGCCCTAGTCGGGACATGGTTGAAACGGTTTTTTGAAAAGCATAACGAATTAGATCATGAAATTAAGAATATGCAGGAAAACATTCAGCTCGCCACTCATATGGAAATTGAGGCTTTGAAAAAAGAAAAATTACGGATTAAAGATGAGCTTTATGAATACCTAAAGAAAAAATCACAAGAATAGTAAAAAAAACCGGCTGATGCCGGTTTTTTATTATCGAAATAAATTATCGCCATAAATAAACCGCACTTAAAGTGCGGTTTATAATTAGGCTTTTTTGGTAAAAGCTAGATTACCATTGGTAACCAACACTTGCTGCAGCACCTGCATCTCCACGAGAGTTTGTATTCGCGGAGAATCTTACCCCAAATTTACCATTATCTGATAAGCGAGAGTAACCCACTGCAACTGCGCTTTCTCCTCTATACGTACCAGCGCCAGCTGAAAGCATAGATTTACCTGAAGAGGTGGCTTGATATAAGTTAGCTGAGGACATTGCGCCTGCAATACCCGCGCTGAGTCTTTTATCCATTTTATTCATATCATTATGAATATTGTTAACCGCACCTCTTAATTGGTTCACATTCACTGCATCTGTACCTTTTATGCCCGGAGCAACGTTAATAATTCTATTACCACCGTTATTCAAGCCGTTTTCAGTTACAGAAACAGTTTTGTTTGGAGCCGCATTATTTATTGTAATACCATTATTATTGATAACGGTATTACCAGTAGTGACGGAACCGTCGTTACCAAGATCAATATCTTTGGCTAATTGCATTTCTAAAGTTGCGTTACCATCTGCTTTCACATTGATATTACCTTTAGCTGATTTGAATGTTTCTGATTTCACTTTAGAAACACCTTCGCCTTTGATAATAACTTTGCTATTAAGCTTATTGTTATTCACAACTTCATTATTGCCGGTAAATTTCAAGCCATCATCTGAGTTGGAGCCTGAACCACCAGTGCCGTTTTTACCGTCTTTACCATCTTTAACAATTGTTGTCGTAGACTTGTTGTTACCATCGGTAATCTTGATAGTATGTGTTCCATCATTATTGTTGGTTACACTTGCAACGGCATTTTTGCCATCCTCACCTTTCTCACCATCTTTACCGTTTTTCACGATAGCAGAAGATACGGCGCCATTACCATCGGTAATGTTAATGGTGTGTGTTCCATCATTATTGTTGGTTACACTTGCAACAGCGTTTTTACCTGCCGCACCGGTTTCACCTTTTTCACCTTTTTCACCTTTTTCACCTTTTTCACCGTTTTTCACGATAGTAGAAGATACGGCGCCATTACCATCGGTAATGTTAATGGTGTGTGTTCCATCGTTATTTGTGGTAACACTTGCAACAGCGTTTTTACCTGCCGCACCGGTTTCACCTTTTTCACCTTTTTCACCTTTTTCACCGTTTTTCACGATAGTAGAAGATACGGCGCCATTACCATCGGTAATGTTAATGGTGTGTGTTCCATCGTTATTTGTGGTAACACTTGCAACAGCGTTTTTACCTGCCGCACCGGTTTCACCTTTTTCACCTTTTTCACCTTTTTCACCGTTTTTCACGATAGTAGAAGATACGGCGCCATTACCATCGGTGATGTTAATAGTATGTGAGCCATCATTGTTTTCAGTGATGTTAGCAACAGCATTTTTACCATCTTTACCGTTTTTCACGGTAGCAGAAGATACGGCGCCATTACCATCGGTGATGTTGATGGTGTGAGTGCCATCTTCATTTGTGGTGACACTTGCAATAGCGTTTTTACCGTCTTTACCTGCCGCACCGGTTTCACCTTTTTCACCTTTCTCACCTTTTTCACCGTTTTTCACGATAGTAGAAGATACGGCGCCATTACCATCGGTAATGTTAATGGTGTGTGTTCCATCATTATTGTTGGTTACACTTGCAACAGCGTTTTTACCTGCCGCACCGGTTTCACCTTTTTCACCTTTTTCACCTTTTTCACCTTTTTCACCGTTTTTCACGATAGTAGAAGATACGGCGCCATTACCATCGGTAATGTTAATGGTGTGAGTACCATCGTTATTTGTGGTAACACTTGCAACAGCGTTTTTACCTGCCGCACCGGTTTCACCTTTTTCACCTTTTTCACCTTTTTCACCTTTTTCACCGTTTTTCACGATAGTAGAAGATACGGCGCCATTACCATCGGTAATGTTAATGGTGTGTGTTCCATCGTTATTTGTGGTAACACTTGCAACAGCGTTTTTACCTGCCGCACCGGTTTCACCTTTTTCACCTTTTTCACCGTTTTTCACGATAGTAGAAGATACGGCGCCATTACCATCGGTAATGTTAATGGTGTGAGTGCCATCTTGATTTGTGGTAACACTTGCAACAGCGTTTTTACCGTCTTTACCTGCAGCACCGGTTTCACCTTTTTCACCTTTTTCACCTTTTTCACCGTTTTTCACGATAGTAGAAGATACGGCGCCATTACCATCGGTAATGTTAATGGTGTGTGTTCCATCGTTATTTGTGGTAACACTTGCAACAGCGTTTTTACCTGCCGCACCGGTTTCACCTTTTTCACCTTTTTCACCGTTTTTCACCGTTTTTCACGATAGTAGAAGATACGGCGCCATTACCATCGGTAATGTTAATGGTGTGTGTTCCATCGTTATTTGTGGTAACACTTGCAACAGCGTTTTTACCTGCCGCACCGGTTTCACCTTTTTCACCTTTTTCACCTTTTTCACCTTTTTCACCGTTTTTCACGATAGTAGAAGATACGGCGCCATTACCATCGGTGATGTTAATAGTATGTGAGCCATCATTGTTTTCAGTGATGTTAGCAACAGCATTTTTACCATCTTTACCGTTTTTCACGGTAGCAGAAGATACGGCGCCATTACCATCGGTGATGTTGATGGTGTGAGTGCCATCTTCATTTGTGGTGACACTTGCAATAGCGTTTTTACCGTCTTTACCTGCCGCACCGGTTTCACCTTTTTCACCTTTCTCACCTTTTTCACCGTTTTTCACGATAGTAGAAGATACGGCGCCATTACCATCGGTAATGTTAATGGTGTGTGTTCCATCATTATTGTTGGTTACACTTGCAACAGCGTTTTTACCTGCCGCACCGGTTTCACCTTTTTCACCTTTTTCACCTTTTTCACCTTTTTCACCGTTTTTCACGATAGTAGAAGATACGGCGCCATTACCATCGGTGATGTTAATAGTATGTGAGCCATCATTGTTTTCAGTGATGTTAGCAACAGCATTTTTACCATCTTTACCGTTTTTCACGGTAGCAGAAGATACGGCGCCATTACCATCGGTAATGTTAATGGTGTGAGTACCATCGTTATTTGTGGTAACACTTGCAACAGCGTTTTTACCTGCCGCACCGGTTTCACCTTTTTCACCTTTTTCACCTTTTTCACCTTTCGCACCATCATTAATAGTGGTGTGGGTTTCAGAGCCATCAGGGTTAGTAACAGTGAACGTATGAGTACCATTATGGTTATCAACTACAGTAGCTGTAGCGTTTTTACCTGCCGCACCGGTTTCACCTTTTTCACCTTTTTCACCTTTTTCACCTTTTTCACCGTTTTTCACGATAGTAGAAGATACGGCGCCATTACCATCGGTAATGTTAATGGTGTGAGTACCATCGTTATTTGTGGTAACACTTGCAACAGCGTTTTTACCTGCCGCACCGGTTTCACCTTTTTCACCTTTTTCACCTTTTTCACCTTTTTCACCGTTTTTCACGATAGTAGAAGATACGGCGCCATTACCATCGGTAATGTTAATGGTGTGAGTACCATCGTTATTTGTGGTAACACTTGCAACAGCGTTTTTACCTGCCGCACCGGTTTCACCTTTTTCACCGTTTTTCACGATAGTAGAAGATACGGCGCCATTACCATCGGTAATGTTAATGGTGTGAGTACCATCGTTATTTGTGGTAACACTTGCAACAGCGTTTTTACCTGCCGCACCGGTTTCACCTTTTTCACCTTTTTCACCTTTTTCACCTTTCGCACCATCATTAATAGTGGTGTGGGTTTCAGAGCCATCAGGGTTAGTAACAGTGAACGTATGAGTACCATTATGGTTATCAACTACAGTAGCTGTAGCGTTTTTACCTGCCGCACCGGTTTCACCTTTTTCACCTTTTTCACCTTTTTCACCTTTTTCACCTTTTTCACCGTTTTTCACGATAGTAGAAGATACGGCGCCATTACCATCGGTAATGTTAATGGTGTGAGTACCATCGTTATTTGTGGTAACACTTGCAACAGCGTTTTTACCTGCCGCACCGGTTTCACCTTTTTCACCACGAGCCCCCTGTGCACCTTTATCCCCTTTAGGGCCTTTAAATTCAGGGTGTTTTTTAATGTAGTCTTTATCAAGGCTAAAGGTGAAAGTTCCCTTATCTTGATCAACTTTAATACCATCGCCACCTTTAAATGTAACTAGATCTCCAGCGTGGATTGGTTGTTCTACGCGAGTTCCGCCACCAGCACCAGTTGCCGTAGCTCTCCAGAACGCGCTATTAATTGCAGTGGCAACACTTGTTGCGTTAGCAAAATAATCACCAGCTTTATCGGCAGAAATAGTACCTGTAGTGGTGCCTGCTTTGGATACTGTTAAAGTTGATGTGTTAATATCAAATTTAATGGAATTCCCTTTATTTGATGACGTTACTGATGCAGTAGTTCCCGTACCATTAACAAAATTAACCACATCACCAGCTTTAATTATCGTATTACCCACACCGTTAGCTTGTAATTTCCAGCCAGCTTTTTTTAGTGCCTCTAATAAAGCCTTCGCGGTAACAACACCATCTCCTTCGGTTGCTGGTATTTCATCATATTTGCCGGAATCTTTATTCGCCGTTACATTTTTGGTTTTTAAACCAATGGTATAAGTATTGGTTTGGTTATTGGTGTTATTCGCCGTAGCTGTTTTAGTTGCAGTAATTAAATTACTATTAGAAGTTACGTTTGTGCCAATCGCATTTACGGTGTAAGTTTTGCTTTGATCCGCATTAGTTGTAGTTGTTACGTTAGCAACATTTGTGCCTGCCGCAACATTGCTTTTAGCAGCGTTTAATTGGGATACGTTCACCGCATCATTATTATTGACACCATTTGCTACATTGGTAATTGTTTTATTACCTGCATTGATCCCTGTTTTGGTCATACTTGGGCCACTTGCAATGGTTAAGCCGTTCGTATTAAATTCATTGCCACCAACAGTTACTTTATTGAAGGTGACGTCATCTGCGGTCGCATAGGTGAATTTTTTTCCAGCTTGCGTAATTGTCATGTTTTTGCCAGCAGCAAAGGTAACAGTCTCGCCGTTGTTAACGCTTTGTTCACCTGAGCCTGTTCCACCTTCAGATGTTACTTTCCAACCATAGGCAGTATTTTTTGACAAATCATTAACCGCTTGTACTACAGCATAAAGTTGAGAACCGTTAATTCCATCGGTTGAGTTTACTGCCACACGACCTGCTGCCACATTTTGAATTTGGCGAACGTTGTAGCGATTAGTACCTCGGTCATAAGTATCTATAGAATGGCCTCGACCATCGTTTGTGCGTCCGTTCCAATCCCGGACAGGCCCACCTGAACCAATAGAAAGAACAGATGTATTTGTATCTGCTTTCCCTGCAAAGTCGTAATTTTTACCACCAATGTTGATTGATTGAGACGTTTGGTCTGTATTTACATTACTAACTTGTGAATGGGCACCTAAAGCGACACTTCCTTTTGTTTTTGAATTAATTTTAGCATTATAACCAATGGCTAGAGCATTTTGAGTATTAGTTACTGTTGCTTTACCACCAATAGCGATAGAGTGATGAACATTGGTTATTCTACCATCGGTAGTTGAACCATACGTGCGAGCTGATGCTCCACCATCAGGACCAGAGGCATCGTTTTGTTCACCAATTACAACCGTACTGGCGTCAGCGCTATCCCACGAATTTCGGTTCATTGCATCAGCCATAGCCGATGTAGAGAATAAACTCGCAATAATGACCGCACTTAGTGTGGCTATTGTAAAGCTTTTTTTCAGTTGGCTGGTTGGTTGATCGGTAAGTTGATTTGTGAGTTGGCTGGTGGAAGATTTAACGTTTCCACGAGCCAATTCAGAGGTAACCACCCAATTTTGGGCAGCATGATTCCAAAGAACCTTATAGATTTTGTTCATATTATTCTTTCCGTAGAGAATTTATTTATATGATGAGAAATGGATGTTACAACTTACCATTTCTAGACGTTGTTTAAGATTTGATAGAATTACAAATAATTCTTAGATTATTATAAACTTGATTAACATTTATCTCCAACAAATATTTTTATTTTTTGAGAATAAATCAAAAAAGGAATGTATTCAAAATATTATTACATTTGATATAGATCAAAAATCCTCATTTTTGATTATAAAATAAACATTAATGTGGTTATTAAATAAACATCGATGTGGTCGTTAAATAAACATTTAATTGCTGGTGAAAATAACAATTTATTTACACAACAGGTTTTTGTCGATAAAACAATAAGCCCGGTAAAGCTAATCCAAATACTATTGCGCCTAGGATAAAACTGGTATTAATAAAGGTGCTAATCATTTGTTCAAATAAAGCATCGGAAAACCGTTTCAACCATGTCCCGACTAGGGCATTGGAGGGAATATTGTAAAAACGCGCAGCTTCTCTAATACTCATTTTCTCATTCAAAATAGGTTGAAGAACCTGTAATTTAAATTCGATTGTGTAGTGTTTACCCATAAAAAAAACTGCACCTCAATTGTTGGTTTGTTGAGTCCAACTTTTGGGGGGCAGTTCAAATTCAACCGCACTTTTTTAATACAAGCTTAAACGTTGTAATCGCTGTCTGGCGATTTCTTTGATTTCATCCTTTTTCGCCGTATTCATAATTTCCAAATAAAGCAATTTGGCCAAACCAATATTGACTTGTGTTCCAACCCCTTCTTCATACAAACGAGCCAAACGGAATCGCCCCTCATTGCTGCCCGCATTCGCAGCTTTTTGGAACCATTTAAAGGCTTTGGTAAATTCTTTCTGATTGGTATAGATTTCCCCTAATGTAAGCATTGCATCAGGATCTTTTGTCGCACTGGTTTCAAATAATTTAATCGCTTGAGCGGTATCTTGTTTCACATAGTTGTTGCCGTTGAAATACATGATAGCCAAATTATTGATGGCTTTAATACTGCCTCGCTCAGCGGCTTCGCTAAACCACCAATAAGCCAACTCTTTATTTTCATCTACTCCGCGACCTAAATTATAAAGCATCCCTAAATTGCTTTGCGCTTGTAAATTACCTTCCAAAGCTAAAGGATACATAATTTCAAAAACGGCTTTCCAATCTTGTTTCTCAGCCAGTTTTTGCGCCAGATCCATTTTTTGCTGCTCCGTCATTTGCGCTTTATCCACCAAATCAATAGTTTTCATCGCAAATGCTGAACTGCTTAAGGTGAGCGTGGTGAGGAGTAAAAGTTTGGCTAATGTCTTCATCTTATAATGTCGCTATCAATAAAATAATCAAAAAAATGGCGGATGTTCCGAATTCTATTAGACCGACTTGCTTAACCGAAAGTTTCTTGGTGGGCAAATAAATGGCACGAATTAACGCTGGTACAAAAGCAAGTGATAAGACATATTGTTGGGTAAACAAGCAACCGAGCACACAAAGTATATGAAAAATAATAGAGGCTTTGAGATAAAGCGGATTTTTGCGTTCACGCATCATTGATTTGACGTAAAGCGTTGTGCCAATAAAGAATAAGCTTGGATACAGTGCTACCCACCAGATTTTTTCGTCAAAAGTGCGGTCGGAAAAATAATAGGATCCCATACCTGCAAGGGCAAAAATCGCAATACCCGCTAAATCATTGAGAAGATTACGTTCATCTTTTTTCTTGGTGTAATAGATACTCACCAACACAAAAGGAAACATGGCGGCAATAAAGAAAAGAATTTGCCAGTTATAAAAAATAGCAGGAAGCGCAAATAAAAAAGCTGCGACACCATAGATGATAGTCCACTTTTTATATTCCGCCATATTTTTGCCTTTAAAGAGACTCAGCATTGGGTAACTTAGCAAATACATGCTGAACCAAGCTAAAAGCAAAAAGAAATGCGCCCAAACAGGTGAAGCTAATAACATACCGTAAACAAAAGGCAATAATGCCATCACAATGGCGCCGTATTGATTCGAAATCAGGAGTTTCATAGTTCTCTTTAGTTGATAAAAATTCTCAATTATTTTATCTCACAATTTCTTGATTTACAAAGTCTAAAACCGCCTTTAGAATGGAATTATCTTCATCAAAAAGGAGCCATTATGTCGATTCAACGCATTCAACCAAGCAAACGCTTTTCTGAAGTGGTCATTCATAACAATACTGCCTATTTTGCCGGCCAAGTACCGGAAAAAACCGTTAAGCAAAATGCTTACGAGCAAACCAAAGAAGTCCTTTCACTGATCGATAAATTATTGGCTGAAATTGGTTCTGAAAAAAGCAAAATTCTTACCACGCAAATCTTCCTTGCTGATATGGCAGATTATGCTCAACTCAACCAAGCATGGGATGAATGGGTTGATAGCCAAAATCCACCAAGCCGAGCAACGGTAGAAGCGAAACTTGCAGATCCTGATTGGAAGGTTGAGATCGTGATTATTGCAGCTGTGTAAACGCTGCTTTTTCAAAATGTGATCAACTGCAAAGAAAGTTTTTCAGTTTTCCTTTACACTAAACATTGAATTCAAAAGAAGGAGTAATGTATGCAATCATGGACACCAGAAATGTGGCAAGCCACTGTGATTGGGCTTGTGGTTGGCGTAATCTTAGGCTATTTATTATTACGTTTAACAAAAGGTTCTGTAAAAAAACAAGTTCAGACCGAAGCTGAACTTCAAGAAGTGAAAATACAATTAAGCGATAAACAAGCACAACTTGAAAAACATTTCGCGGAAAGTGCCGAATTATTTAAAACCTTAATTGGTGATTATCAAAAACTCTATCGTCACTATGCGGTTTCATCTGAAACCTTACTTGGCAGTAAACCAGCCGACAAAGGTTTATTTACCCAGCAATTAGTGACCGCCTCATCAGAAAGTAAATCAGAAGAACCACCTCGCGATTATTCCGAAGGTTCATCTGGCTTATTAAAAACAGATAAAGAAAACCAATAATGATTAACGGTTGAACAATAAAAAATCAGGGATTAAATACTTAATCCCTGATTTTTTATTAATGATTACTCAATACTTGAGCCGGTTGTAACTTCGCGGCTCGACTGGCCGGATAAAGACTGGCGAGTAAACTCAATACCAATGCCGCCACGAGGACTAATACAACATCGAACCAATGTAATTCACTTGGTAAGAAATCAACAAAATAGATGCCATCTGATAACAATTTTTTACCGAGTAATGTCTCGATGCTTTGAATAATCGGCGTGAGATTCAGTGCAAGTACGACTCCTAACACGATACCAATCAAACACCCTTTCATTCCTGCAAGCAAGCCATACCAAATAAAGATCTGCTTAATAAAGCCATTATTTGCCCCAGGGTTCGCATAATCGCAATATCACCTTGCTTGTCTTTTACCGCCATAATTAAGGTAGAAACGATATTAAAACACGCTACCCCAATTACAAGCACCATCGCGATATACATCACTGTACGGATAAGCTGAATATCACGATACATATAACCAAATTTTGCCACCCAGTTTTGAATGTAAAGTAGTTGCGGATAATCATTTAGCATCGAATAATCCATTTCTTGTACTTTGAATGGATCATCAACTTTCAATTCAACACCGGTAATTTGATCTTCGCGATATTCCATTAATTCTTGCGCTTGAGGTAATGCCAGTAAGGCATAGCTATGGTCTAAGTGGCCATCTAAACGCAAAATAGCGGTCACTTGAACACGTTCACGATTAGGTTGAGCCATTTGATCTTCACCATTCGGTTGAGAAATCAATAATGACACCCAATCGCCTGCTTTAACATCTAACTCTTTGGCAATACCTGAACCCAGCACCAATCCGCCTTCTTCTGCGAATTTCTGCCAGCCATCACCTTCCACAAACTTACCAAGAGAACTCACTTGATCTTCAGCTTGTTTATTTACCCCTTTCACTTGTACAACTTTAAGTTTATTGCCATTTTCGACTAAGGCAGTAAAACTCACAAAAGGTGAAAGTGCGGTAATTTTTTTGTTTGTTTTTAGACGTTCCGCAAGGTTCTGCCAATGGTTTAATGTGCTCTCATTGCCCTGTGGATTTACTGTGATTTCCGCATGTGGTACGACTGCCAAAATACGTGAATTCAACTCACGCTCAAAACCATTCATGGCACTTAACCCCACAATCAACACTGCTACACCAAGGGCGATACCGATAGCAGAGAATTTTGAAATTAACGCTACCAACGGATTCTTTTGCTTACCTCGTTGATAACGCCAACTAATAAAAAACGGCGT
This sequence comes from Haemophilus parainfluenzae, assembly GCF_900450995.1. Taxonomy (NCBI): domain Bacteria; kingdom Pseudomonadati; phylum Pseudomonadota; class Gammaproteobacteria; order Pasteurellales; family Pasteurellaceae; genus Parahaemophilus; species Parahaemophilus parainfluenzae. Next base: position 1,963,758 of record NZ_UGHY01000002.1, on the reverse strand, counting down.
ATTCATCACACACCTTCCTTCAAAATACCATCTTGCATCACTAAACGGCGTGATAATTTTTCAGCAAGCCCCATATCGTGAGTGACTAATAAAAAAGCGATATTTTGCTCTTGGTTAAGTTGTTGAATAAGTTCAAAAATGCTTTCTGTGGTCTTGTGATCGAGATTCCCGGTGGGCTCATCCGCTAAAACTAACGATGGATTATTCACTAAAGCTCGTGCAATAGCCACACGCTGACGTTCTCCACCAGAAAGTGCAGAAGGACGATGCGTAACTCTATGACTTAATCCCACCGCACTTAGCATTTTTTCGGCACGATCTTTCGCTTCTGTTTTATTTTGATGACCAATCAACATCGGCATCATCACATTTTCAAGTGCGGTAAAATCTGCCATTAAATGATGGAATTGATACACAAATCCTAAATAACGATTACGCAAAGCAGCTAATTCATTAGCCGATGCTTTTTGCAAGGATTGTCCATTAATAAACACTTCCCCGCTACTTGGCTGATCTAAGCCGCCTAGGGTGTGTAATAAAGTACTTTTTCCTGAACCAGAACTCCCCACAATCGCAACCAACTCTGCAGGTTCCATAGAAAAAGAAACACCTTTTAACACTTGCGTTTGATTTTCACCTTCTTGATAAAATTTATTGATATTTTCGCATTTTAATAAATAGTTATTCATTTTTTACTCGTTTTAACCGCACTTTAGCAGCAAATCATCTCATTAAAAACTGGCGCGAGTCTATCACACTTTTCCCTGAGCTTAAATTTCAATGCGCCCAAAGCATTCAAATTCCGTTTCAGGAAAATATTTTTTAAGATAACGTTTTAAATAGCCTTGTGTCTCTTGACTAATGATAGGATCATATTCTGGATAACCGTTATACATTACGCTTAGTACTGACACACCATAAGAACGACAGGCCTCTAAACTTAATAATGTGTGGTTAATACTACCTAATTTTCCTGATGTCACCAAAATCAAAGGGTAATTGTTTGACTGGATATAATCTAACGTCGTCGCATCTTCACAATAAGGCACCATTAATCCTCCCGCCCCTCCAACAATACATAATCATATTTTTCTACCAAAAGTGCGGTGGATTTTTCAATAATTTTTTCACTAATTTCTTGCCCTTCGAGCTTTGCCGCTAAATGAGGAGAACAAGGATATTCAAAAAGATAAGGGCAGGTTTCGCCTTCTAAATCTTCTTCCGTCAAATCAATGCCTTGAATCTTTCGATGTACAAGCAAATCATCAGCGATATTTTTACAGCCTGTTTGAATCATTTTTTGTGTAATAACGGAAAAGCCTTGTTCCATCAACTTTTTAGCATAAATGCCTGTTGCAACAGTTTTACCTACATCGGTATCAATGCCCGATACAAAAATAACCTTGCCCATAAATACGCCCTACTAATTTCCAGCACGAGAATAACGTGCGATAAAAAACAATGGATGATAAGTTAACCGCACTTTACCCGATGGCAAACTAAAAGCCTTCACATAATCATCAATAAATTTGTTGAGATTTTTTCTTGTCCAATTTTTCTGATTAGTCGCTGTTACACCGGTATATTTCAGATGTTTGAGTACATCCAATGGAGTATCAAAGTCTAGTATTACATTAAAATCGTCACACCATAAAAGCTCAAAATCATTGGCTAACCAATTTTGCCATTGAGATAAATTAGGATAACTTAACCCCACATTCGTCATTTGGCGAATCTCTTTTAAATTATCTTCACCAAAGCTAGCAATCGCCAATAAACCATTAGGTTTCAATCCTGTTTTACAATGGGCAATAAAATTGTCAGGCTGATGGAACCACTGTACCGCTGATGCACTTGCAATCAAATCAAATCGTCGTTGAAAAGGAAATTTCTCTGCGTCACCACAATAAAAATCAAAGGGTTGAATCAGCTTTTCAGCGAGTATAGAGCGCACATCGCACAAATCATTAAATAACCAATAATTGGCTGAAATCTGTTTTTGCAACAATGAACTCAACATACCAGAACCGCAACCTAGTTCCAAAACGCTATCTAATGACCCATTTGGTAAATAGTCTTGCAAATGCATCATTAACTTAATATTCATTTTTTGTTGAATTAACGCATGTTCATCATAGCTATTTAAGGCTTTTTGGAAGGCTTGTTGAATACGCGATTTATTTACGGAAGTTAATGATTCCATAATGCCGACCAGTGGGTAAATCTTGAAAACACATAATGCTCCCCCTCTATTTCCTGAACAGCACAACGCGATGCCCAATATTGGTGCTGATTAGCTGGCATAAAAATTTTATCGCGAGAACTAACCCATGCATTTGCCCAGTGAATAAGATCGGTGCGTTTATCCTGCTGAATCATTGCAAAAAGTGCGGTGAGTTCTCGATGAATTTCGTTAAATGGTCGTGCAGAAAATTGCTGATAACGTTCAAAAGATACTTTGTCACCACAAACTCTACGTTCAAACTTTGAACGAGTATTTTCTGTGAGATTATCTAACGTACCTTTAAAAATAGCATAGGGAATACCAAAGCTATCATCACAAGGTAAACCTGTTCCATTCACTGCTGTGGCAGATTGTAAGGTGATTCCTTGTAATAGTCGCTCTGCCACCCAAACACCCATTGACCATGCCACTACACGAATTTGCTGATAGGCAGAAAAATCAAAATCTAACTTCAAATCTTGATAATCATAGCAAATTAATAAATCATGATCTGTTGGCAAAATCAAATGAGCCACAGCATCAAGAGGTGTTCCCCAGCCAGCAAAATAAACTATTAAATGCTCACCTTGATGATCATAAAATTTCGTTTTCACATTATTTCCTTATAAGCATGCCACAAACTGTTTTACTTCATCTATTGTCATATCTGCCGTCAAAGACAATCGTATTCTGGATGTACCTTTGGGTACTGTCGGTGGTCTAATCGGCAAGCAATAATAACCTTGCTCTTGCAGATCTTTTGCCTTAGCAAGGGTTGCTTCGTTCTCACCTAAAATATAGGGAACAATGCAAGTTTGGCTTGACATTATTTGCGTTCTATGCTCCACTTCTTGGCGTAAAAATGCACTTAACTGCTCAAGATGCGTTCTTTCTTTTGAAAGTTGTGGTAATCGTTCAAAAATAAAATGAGTCCACGCCACATTAAACGGCGGAAGTGCGGTTGAAAAAATCAATGGGCGCATTTGATTAATCAAACATTCTTTTAATATTTGATCACCGACGACATAAGCGCCCATTGAAGCTAAGGCTTTGCCAAAAGTGCCAACCAATAAATCTATATCAGCTATCACATTAGCTTGCTCAGCAATACCTAATCCGTTTTTACCATAAACGCCTATTGCATGAGCTTCATCCACATAAAGATAAGTATTGGGAAACTGTTTTTTTAATTGAACAAGATACTTCAAATCAGCTATATCGCCATCCATACTAAAAACGGACTCTGTCACAATAAAAGTGCGGTCAAATTTTCCGGCATTTTTTTCGAGCAGACTCTTTAGATGTTCATAATCATTATGACGATAACGAAAGAACCCACATTGGCTTAAACGAATGCCATCAATCATACTGGCATGCACTAATTTATCTGCCAAAATTAAACTTTTTGTTGTCGTCAACGCCGGTAAAATACCAAGATTGGCGTGATAGCCACTGTTAAATAATAAAGCGCTTTCTCGTTGGAAACGTTGAGCAATGAGCTGCTCAAGATCGGTATAAATAGGAAAATTTCCCGTTAATAAACGAGACGAAGAACTGGTAAAAGAAGGGAAATTATCGCCATATTGCTGTAAAAAAGACTGACGCAAGTTTTCATTCGATGCCAAACCTAAATAATCATTAGATGACATATTCAGCATTTTGCGATTTTCTCGCGTAATATATCGTCCTTGATGAACTAAGTCTGGAATTGAACGATATTGATTTTGTGCGCTAAGCTGTTCTAGTTGCTGTTTGAAAGCATCCATTTTTTATCCTAATGTTCATATTCCTGCGTTAAAGCCAGAATCATGCCTTCCGTTAATTTCTGAAGTTCATCATTTTTAATCACAAATGGTGGCATCACATAAACCAATTTTCCGAAAGGTCGAATCCAAACACCTTGTTCCACAAAACGTGGGACTAAAGTTTTCATATTTACCGCACTTTTCATTTCAACCACCCCTATCGCTCCTAATACGCGAACATCTTTGACGTAATCTTTTTCAGCTAAAGGCGAAAGCTGTTGTTTTAAGGAAGACTCAATTCGCTGAATATTTTGCTGCCAAGGGCTTTCCAACAATAAACGGATAGATTCTGCTGCAATTGCACAAGCCAACGGATTTGCCATAAAAGTGGGTCCATGCATAAAACATTTAGCCTCACCGCGACAAATAGTGTGCGCAATTTCAGTGGTCGTAATGGTTGCCGATAAAGTTAAATAACCACCAGTTAAGGCTTTACCGATACACATAATATCTGGCGAAATCCCAGCATGCTCGGCAGCAAATAATTTCCCTGTGCGGCCAAAACCTGTAGCAATTTCATCAAAAATTAGCAATACACCATATTGTTTACAAAGCTCTTGCGCTTTCACTAAATAAATTGGCGAATAAAAATACATACCGCCCGCACCTTGCACGACAGGCTCTAAAATAAGTGCGGCGATTTCGCTACCTTTTTTCTTAAGTAAATCAGCTAAAGGTTCTATCACACAATCATTCCAAGATTCATTAAATGGAATGTTGGGTTGAGGAAGAAAATATTGTACAGGCAGACTATGATGAAATAAATGATGCATACCCGTAGTTGGATCACACACTGACATCGCATTCCAAGTATCACCATGATAACCCGAACGGATGGTGGCGAATTTTTGTCGTTGTACTTCCCCTTTAGCGTGCTGATATTGAATAGCCATTTTCATCGCTACTTCCACAGCAACAGAACCACTATCAGCAAAAAAGATCTTATCTAATCCATTTGGCAAAATTTGTACCAATAATTTGGCTAATTCCACCGCGGGTTCATGGGTAAAACCGCCAAACATAATATGGCTCATTTTTGCCAACTGATTATGTGCAGCCGCATTTAAACGAGGATGATTATAACCATGCAACGCCGCCCACCAAGAAGACATGCCATCAATCAAATGACGACCATCTTTTAAGGTTATTATCACGCCATCTGCACGTTCTACCGCATAAAGTGGCATATCAGAAGAAACTGAAGAATAAGGATGCCAAATATGTTGTGTATCAAAAGCTAAAAGTGATTGTTCATCCATCATTCATTTACCATTAAAAAACTTATTCGTATCGCAAGGCAGCGGCAGGCTCTACTTTCGCTGCTCGATAAGCAGGATAAAGGGTAGAAAGTAAAGAAAGTAACAAGGAAAATCCAATAACAAAAATCATTTGAACAAAGGATAATTCTGTCGGTAAAAAAACACCTTGTGGATTTACCGCACTTACAATGTCTGTTAAGTTCAACGTGACTAAAACACCCAAAATAGCACCGAGCAATGTGCCAACAAATCCCACCAGTAATCCTTGATAAATAAACACTGAACGCACTTGAGATTTTGTTAAGCCCTGAGTTTGCAAGATCGCAATTTCCCCTTGTTTATCCACCACCATTAAACTTAAAGAGGTCACGATATTGGAAATCGCCACGACAATGATCAAACTAATCAGCAATCCCATCATATTTTTTTCCATTCTCACCGCTTGGAAAAATTCACCTTTTTGGACGCGCCAATCCGTGATTTTTTGTGTTGGGAAATGTTGAGGGAGTTCTGTAATTTGAAACGGATCATCCAAAAATAAACGATAGCCCTGTGCTTGCTGCGGTTGAATACGCATTAAGCGACCAATATCTGTAATATTAGCAAAAGTTTCATAACTAGATGCATCGCCATAATCATAATAAATATCGCTAACAGTAAATAAACGCTGCATTGGTACCCGACCGAATGGTGTATATTGGCTATTTTCCGTAATCATCAAACGGATTTTATCCCCAATATTCACGCCCAGTTTTTGCGCAAGTTGATCACCAATGACCAGTTTAAATTCACCACTAGGTAAAATTTCGTTAAATTTAGCCTGCTCGAAAGAATCAACCAAAGGATCATCAGAAAATGATTGAATACCAATGATTTGTCCTGCACTCACGCCTTTTGTCGTTTGGTAAATCACATTTGTTGTATTGATCGGCACCGCTTTTTGGACAAAGTGCGGTAAATTTTCTAATATTTTTTCTGTAGAAATAGGCTGCTCTTCACTCACAATCGCATGAGGAATGGAAGATAACACCTGTTGTTTTTGGTAACCTTCTAATCCATTCATCACCGAAAGCACGATGATCAATGCCATCACGCCAAGCACAATACCGAGACTGGCAAGATTAGTCACTAATCGCCCAAAACGATCCGCACTTTTCGCACGCCAATAACGTAGCGCAATATAAAGAGAAATAGGAAAATTCATTATTTTTGATTTAATTGTTGTATAAATTCTTCGATGTTTTGCATTACTTTTCCAACTAATGTTGTCACTGCACTATCACTCGCCCAAGCAATATGCGGGGTGATAATTAAATTAGGCATAGTTTTTGCAGCTAAAATTAACGAATTATCTTTTTCTGGTGGCTCTTTTACCATTACATCCAAAGCTGCTCCGCCTAAATGCCCCGTTTTTAACGCATCAACTAATGCAAGTTCATCAATCAAAGGCCCACGCCCTGTATTAATCAAAAATGCTCCTTTTTTCATTTGGGATAAGGTGTCTGCATTCATTAAATTCTTGGTTGTTTCGGTTAATGGACAATGCAACGTCACAATATCCGCTTGTCTTAATACTTCCTCAAAGGGCGTATAACCTTCACGGCAAACAGTGGCATCTTTATGTTCTGCATAAAGCACTTTCATTCCCACTGCATTAGCCAAACGCCCCACTTCTGTCCCTAAGCAACCTTTACCAAATACGCCCAATGTGGAACCGCGCACATCTGTAATTGGGTAATCAAAATAACAAAATTGTTTACTTTCCGCCCATTTTGCTTCCATTTGATCGCGTAACCAACCTGCCAAGCTGTGTTTTAACGCAAAAATCATCCCCAACACATGCTCAGGTACCGTTGTGGCAGAATAACCCGTCACATTTTTAACCGTCACACCTAATTCTTTTGCTGCGTCTAAATCCACGTTATTGGTGCCTGTTGCGGTGAGAGCAATGAGTTTTAATTTCGGTAATTGTTGCAACACCTCACGGCTTAAAATCACTTTACTGGTGATAATAATATCCGCGTCTTTTGCTCGCTCAATAGTTTGCTTCGCAGAAGTATATTCATACTCTACCCAGTTATGCGGAAAGCTTGGGCGAGGAATAGGAATATGTTTTGGAATTGCAGTGCTGTCTAAAAATACGATATTCATTGTTATCTCCTTTTACAGAACAAAAGTGCGGTCAAAAACAACACTATTTTCAACCGCACTTCTCTATTAAATAGACGTATCTAATTCAGGGAAAGACTTCACTAAATCATCAATGGCTTTCATCTGCGAGACAAAACCTTCTAATGCTGAAAGTGGCAATGCAGAAGGGCCATCACATTTTGCTTGATTTGGATTTGGGTGCGCTTCTAAGAATAAGCCTGCAATGCCAATTGCTAAACCAGAACGGGCTAATTCGGTCACTTGTTCACGACGACCGCCTGAAGCAGCACCAAATGGATCACGGCATTGTAATGAATGAGTCACGTCAAAAATGACAGGGCTGCCTTTAGACACTTTTTTCATCACACCGAAGCCTAACATATCCACCACTAAATTATCGTAACCGAAGTTTGAACCACGATCACAAAGGATAATTTTATCATTACCACATTCTTCAAATTTATCCACGATATTACCCATTTGACCTGGGCTTAAGAATTGTGGTTTTTTCACGTTAATTACCGCACCAGTTTTTGCCATGGCTTCAACTAAATCAGTTTGACGTGCTAAGAATGCCGGTAACTGAATCACATCCACCACATCAGCAACAGGCTGGCATTGATAGATTTCGTGCACATCGGTAATCACTTTCACGCCAAAGGTTTCTTTTATCTCTTGGAAAATTTTTAAACCTTCTTCCATGCCTGGACCACGGTAAGAATGAATAGATGAACGATTCGCTTTGTCAAAAGAAGCTTTAAACACATAAGGTACGCCAAGTTTCTCTGTCACTTTCACATAAGCTTCACAGACTTGCATTGCCATATCACGACTTTCAAGTACGTTCATTCCACCAAAAAGCACAAAGGGTTTGTCATTTGCGACATCAATATTGCCGATTTTTACAATTTTATTTTGCATAAATTTTCCTTAAATCAATGGAGGGCAAAAGGATCTTTATCAATCTCGCCCTTAAGTTCTAAAAGTTGAGTTCGGATTAAAGCCGCAGTTGGGTCTTCCGGACAACGTTCCACAAAAAATTCTAAATCTTTCAATGCTGAAGGGTAAGCCCCCATTTGAGCTAAAACCAAACCGCGATCACGGATGTGATAAGGATCTTCATCATTGCCAATCAATAAATTCTCAATATAACGGTATGCTATGTCGTTATGCTCTTCGCGGATGAGCGCATTCTTCGCCAGTTGCTCAAAACGAGAATAAAGTAAGGAAAGATCGGCTCTATCGAGTTCTTCAGGTTGAATTTGCACACCAAAGCCAAATGCCCCTTCATAAAGTTGCTGTAATTTTTCTTGCGATATATAAGTGCCATCCCAAGGATCAATAAAAGCCACTTCATCTCTTACTTCGGCACGTAAAATGAGTTGTGTTGGGAAATTTACTGGATAAATCGGTAAATCTAATACGTCAGCTAAATAAAGCACTATCGCCCCAAGAGTCACTGGCATACCTTGACGATGTTGAAACACATAAGGCAAATATAAATTGCGAGCATAAAAATAATCTTCTGGATCGCAATGAAAGCCCCAATCACCATAAAATAGCTGTAGTAACTGATGAATCTGCTCTTCTTTTGGCCAATCTGGCGAAATTTCTTTACGTGCTTTACGTACAAGTCCACCAATTGTTCCCCGAAGTTGCGCTTCTGATGATCCATCATCTGAGATGGTATTATAAAAATGCACAAATTGATCGTATAACGCACGTCGATAATATTTCATTACTTCTTCCAAAAACCTAAAGTGACACGCTCATTGTCGCCATAATCACGCACGGTTTCAACCATTTCCCAATGATTTTCTTGGAAAATTGACCAGACTTTTTCGCCTTGTTGCCATCCGTGTTCAAGCAATAATGCGCCCTTAGAATTCAAATAACTTGGCGCTAATTCAATAATATGACGCAAATCAGCATAACCCGCATCATTGGCAACTAATGCAGAAAGCGGTTCAAAACGTACATCGCCTTGACTCAAATGTTCATCTTGAGCATCAATATAAGGCGGATTGCTGACAATAAGATCAAACTGCCCTGTTATATTTTCAAACCAACTGCTCTGTAAAAATTTCACATTTAGCTTATTTCTTTCCGCATTAGATTGGGCTAACGCCACAACATCGGACATAAGATCAACACCAATTATTTCTAATGAAATTTGTCTTTTTTGACAAATAGAAGAAAGCTCCGATGCTAATGCTAATGCGATAGCGCCTGTGCCAGTGCCGAGATCAAGAATACGAAAGTGCGGTGGATTTTCTTGTAATTTTTCTAAAGCAATTTGTAATGCTTTCTCTACGAGAATTTCAGTATCTGGTCTCGGAATCAAGGTGCCTTTTGAGACATTTAATGGCAACGACCAAAATTCTTTTTCTCCAAGAATATAAGCGATAGGTTCACCTTTTAGACGACGATCTAAAAGTGCGGTCAATTTTAACCGCACTTTTTCATCAATCTCGGTATCATCAAAAGCAAGGATTTGCGTACGCGATTTGCCAGTAACCTGTTGAAGAAGCACAAGCGCATCAATTTTACTATTTTCAGTGGGATTTTTTTGTGCTAAATCCACAATCGCTTGTGCCAGCCATTCTTTATAATTCATTATTTTTCGTCTTTTAACACAATCGTGCCGGCCACTAAATCCGTTAAAGAACGACGATCATCGCGCACAAGTGCAACAATACCGCTAATGATTAATAAGAAACTTGTCCACGCCAATAAAATATCAATAATTTCGCGACCAATGTATTTACCAAATTCAACTGGTTGATTGGTATGATAATTAAATACACGCAAGCCTAACCAGCGTTTTGCCATTGTTTGGCCATAAGTTTTCATGAAATATAACTGAAAACCAGCATATACAATCGTCCCCACTACACCGGCGAAATCCCCCAATGCAAAACCAAGACCAACCATCACCCAAAACACAAGCCCATTAATTATACTTGCAAGCCAGCGTTTAAAACGGCTCGCTTGAGCGGGTTGAGAAGGTTTGAAAGCAGAAGAAAATTCAGCATCTTTTTGATTTTCAATGATCATTTTATTTCCCTGTAAAGTTAAAAAGGACATCTGAAATCAGATGCCCCTATCATTAATTCTGTTCAGACAATGCCGCCAACTGATCCGCTTGATATTCGGTAATAATCGGCTGAATCAGTTCATCAATTTTACCATTCATCACTTCATCCAAACGGTAAATTGTGATATTGATACGGTGATCTGTGACTCGACCCTGCGGATAATTATAAGTACGAATTTTATCGGAACGATCGCCTGAACCTAATAAGTTACGACGCATATCAGTTTGCTCTGCCGCTTGGCGTTCTTGCTCTGCCTGAACAATACGTGAAGCCAATACCGACATTGCTTTCGCTTTATTTTTATGTTGTGAACGTTCATCCTGACATTCCACCACAATACCTGTTGGAATGTGAGTAATACGTACGGCAGAGTCTGTTGTATTAACGTGCTGACCACCTGCACCAGATGAACGGTAGGTATCAATACGTAAATCTGCTGGATTGATTTCCGGCATTTCAGATTCAGGTAATTCAGGCATAACCGCAACAGTACAAGCTGAAGTATGAATACGCCCTTGCGATTCAGTTTTTGGTACACGTTGTACACGGTGGCCGCCTGATTCAAATTTTAACTGACCATACACGCCATCACCGCTTACTTTGACGATCACTTCTTTATAACCACCCTGCTCACTTTCATTTGCACTGAGCATTTCAACACGCCAGCGTTTACTTTCTGCATAACGGCTGTACATACGGAATAAATCACCGGCAAAGATACCCGCTTCATCACCACCCGTACCCGCACGAATTTCTAAATAGCAGTTATATTCATCATTTGGATCTTTTGGTAATAAAAGAATTTGAAGTTGTTGCTCCACTTCTTCAATTTCGGCTTTGGATTCTTCAATTTCCATTTCTGCCATTTCTTTCATTTCAGGATCATCTAACATCAACTCAGCTTCAGCAATGTTAGAATTAAGCTGATTCCAACGATTAAAACATTTCACCACATCTTCAAGTTGTGAATATTCTTTAGAATAAGCACGGAATTTATCCTGATCTGAAATTATCGACGCATCGCCTAGCAATGCCTCTAATTCTTCATAACGTTCTTTTAAACTTTCAAGTTTTGCAATAATAGAATCTTTCATATTTTTATAAAGTTAAAGCCAAAAATAAAATCGGCCTATTTTAGCCGATTTTAAGGAAAATTGACAGACGCAAAATCTGCCTAAAAATGACCGCACTTTAGATGCGAGTCACATCAAATTTCGCTAAATCAATTCGATCTTCTGTGCCATAAAATTGAGCCAAGGCATGACGCAAGATTTCTGCGCGTTTTGGTAAGCCTTTTTCTGCATAGGTTTTCACTTGTTCATACACGGCTTGTTTAAAAGGTTGCGTATCTCCTAGATTGCCATTTAAATTATCCGCACTGGCAAAATAACGGAAACCTGCCGCCGTTGCCAAAATCCATTCCAGTGCTTGAGGCTTCACTTCCACCTTTTCAAAATCACGCTGACGTTCTTCAGAACGGCCATCCGGCTCATACCAATAGCCAAAATCTTCTAATTTACGGCGCTCTTTCCCCGCCACCAACCAATGGGCAATTTCATGTAATGCACTGCTGTAAAAGCCTCTCGCAAAGTAAATCGCGTTATAAGGCACCTCATCATTTGCAGGAATGTAAATTGGCTCCTCCCCACCTTTAACCAATCGCGTATTATATTCTTCTTCAAAACATTGATTAAAAATCGCAATGATATCCTCAAGTTTGTGTTCCATTCTATCTCCAAATATTTTTATAAATAACGCCTCTTAAAAGGTTTGAGAATTATCTCATTTTTAATGGCTTTCACAAAGTCTTGGGTAAATAAAAAAGGTGAGCCCAAATGCTCACCTTATAAACTAATATTTAGTAATTATCCGAACACCTTTTCCAAGTGTTCTTGGTAGTCTGTTAAGTATTGTTCTACTTGTGGATTTTTAATCACATCGTTACATAAGAATGTCGGCAGACGGCTCAAGCCGATAAACTCGTTGAGTTTGTGGAAAGGCATGTACATAGCATCCACACCTTTGCCTTCGAAGAAGTCGCCTTCGCGGGTGAAGGCTTCAATCGGCGCATTCCAAGTAAGTGAAAGCATGTGTTTTTTGCCTTGCAACAAGCCACCTGTGCCGTAGCCTTCAGTCGGATTGACACTATGACGACCATCGCTGTGGTAAAGCTTGCCGTGTCCGCTGGTTAATACTTCGTCTATGTATTTTTTCACTGTCCAAGGTTCGTGCATCCACCAACCTGGCATCTGCCAAATCACGGCATCCATCCACAAGAATTTTTCAATTTCTGCTTCAATATCATATCCGGCATCAATCACGGTTTCTTTTACATTGTGTCCAAGTGCGGTCAAAACTTCTTTCGCTTTTTTGTGAAGCGTATGGTTCAACTCGCCATGTGAATGACCAAACGCTTTTCCACCGTCTAGTAATAAAATATTCATTTTTTCTCCTTTAGCTAATAATTCACCGATTACTAAGCACTTTAGTAATGCAACAATTTAACCAATCAATAAACTCCAACTATTAAATATACTACTCAAATTCGAGAGTTTGATAGAAGTTAAAAGCGTAATAAAAAAGCCTTGAAGTCATTATTTTCAAGGCTTTAAAGTCTTTCATAGGACTTGATAGGTTTATTTTGTGGTGGGCTGGCGTTATCTGAATTGTTGTTTGTAAGCCTTGTTATTGCTAGAACTGTGCAATTTGGTTTTTACTCCGTATAACTAAACGTATAACTAAAATCTAAAGTGCCTATAAAAATGGCGGTAATAGGGAGGTTTTTTAACGCTATAAAAAAGAGGTTTTCGGGAATTATAAAAAAGCGATTTAAGCAGAAGATGATGATGGTTAGAAATGCGAAAAATTGGCAATCTCCGCGCGCCCGTTACCCCGTGGAAAAGGGTATCCCTTCAGGAGTACCTTTTATTCAATGGGGAATAAGTCCGTTTTTAGTCGCCGCCACCTGTCATCATCATAAAATCTTAATTTTGCGGTGGTGGAAATTGAGTTAATCGGGCTGTTCTGAGTTTGAAATACTGTAGAGATTTTCCCTGCCCCTTATCGATTGGCGGAATTTTAAAATCAACCCCATGCAAGCCATAAAAAAGGGCAGTTATTTTAGCCGCCCTTGTTTGCCGGTGGATTATTCTCCGTTGCCATCTGTAGTTTTCTGTAGTTCTATGCGTTCAAGATTTAACTGCTCAATCTGTTTCGCCACCTCTGAAAATCTGAAAATAAGATACCCGTTCAGTTGATTAAACGATTTCAAAAGTGCGGTCTATTCTTGGGTTAAATTGGTGCCCTTGGCTAATTCATTAAATAACTTTCCACCACCTTTTAACCTGCCGGCTAAATCGGCGCATTCTTCCCGCATTTTTAGCTTATGATGGAAATCATCAGGATAAACCTCTAAGCATTTTCGGTTACTGTCATGAATTAGCTTAAATTGGCGCGTAAGCTGGCTATATTCCACCACCAATAGATTGATAGATAGTTTCCCTTGGTATTTGTTTTTAGTCTCTCTATGCTCGTTTCCTTGCGTATTTTTAACTAAACCAAAATTGGTTTGGTTGGCATTTTTAACCGAATCATTTTTCGCTTTCGCAAATTCGCAGCCTGTTTCGCAGTTTCTTTTTATAAAGCCAGTATCATCAAGGGTTAACTGTGTTTTGTTTTGTTTCGCAGTTTCGCAATCAATTTCGCAGTTTTGAACGTGTTTTCCATTCACTGGCGCACGATTATCTTTCCACTGTTGAAGCTGTGTCATTGGGTTAGTTGGTTTCATTTTCGCCCTCCGCTAAAACAGTGATAGCTTCTAAACGTCTGCCTAAAACGTCTATTTTGCCAATCTCAGCTTTTGCCCGTATCTTGGCTTGTAGTGCGTCTCTAAGTGAACAATATTGCCCGGCTGTGAATTGGTCGCCGTTGTCATAGATAAAAACAAGGGTGTAAGGGAATTTCGTGTTACTCATCATTTCGCCCCCTTATCTCCACCATTGAGATGATAAGTTGCTTGAATAGCAGTTTCTCGTAAGGTATTAAGAAAATAAGCGTTAGCCTGAATTAATGCTCCAATATGTTTCACATTGTTATTGCTCATAGCTTGGCGATCAAAGGTTTGCTCGCTCTCAGCAAAGAAACCTAAGCGGCTTATCATATCGCCCAATTCCATTAAGCCATATTCGATAGATTCACAAAGACATTCGCTTTCTGTGCGAATTTTCTCTAAGGTCTGCTCACTTACATCGTTACTATTAACAACATCTTGAAGAGCTATTTGAATAGCATCATAACTAAGCATGGACCACCTCCGCGAAAGAGATTGAAGGGAAAGTATTTGCGGATAAAGCACTAGCGTTTTGAAGATTGATTTTGCCGGCAAACACAAGAACAAAATCACGGGCGAATTGGGCGCGTGCGGCTCGTTCAGTGTCAGCAGTGATACGGATTTTTTGAATCTGATTGGTTAGATCGATACGGCGAATAGCCGCAAAAATGAATTGATACATTTGCGTAAGTTCCAATGTTAAATTTTCAGGAACTACCGCTAACTTCCTACGGTTGGCGGTAGCGCGTAATAGGGTAGGAAACTGCCAACATTGGAAAGCAGCCAACCGCTAAGGGTTGCCCATTACGCACTACCATTGAGAGAATTTTTAGATTGAATAAAACAAAATCCGCCAATTCTTGAGGTGTGCGAATGTTACGAACAAAAAAAGCACGATTTAAAGGCGTGCTATCGTTCGCCAATGTTAAATGGTTCAGCTTCCTACGGCTGGCAATCGTTTTTTGCGACTGCGTGGATATATTGACAAAAATACGGGGAGTTTGTAAAGCAGTTTTTGAAGGGAATTTCGATTTTTTGATATTAACTGAGTTAATCAATGATATTAACTGAGTTAATCAATTAGGTTATTTTTTGACCAATCTAAATGAGAATTGATTAACTGAGTTAATCAGTCAGCGCATTTTGGGGGTTCTCATTGATTAACTGAGTTAATACCTTTATATAATTATAGCCATACATGTATGTTTTTTTGTCTTGGTTCTTACTTATAAAATTATTCAAAAAGTAACCGACAAACATAATTTGGTCTTTCACAAAAAAATCAGGTCAAAAGTTAAAATGACTTTTTCCATTTGTCGCTTGGTCTATCTGTTGCTTTAAGTGTAATCCCTGCCTTGTTTACATCATTTAGTGAAAAGCACGTTAAGGCATAAAGCGAACATTGATTCTTGCCACCTTGGCGGGTTACTTCTAAAAAATCCGCTGCAATAAGTTCATCAAGCGCTTTCTTTAATCCGGGTGCGGATAGTTGAAAAATCTCTTTAGATTTATTCAACGGCGCGGATAAGTTGCCATTATTGCCCTTGTTGTACAAGCCGATCATCTTCATCAAAACCCATTTAGCCGCTAGGCTTAGAGGCTCGATTTCTTGACCAAGAACAACATCATGGCGCAACATTGAAAAAGTGCTGCCGTTTACTGATTTCTTGAATTGATTCTGTTTTTTTGAACTTCTGCCTTTTCTTTCTGCGTAACTCTTCATATAATAAACCCGTTCAATTGATATTTAATCTTGCCTATGCCGTTCTTGAAGAAAGCATAGGCATTTTTGTTTATGAATGGTGGCGTTCCCGTTCTGCCAGTGTTATCAATCGTCCCTTGCGCTCGTAGTAGTTCATGCCCAAATTAATTAGCGCGGTGTTGGTGGCCTGCAAGGTTTTCAGTGTGTTTAGTTGTTCTGTTGTGAATCTGTCACGCACATTTCCAATAATGCCCTGCTGTTTCTTCCACCGGCGCACGTTTTCACCTAAAACAAGACTATCCAGCATTTCCTGTTCCCTTGAGTAATAAAACGCTTTAGGGGCTTTATTGGTGCGCTGTAATGTTGCCTTGATTGCATCCGTCATTTCTCGGTTATGGTCGATTGCCGCCAACCGCGCCTGTGTTTTGGCAAGCGTGTTTTTATAAACCGTTGGCGCAACCTGTCTTAACTGTCTTTCTGCGTCAATAAAGTGCTGTCTAACCGCTCTGCCGATTTCGTTCTTCTCCATTAAGCAAAGGTGCTTTGCCATATCAAGGGTAACGATATAATCAGAACGATTATGCCCGCCTCGGGTTTCTTTTTGCTCGCCCATTTTGTCGTGCAAAAAACAATCACTTTCTTTGCTTGCCAATTTTGGCAAACCAATGGTGGAATTTTGAACAATGGCAAAATCCTGATTTTCAATAAAGCCCGCTTGTTCAATTCGTGCTTTAATCCATTTTGAATAATCCCGCCCCACTTTCAAAAGTCGGTGAACATCGCGCGCATTAATGCCTTGATTTCCACCATCAAGGGCTTGTGTGATTTGTAATAGGTTTATAATTTCGGTTTTCATGGCGTTATCTCCTTTAAACGTTTTTCCATGCTGTCTAAATGTTTCTTTGTGGTGTAAAAACTTGTTTTCAGCGATTCATTAAGCGGGTGAGTGTCTATAGCGCACTCTAAATCGCTTACCTTGAGCTTTAATACGTCCACCACCTCTTTTATTGGATAAGGCTCAAAATCGTTATACAGGCTCGGAAAAGTGAAGATTTGAGCCGATTTCTGATAATGTTTAACCGCTTGAAGTAAAATAAGCGGGTTATGTTTGGCTATTGCGCATTTCATTAAATACTTACCCTTTTATTAGCGGATCTTCTTGTTCCTAATTAAAAAAATGTCAGGTTTTGTGATGGATCTTTTTAAACGCTCCACCTCTTTAAACAACCCTTTCATTCCTCTCGGAATCACAAAAGGGCGCGCCGGCGGAAGCTTGATTTCTATCGGTTCACCGGTGATTAAATCCGCCCTCCATGTTCTCAAGCGGTAATGCGGTAAGACTTCCCCGCGTTGTTGCATCTCTGCTTTTTCCTGCTCGATTTGTTCCGCTACTCGATAATGGTTCAGTAGCTCGCTGGCTTTTGCCCGTAGTGTGTGCGGTTTCATTCTGCCGGCGCGTTCCTCCCCTAATACCATTCGTAAAGCGTGGGTAGCGTTTCCCATCTTGGCGTAGGCTTTGGCAAATTGGCTTCGTATTTCGCGGCCATATCCCATCGTTTTAAATTCCCCTTAATTGCTTTTGTGCAATATGCACCTATCCTGAACTTCCTCGCGCGCGTACGCGTACTGGTCGCAAAACTCTCTTTAGTCCACCACCGACAAATCGACCGATTCGCCTTTGTCTTCTTGCTTGCTAATTAGCATTTCAAGCTGTCCTTTCAGTAGTTCTATTTCCATCAGGGCATAAGTGGCTTGGTCGCAAATAAACTCTAAAGCGTCTTTGTGCGTGAACGGAATTTGTACCTTTTGCCCGGTCTCATCGATTCGGGTTTGAGTTACTTTTCCATCAAGTGATAAATCGGCGATTTCATACATGCGCTCAATGATTGCGTAAATGCTACATAGCGTCACTGTGTTGCATTTTTGAGGGTGTGGTAATGGGTTTATATTATTCATTCTTTTTAATCGATCCTTGCTCGTCTAATTCAACATTCCGCCCATTTCTACAAACTGGCATTTCTCGCCCTGTGAGAACTTTTCTTCAAGGTGTCGCACGGTTTCTTGTTTGGTATCAGTGGAGAGGATTTCAGCAAGTGGAATGAGTGCGCCATTTCCTTTTTTCATCGGGTTAAATGCCATGCCATTTTCAGAAAGTGCGGTTAGCTCCTGTTGCATTTCCTCATCAATCAGTAACGGGGCTTTTGTGCTTTGTTGAAGAAAAGCAATCATGATCAACGCCTCTTGCATTGTGTCAGCGTCAATGCCTAGTGGCAGAAAATCGCCGACCTCAAGCCATAAAACGGCATTCATTCCCCAATCTTCAGAAGTCACCGTTAAATGTGGGAATTGAGCCTTTGAATAAGTAATTGAAATTGGGGTATTAATTAAATCTTTGCGCCCTTGTTCTATTGAGCAGTCTTTGCAATCGGTCATTTTTAATATCTCCTTAGTCGTTATATTGATGATTTTGGCTTACTGCGTTTTCATGTAGCACATAAACGCCCACGCGGTGGGTTAAGCCGGTGCTGTCGGTTTCCTCTCGGTAGAACGTATCAATCAAATAACCTTGATTGCGCAATTCCTTAATGCGTGCCGGTGGATAATAAACGCCCATTTGTCGTAGTTCGTTTGTGCTGTGTGGGCGTTCTCTCAGTCGTTCAATGGTAAATCGGTGTTGTTCGCCTGTGCTGGTGGTGGAAATAATCATTAACGCCCTCCTATGCTCTCGCTTCTGCCAGTTTGGCAATATAAGAGTTGATTTCACTTTCCAAGTAACCGACTGAATTAACCCCTAATTGAATTTTCTTTGGAAAGTCCGGGCGGTAACGTTTCGATTTAGGGTTTTGCCAATCGGCAAAGGTGGATTTGCTTACGCCTAACATTTTCATGGTCTCAAGGCGGCGGATAATGCGATCAGTTTGATTCATTGTTTTACTCCGTACTGGTTGGAATGGTTAAAGCCGTTTGGGGCTTCGTTGTGTCGGAATGGATTATGGAGGAGGGTTTTTAGAGTGGAAATGACGCCAACTGTCAATCAATTTCTTTAACAGTTAATTCATCTCTTTAACCGTTAAAGAAACAAAAAAGCCGTCAGCAATTTACTGACGGCTTTAAATGATTAAGTTTTATTTTTTCTTTTCGGGTTATATTGAGATATCCATCTTTTTATTTGAGCGTGAGACTTTTCTGATATGCCCTCTTTTCGTATATGTTCAGCTATATCATCAAGCGATAATCTAGGGGTACGTTTCCACATTGTAACGGCTTCTTCAATCGCTTTTTGCTTACTCGGATCTTCTATTGTTTTTCTCTTTGCTCTAATTCTTTTAGCTGTTAATGTTGTTCGATATTTATAGCTATCCGCTAATTGCAATATATACTTTCTAATTTTTACCAGCCTTTTTAAATTGGTTTTTAGTTTCTTTAATTCTTCAATTTTTTCTTCATTTACGGTTTCTAACTCAGCTAATAAAGTATTTTCTAATGGAACTGTAAAATATTTATCGATTGTATGAAGTGCGTATTTTATACCCTTGTAAATTTTTTCATCTTTAGTAAATTCTGTTTGTGGTTTTCCTTTTATAGAATAACAGTGATCTAGCATTTTCTTTTTATCGATCAATGCTTGCGTACTTTTTTTTATATGCTCTACTTCATCAAGTAAAGAATGTTCATGCTCCATAAACGCTCCTAGTTGTTCTTTGTTAATTACAAACGATCAAATTCCGCCAAAATCGACCGCACTTTAAGCCACAATCTTTAAATGAAATTGCGGCAACGTGCCTTGTGAGGATTTTTCTACAAAATCCGCCCATGCCTGTAATAGCTTGAATCGTTGTTCTAATTTCTCCCCTCTGTCATAGGCAGTTTTTACCCGGTCTGAATTGAGGTGCGATAGTGCCACTTCAATCAAATCACTATTAAAGCCCTGATCATTTAAATAGGTGCTAGCGATACTTCGTAAACCGTGCGCTACCAATTTACCGGCATAACCCATTCGCTTAATCGCGGCATTTGCTGTTTGCGTATTAACATGGGATTGTGGGTTCTTTACACTCGGGAAGAGGTAAGTTTTTCCACCACTCAATTTTTTAATTTGTCCTAACAGGGCTAAGGCTTGCCGTGATAACGTGATTCTATGTTCAATGCCGCGTTTCATTTGCTCTGCAGGAATCGTCCATATTCTGTTTTTCTCGTCAATATCCGCCCATTTCGCCGTAGCCGCTTCGTTCGGTCTTGTCATGGTGAGCAGTTGCCATAAAATCAAATAGCGCGTCTGTAAGTGAATCTGAGCGTTTTGTAGCGTGAACATAAATTCGCTTAAATCCTCAGGCTTAAGGGTTTTAAAATGTTCAACCGTTGGGCTGTCAAATTCCTTTGCGATATTTGTCGTTGGATTAAAAGAGATCAATTCTCGGTGTAGGGCATAAGTCATGATTTCGTTATGCTTCTGAATCGTCCGTTTGAGCTTTTCTAAATGCCCTTCATCTTGATACTGCTTAAATGCCTTTAATGCCATTGGCGCGGTAATTTGGGAAATAGGCAAATGGCCAAAGTGCGGCAATAAGCAACGATTGATCAGGCTTATAACGTCTTTTTGATAATTATCTGAAAAGTTCTTTTTGGTTTTGCGATACTCAAGCCACGCCCACGCCACCGCTTCATAGGTATTATTCAGCTCATTTTGTTTCGCTTGTTCTTGCTGTTGGCGATAGATTGCTGGATCGATATTCTGCGCAAGTAAAGATAAATATTCCTCTCTAATTGCTCTTGCTTGCTGTAAGGAAATATCAGGGTATTTGCCAACGCCAATTAACGCTCTTTTCTTTGGTTGCGTGAAAGGCTTGTAATAGTTAAACCGCCATAACTTAGCCCCATTAGGCTTGACCAGCAGATAAAGCCCTTTGCCATCGGATAGGGTAAATTCCTTTTTCTGCGGCTTGGCTTTGTCTATTTTCGTGCTGTTTAGCGGTGTGATTGTGCGTGCCATATTGTTTCTTTCTGAGAGTTGAAAACTGTTCTAAATAACTCAGACGGCGATTCAGACTTTTAAAAATTTGGATATAGCTAAAACATGAGTAAAACCTTTTGCTAACAGGTTTTGTATAGTTTTAGTTATACCGACTTTGTTATACGGCTGTCAGTATAACTAAAACTCAAGGATTTTATAGGATTGGGTAGGAACGCTTAGGATATAAAAAAGCCCTTGAGGTTAATATTTTCAAGGGCTTTTAGGATTTGATAAGTTTGCTTTGGATTGTTATTTGGTGGAGCTGGCGGGAGTTGAACCCGCGTCCGAAATTACTCTACCTTCAGTACTACACGTTTAGTCTCGTCTTTAATTTCACTTAAGCATGCGGACAGACACGCTAAACTTAAGCTAGTTTGATTCAATTTAGTGCTTCGATCCTCAAACAGCGGCTTTCACACGATCTCGTTTTGGTTTGACTCCGCTTTATCCCCGTCTTACGAGCGGAAGCTGGGGAGCGAAGGCTATGAGCAGGTTATTAAGCTGCTAAAGCGTATTGTTCGTCGTTTGCGACTATTTTTTTGCGGTTTATTTACGAGGCCTACCGCACCTCGACGTGCACCTTGGGCTTCGCTAATCCCGTCGAATCCAGAATCAGCCCCAAAATTATGCGCTAGTCTAACAAAAAACAAGCAGAAGAAAAAGAGCGGTATTTATTAAATGCGTGAGTTAGGGTAAAATTTCGGCGCTTTTTTATAGGAGAAAAAATAATGTCATTTTTTAAATATTTAGTGCTAGCTTTGTTTGCAGCTAGTTGTTCAATTTCTTCTGCTTTTGCAAAAGAAAATGTTTCAAAGGAAAAACCGAAAAGTGTAGAAAAAACTGCAACAGCAGAAAAAAGCTACCCTAAGTATGTTAACTATACGATTTCTATTGATGTTGGTGATAGAGATATTGTTGTAGGTGAGGATGGTCAAGCGCTTTCTCGCTTTAAATATACCATTACGAATAAAAGTGAATTCCCAATTCAAAATATTCAATGGCTGAGCGTGTATGTACATAATCGTCAAGTTGTGCATAGCCAAGATATGCAAATAGAATTAGAAAATACCTTATTGCCAGGTAAGACACTGACAATTAATTTACAAATTCCATTTACTCAAATTGATGAAAAATACCGTTCAATTTTTATGAATACACAAGAACCTATTCATGTTTATAAAGTTGAACGTTCAGTCATGTTTAAAGATAAGAAAGTCGTTTCTGATAATTAATCATGTATACTTGAACAGTAATTAAAGTGCGGTTATACTAAATAAAATTTAACCGCACTTTTTTTATGCTACAAGATAAAAAAATTATTCACATTGATATGGATTGCTTTTATGCCTCTGTTGAAATCCGTGAAAATCCAACGCTACAGGGCAAACCTGTCGCAGTGGGAGGGAGTTCTCGACAACGTGGTGTACTCACTACCTGTAATTATGAAGCTCGAAAATTTGGACTACACAGTGCGATGCCGACAGCACAAGCTATCAAAAAATGTCCGAACCTGATTTTAGTGCCCGTTAATATGCCCCTTTATAAACAGGTATCCGCGCAAATTCATCAGATCTTTCAACGCTATACTTCTATCATCGAGCCACTTTCCTTAGATGAAGCTTATTTAGATGTTACGGATTGTACGCAATGTTCAGGATCCGCCACTTGGATCGCACAAGAAATTCGCCAAGCCATTTTTGATGAATTAAAGCTGACCGCCTCTGCTGGTGTGGCGCCCCTTAAATTTCTCGCCAAAATTGCCTCCGATATGAATAAACCAAATGGGCAATTTGTAATTCAACCTCATGAAGTTGAACAATTTGTAAAAACACTGCCATTGCAGAAAATCCCTGGTGTGGGCAAAGTCACTTCTGAACGTTTATTGAAAATGGGCTTAGAAACTTGCGAAGATGTGCAAAAACTCGACCAATCTATTTTGTTAAATATCTTCGGTAAAATGGGCAAACGAATTTGGGATTTTAGCCATGGCATCGATGATCGTGAAGTCCAAGCTCATCGAGAACGAAAATCTATCGGTGTAGAACGCACCTTATCCGAAAATATTAGACATCTCGAACAAGGTATAGCATTGTTAGATAATCTCTATGCCGAGCTTATTCGTCGCATTGAACGAAGTGCGCCGAATATCCCTTTAACCGCTTTTCGAAAAATTGGGGTGAAATTAAAATTTGAAGATTTTCAGGTGACGACCTTAGAAAAAACTGGCTTGCCTTTATCACTCAAAAGCTTTCAACAATTACTGGAACAAATTTGGCAACGTAGCCACGGAAAATCCATTCGTCTCGTAGGATTACACGTGAATTTACCGGAAGAAAACCATTTAGAACAAATGAGCTTGTGGTAAAACACAAAAGAAAATGACCGAACTTTTATTCATTCCATCCCGAGTAGGATAATGAAAAAATAAAAGTGCGGTCATTTTGATCTGACCCCAAAAAGTTAGACTGTTATTTAAAGGATTGTTTTCGATATTGTATCGGACTCAGTCCTTTTAATTTTAGTTGAATCCGTCGATGATTATAGTAATCCAAATAATCTCTGACAGCATCAACTATCTCTTCTTTTGTTTTAAATTCCCGACCATAAAAACATTCCGTTTTTAATCGCCCAAAGAAACTTTCCATCGCGGCGTTATCTAAGCAATTCCCTTTTCTCGACATACTTTGAATGATGCCATGTTCAGCCAAGATTCGACGATAAGCTACCATTTGATATTGCCAGCCTTGGTCTGAATGCAAAATGACACCACAAGCCTTATTTAATCCTTTGACGGCTTGCATTAACATGTCCTCTACTTGTGCCCAGTTTGGGGAATAGCTGAGATTATATGAGACTATCTCATTGTTAAATAAGTCTAAAATTGGAGATAAATAGACTTTACTCCCATCTTTCGCCTTAAACTCGGTGATATCGGTCACCCATTTTTGTTTCGGGGCCGTTGCACTAAAATCGCGTTCAAGATGATTCGGTGCAATCACCCCTATCGTGCCTCGATAGGTGGTAAATTTCTTGCTTTTTCTTGACTGCACTTGAAGCCCAAGTGTCTGCATTAAACGTTGAACTTTTTTATGATTCACGCCTGGCAAGCTGGCATGAACTCGTCGGTAGCCATAATCAGGATGATTGGCTTTGATGCGTTTAATGGCCTTTTTCAGCTGCTCATCCTTATCCGGTTTAATCTGAAGTTTTGCAAAAAACGTACTACGCGCTAACTGTGCAAAACCTAAAAGCCATTTTAACGGATAGCGTGTTCTTAACCTTTGGATAATTTCCGTTGCTCGGCTTCGTCCTGAAGTCTGAGCCTTCTCAACTCCTTTAGGTAGGCCACCTCCGCTTCAAGCTGTAAAATTCTCAGGCGTAAACGGTCTTCTTCAGTTTTGGGTGGCGGTGGCATTCTGGCATATTTGGGTTTCATTGGTGGTCGTCCTGATGGTTTACGGGGAATAAGTCCTTTTATGCCACTTTTTTCAAACCGTTTCAACCATGTCCCGACTAGGGCGTTGGAAGGAATATTGTAAAAACGCGCAGCTTCTCTAATACTCATTTTTCCATTCAAAATAGGTTGGAGAGCCTGTAATTTAAATTCGATTGTGTAGTGTTTACCCATAAAAAAATCTGCACCTCAATTGTTGGTTTGTTGAGTCCAACTTTTGGGGTGCAGATCATTTTTTGATGAATTTGTTGAGTTGGTCGATAAGCCGAGTTCTGTCGTGGACAATCATTCCTCTAGGCGACAAATTACTCTGTCGCTCAAGCAACCTACCCGAACTCTGGACGGGCCACCCATTGAGTTCCTATTTGGTCTTGCTACGAGTGGAGTTTACCTTTCTGCACATTGTTACCAACGGCACGGTGTGCTCTTACCACACCCTTTCACCCTTACCGTTTTCACGGCGGTCTGCTCTCTGTTGCACTGGTCGTCGGCTCACGCCGCCCGGACGTTATCCGGCACTCTGCCCTTTGTAGCTCGGACTTTCCTCTCGTTTACTTGTCCCACTAGGTCGTGCGAACACGGTTAAGGGCTTCAATAAACCAGCGATTGTCTAACCAACTCGCGGCGTAGTATAGGGGGAATTCAAAGAGCGGTCAAATTTTCATTCTTATTTTTAATAACTTCCGTTAGAATAGCCCTACAAAACACGGTTATTTTCAACCGCACTTTTATCATAAGGATTTCCTATGAATTATTTACAAATCGCACGAGAAACGCTTTCTGTTGAAAGCCAAGCACTCGCACAACTAAGCCAACGCTTAGATGATGAGTTTTCTCAAGTTGTGAATCTTATCCTTGCTTGCGAAGGTCGTTTAGTCATCGGTGGTATTGGTAAATCGGGGCTAATTGGCAAAAAAATGGTGGCGACTTTTGCCTCTACAGGGACACCAAGTTTCTTCCTGCACCCGACTGAAGCCTTTCATGGCGATTTAGGTATGCTAAAACCCATCGACATTGTGATGCTGATTTCTTATAGCGGTGAAACTGATGACGTAAATAAACTCATTCCAAGTTTGAAAAACTTTGGTAATAAAATTATTGCCCTAACCAGCAATAAAAACTCAACGCTTGCTCGCCATGCGGATTATTTTTTAGATATCACTGTCGAACGCGAAGTCTGTCCAAACAATCTCGCACCAACCACTTCTGCGTTAGTCACTTTAGCCTTAGGTGATGCTCTTGCGGTTTCATTGATTACAGCACGTCATTTCCAACCTGCTGACTTTGCAAAATTCCATCCAGGTGGTAGCCTTGGTCGTCGTTTGTTATGTAAAGTAAAAGATCAAATGCAAACTCGATTACCGATTACCACACCAGACACCAGCTTCACTGATTGCTTAACTATTATGAATGAAGGTCGTATGGGTGTGGCATTAGTCATGGAAAACCAACAACTTAAAGGCATTATTACCGATGGTGATGTGCGCCGAGCATTAACGGCTAACGGTGCCGATACACTTAACAAAACCGCGAAAGAGCTCATGACCTCGTCACCGAAAACTATTCATGAAAATGAATTCTTAGCGAAAGCAGAAGACTTGATGAAAGAGAAGAAAATTCACTCTCTTGTTGTGGTCAATGATAAAAATAATGTTGTGGGCTTAGTGGAGTTTTCAAGCTAATGATTAACGAAAAATTAAAGAAAATTAAATTGGTCATCACCGATGTCGATGGCGTATTAACTGACGGACTACTCCATTATGATGCAAATGGCGAAGCGATTAAAAGTTTCCATGTGCGCGATGGACTTGGTGTCAAAATGTTGATGGATACTGGCATTCAAGTAGCCGTATTATCGGGCAGAGATTCGGCGATCCTGCGTAAGCGAATTAGCGATCTAGGTATTAAGTTGTTCTTCCTTGGTAAACTTGAAAAAGAAAGTGCTTGTTTGGATCTCATGAAACAAGCAGGTGTTACTGCAGAACAAACGGCCTATATTGGTGATGACAGCGTAGATCTCCCCGCTTTTACAACCTGTGGTCTTTCTTTTGCCGTGGCAGATTCTGCACCTTATGTGCAAAATGCCGTGGATTATGTGCTTGCCCTTGGAGGTGGGAAAGGCGCTTTTCGTGAAATGTCCGATATGATTTTACATGCTCAGGGAAAAGATGAAGTCTATACTTCCGCCAAGGGCTTTTTAAAATCAGTCAAAAATATGGGTCAATAGCACTCCTCAAAGCACCTAAAAAAAACAACCGCACTTTGATGATTTAAAAGTGCGGTTATTTCTTTTTATGTTTTATTGATTTGCCGGTAAAGCACCTGAATTCCAAGTCGGTGCTTCAGCTGGTTTCTTCACTTGTAACATAAAGCGCTGATTTGCCGTTGCTTGTGGTTGAACGATCGTACCCGATGGAGTCGAGAATGAAATACCGCCTTTCAACAATTGTTGTACACTACCGGTATTAAACTCTACGCCTTTCCAACCAAGATTGAAATCATAACCCGATGAAACCCAGAACTCTGAATTTTTACGTACCAAATGTTGATACTTCGGTGTAATCGCAATATGTACCAACACTCGATCGCCTAAAGAATTTAATTCAAATTTACGAATGGTTCCCACTTCAACACCGCGATAAAGTACAGGTGATCCTTCCGTTAAATTCATCGCATCACTGGTTTCCAAAATAAATGGCACGCCATTGCTGTATTTATTTCGAGGTTGTGCAGTTTGCGCTAAATTAAACTGTGTTTTTGGTTGACCTTTGCCTAATTCAATATCAATATAAGGCTGTAAAAGGCTATCTAAGTTTTCAATTCCACCCGCTGAGATTTGTGGGGAAATCACTTTAAATACCGTCCCCTCTTTTGCAATCATTCCCATATAACTTGGGTTAATTAATGCTTTCGCTGTAATACGGTTTGTCTTTTGATCAAGAGCAATCTGCTCAACTTCACCTACATTCATACCAAGATAACGCAAGCTCATTCCTTTACTTAAAGCCGTTGCATCATCTGTTATTAACGTAATCACTTGTCCTGCTGATTTAGCTCGCAGTTCACTTGGATAAAGCGTTTTATTTTTGCCTGATCCTGTATTATCAAAACTAATCGCCCCTTTTAATGAACGAGCAACTGGAGAAGCCTGAATACTAATGCCCTTCGGCGTAATATCAATCTGCGCCGCACTTTCTACCCAGAATACACTTTTATCTGTCAGAAGATCTTGATAAGCCGGATAAATATAGACATCAATATCAAAATTATTGGCTTTCGGTCTTACATTAATAATTTTACCTACTTCAAACTGACGATAAAGCACCACAGAACCTTTACTAATACTTGGTAAATTAGTGGAATGTAGCACAATACTTGGATTCACTAAGTTGCCTGTAACACCTGTTTCTGCACTGCTAATATCCTTATAAAGTGGATAGCTTGAATGTGGGGCGCCACTTCCTTTTTTGGGTAATACTCTCACCCCTCCTTGTAGCCATTTTGATGGTGTTGCTGATTCAAAACGCAATCCGTCGATACCAAAACTTACATCAAAATTAGAGGCAGCCACAAATTGCGTATTTTCATGAATAAGATTGCGATACTCTGACGCAATCGCCAGTTCAAATTTTACCCCATCAACATTTAAGTGCTGCTTCACAATTTGACCAATAGCAATATTGTTATAAAACACGGATTGCCCTTCTGCAATCCCATAAGTCTCTGGCGCTGTTAAGGTTAAAATCAACGTATTTGGTGCCTTGAGTAATAACTCATTTTCTCGAATGACTTCGAATTGCGTTTTGCTTTCTCCACTTCCTGGAATAATTTCGAAATAATCACCACGGAAGAATTTCTGAGGATTAGCAATATCGCCTAAGTCTAACTTACGATTTTTCAATACAATATGTGTATTAGTTTTTAAGAGATTAGCCTGACTTGGCTCAATTAATAATGTCCCTTGTAAAATATCTTCATTGTTTTCAACCGTTCTTAAAGAGGAAAGCAAACCAACTTGCTCATCACCATAATAGACTGAAGTTTGTCCTGCTTGTAAACCGGCTGAAACAGGCAGTGTTACCTCAACTTCTATCCCACGTTTAGCCGCTTGTAGATTAGAATAAAGGATATAGTTGCTGTTCGTCACTGCTTGAGGACTATCTAATGGCGAGTCAAATGATACGGCACCTTGCACCACAGCATTTAAACTCTCCACCGCTACATTCATACCCGATGAATTAATATTGGCGTTAATACCGCTAATATTCCAGAAACGTGAATCTTTCTTCACAAAACGTGCAAAAGCTTTATCAATTACCACATCAATTTCAACTTTATTGTCTTTATTGAATCGATAATCATAAATTTTCCCGACTGGCATTTTTTTGAAATACACAGAAGCACCAATCGAAATTGAACCTAAATCATCAGAAATTAAATGAATTAATAAATCCCCCGGATTGACTTGTGCAATAGGACCTTGCTCTTCCGCAATAAATTCATCTTCTGAATCACCATCACTTGGTTGGAGCGTAATGTAATTTCCTGAAACCAAGGAGTCTAAACCTGAAATCCCTGCAAGAGACACACTTGGTTGAACAAGCCAGAACTTGGTATTTTCTTTTAACACCTCTGTCGCTTCAGAATAAATATTTGCCTCAACTTTCACTTTTTGCATATTGTCGGTAAAGTTCACCTTCTTCACGACACCAATTTGCAAACCTTGATAGCGAATAGGGGTTTTATCTGCAACGAGCCCAGCCCCATTAGAGAACGTGATCGTAATAGTCTTTCCTCGTTCTTGTACAATTTGGAAAAATAAAATAGCACCAATACATAATGCAATAAAAGGTAACAACCAAAACGGTGAGATGCGTTTATTCTTACGTAATAACGCTTCTACATTGTTATATTGCTCATCAATAGATTGAGATTCGGGTTTATTATTTTCTGTCATAAATTTTCCAAATTAATCGACTATCAAACTGAGAAGTTGAAATCATAGTTAAAAACACTGCTGCACCAAAATAAAATGCGGCAGGGCCTACAGTAAAATTAA
The DNA here is from genome assembly GCF_900450995.1 of Haemophilus parainfluenzae. Taxonomy (NCBI): domain Bacteria; kingdom Pseudomonadati; phylum Pseudomonadota; class Gammaproteobacteria; order Pasteurellales; family Pasteurellaceae; genus Parahaemophilus; species Parahaemophilus parainfluenzae. The sequence continues at coordinate 1,934,166 of NZ_UGHY01000002.1, read as the reverse complement.
TAATCTGTCCGCGTGTTACTAGAGACATCATCAAAGCTAACACAAAAAGATCCAGCATTGACCAACGTCCTACAAAGTGAACGATATGCAATAACCGTATTTGCCATTTAATTGAATGTCGCCATTTAAAATGCACACTAGCCAGTAAATATAACATAATGAGGATTTTACTTACTGGCACAAAAATACTGGCGAAGAATACCACGAAAGCAACAAAATAGCTGCCCATGCTTATAAATGACATCACGCCCGACATCAAGGTATCTTGTGACAAATTTCCTGTTAAATAAACACCGGATATTGGGAGTAAGTTTGCGGGAAAAAGCATGATAATACCCGCCACTAATGTCGCCCAAACGCGTTGTAATTTTACACTATCTGGTGTTTCAATAAGCGATGCACAACGTGGGCAAATTGCTCGATGACGGTGATCATATTCTTGATCTTCTTTTAAAAAAGTATAATCGCAGGCTGTACAAAGTTCTAACGGTTTATCACTTTTGGTAACCGGTTTCTGATCGGGATAAAAATCATGCCATAAGTCATCTAAATTAATTTTAATGAATAATAATGTGGTTAAAAGTGCGGTAAAAATAAAAGCAATTAAATACACATCCACTTCTAATGTGGCATATTCGCGTACTTTAAACATGGTAACAGCGAGTGCAACTAAATATACGTCAAACATGACCCAAGGTTTAATATAACCCACAAATAATAAGACATTACGCGGCTTAATTTTGAGCAATTTAGAAAGCTGCAACATAATGACTAAAATCGCAAAAGAGACAGGCATTAAAATTGCACAGATAAAAATCATAAATGCAGTATAGGAATATCCCTCTACTGCCATTTTCCAAATACCTTTCCAAACAGAAGCATCAATTTTAGTACCTAGTAAATCTAAGCTCAATAAAGGATAGCCCAAAGAAAATGGCATTAAAATTAAGATAGAAAGGGCGATTAATGAGCAACGCTTAAGTGACCAACGATTACCTGATTGTAATTTGTGATGGCAACGCGGACATTGTGCATACTCCCCCGCCTGCGGACGACAAACAGACACCGTTGCGTTGCATCCAATGCAACGCACTAGTTTATAAGTGGCATGAGTAAAATCAGGTGTTTTTATCATTGTCTCATCAAAAATTTAAAAAGTGGACTATTTTAGCCTTAATTGAGGGAATTTGTGAAGTTATACATCTGAGCTAGAAACGGAATTATTCGGCCTAACCATTGTCAATCCTTATAAAAGTGCGGTAAACTGTGTAAGTTTTTATTTTTTATCCTAGGAAAACGCAAAAATGACAGATTCTCAAGTTGAAGCCCAAGCTGAAAATAATGCTGAAGGCATTCAAAAATTAACTGATACAAAAGCGATTATTGCATATCTTGTGGAAAAATTCCCGCTTTGCTTTATTGCAGAAGGTGAGGCAAAACCATTAAAAATTGGTCTTTTCCAAGATCTTGCTGAAGCATTAAAAGATGATGAACGTGTTAGCAAAACTCAATTACGTCAGGCTTTACGTCAATACACCTCTAACTGGCGCTATTTACACGGTTGCCGTGAAGGTGCTGAGCGTGTGGATTTATACGGCAACCCTGCTGGTGTATTAGACGCAGAACACGTTTCTCATGCGGCTCAACAATTAGCAGAAGCAAAAGCTAAATTTGCAGAAAAACGCAAAGCAGAATTAGCAGCGAAAAAAGCACAACAAAAACGACCTGCTCGTAAACCAAATTCCAATCAAGCAACTCGCAAACCAAAAGCACCACAAGTGAAACTAAGTGCGGTTGATTTCACAACTCTTTCTGCAGGTAGCAAAGTGAAAGTAAAAGTGGCTGAACAAGCGAAAAATGCGACAGTATTAAATGTGGAAAAAGAAGGCGCACGCGTAGAACTTGAAAATGGTTTAGTGATGACAGTCACCGCAGATCGTTTATTTGCCTAATAATTTATTTCTTATCGGGAAAGGTTAAATGAAATTACATACAACCAAAAGTCTTATTGCTACAGCAATTTTAGGTGCGTTATTTCTTCATTCGTCTGACACATTTGCTGTGCAGCCGAAATTAAAGCAAAGTGATATTACGATTCCTTCGGCAACTGATGCAAATCAGTTGGCAACGAAGCGTGCAACAACACGTTTAACCCAATCACATTATCGTAAATTCCAGCTTGATGACGCCTTTTCCGAAAAGATTTTTGATCGTTATATTAAAAGCTTAGATTACAGCCATAACACCTTTTTAAAATCAGATATTGATGATTTACGTGCTAAATATGGTTCTAAATTAGATGATCAACTTAATGAGGGCGATCTTTCAGCTGCATTTGCGATTTACGATCTGATGATGAAACGTCGCTATGAACGTTATGCTTATGCATTATCTTTATTAGATCAAGAACCTGATTTAAAAGGTAATGATCAAATTGAGATCGACCGTGAAAAAGCACCTTTTCCTACAAGCGAAGAAGAAGTAAACAAGCTTTGGGAACAACGTGTTAAAAATGATGTAATCAGTCTGAAGTTAAAAGATAAAAAATGGCCTGAAATTAAGGAAAAACTGACTAAACGTTACAATTTGGCGATTCGTCGATTAACTCAAACTAAAGCGGATGACATTGTTCAGATTTATATTAATGCCTTTGCTCGAGAAATCGACCCACATACAAGCTACCTTGCACCACGTACGGCAAAAAGCTTTAATGAAAGTATGAATCTTTCTTTAGAAGGGATTGGCGCAACATTACAATCTGAAGATGACGAAACTAGCATCAAATCTTTAGTGCCAGGTGCGCCGGCTGAGCGCAGTAAAAAATTACAAGCGGGCGATAAAATCATTGGTGTAGGCCAAGAAAAAGGCGAAATCGAAGATATTATCGGTTGGCGTTTAGAAGATATCGTTGACAAAATCAAAGGTAAAAAAGGGACTAAAGTTCGTCTTGAAATTGAACCTGCAAAAGGTGGGAAAAGCCGTATTGTAACCTTAGTTCGCGATAAAGTCCGTATTGAAGATCAAGCAGCAAAACTCACTGTTTCTAAAGTAGAGGGTGAAACAGTTGGTGTCATTAAAATCCCAAGTTTCTATATTGGCTTAACTGATGATGTGAAAAAATTATTAGTAGATGCTGAGAAGAAAAAAATTGTCGCTTTAATTGTGGATCTTCGTGAAAATGGCGGTGGTGCATTAACAGAAGCCGTAGCATTAAGTGGTTTATTTATTACAGATGGTCCGGTGGTACAGGTTCGTGATGCATATCAGCGTATTCGTGTACACGAAGATGACGACAATGCCCAGCAATATAAAGGTCCATTATTGGTGATGATTAATCGTTTCAGTGCGTCTGCTTCTGAAATTTTTGCTGCCGCAATGCAAGATTACAATCGCGGTATCATTATTGGGCAAAATACCTTTGGTAAAGGTACGGTACAACAAAGTCGTTCATTAAACTTTGTTTATGATTTAGACCAAACACCACTTGGTGTGTTGCAATATACTATCCAAAAATTCTATCGAATTAATGGTGGTTCAACCCAATTAAAAGGTGTAGCAGCAGATATCAATTTCCCTGAAATTATTGATGCTAAAGAAATTGGTGAAGAAAAAGAAGATAACGCATTGCCTTGGGATAAAATTCCGCCGGCGACTTATTCTGAAAACAATAAAGCGCGTAAAGATGTTGAAGCATTAAATGAAAAACATCTAGAGCGTATTGCAAAAGATCCTGAATTTATTGCTTTAAATGAAGATCTTAAGATCCGTGATGAACGCCGTGAGCGTAAATTCTTATCATTGAATTTCCAAGAGCGTAAAGCGGAAAATGATAAAGATGATGCGAGACGTTTAAAAGATCTCAATGACCGTTTTAAACGTGAAGGTAAAAAAGCATTAAAAGACATTGATGATTTGCCAAAAGACTATGAAGCACCTGATTTCTTCTTAAAAGAAGCGGAAAAAATGGCAGCTGATTTAGTTAAACTTAACACGAATCAACAAAAAGTGGATGCTGAAATAAAACAAGAAGCGGCAAAAGCAACAAAATAACGATTATTTGGACCGCACTTTAGCAGATGAAAAAACTCAAGTGCGGTTATTTTTTATGAATATTTTTAAAGGTACAGCAATGTTAAAAGGAACAATGAAATTAAGCGCATTAGTCTTATCATTATCAATGATGACGTCAGGTTGTGCGTTAGCAGACTGGGCAAAAACAGTTGGGCAACCTCAACAAGCCGAAAATAAAGGCGTTGATATGTCGAAATTAAGCCCTGAAGAGCGTGCAACACTTGAAGCGGAAATCAAAGAAGACCAAGCTCGCCTAGCAGCTGAAAAGCAAACTATGCTAGAGATGTCATTAACGCATGAAATTGGCGAACAGAATCTACAGTTCAAACCAATTTTGGCAAAATTATATGCTGATAATAAATATGAGTTGATGTGGAAAGACAAGGCTGCAGAAAAACAATTCCTACGCGAATATGCAGCAATGGTAGCGTCTGGTATTTCTAAACGTTCGGCGCAATCATTAATCAATTTACATAACGCTGAAAAGACTGGCGGCCTTACCTACGATGTGTTGTTAAGTGATGCTTTCCTTGATTACTTGTATTACAGCAAAAACGTAAATCAACAAGCACAACGTTGGTTATATGCAACGAATGCTTACAAACCAGAATTACCAAATCAAGAAATTATTGACCAATGGCAAAGTGCGGTTAAAAACGATGCTATTTCTGGTTTTGTAAACGGATTATCTAACCATAATCGTTTATACCGTGAAACCGTACAAGCACTCCCATCAATGATTTCAGCTTCAGGTATTTCTGCAATGGGTAAAAAACTTGCCCTTAATGCACAACGTTTACGTGTTATTCCAGATTTTGAAAATGGAATCTTTGTTAATATTCCAAGCTATCAATTGAAATATTATCGTGATGGTAAAGCAATTTTAGAATCACGCGTTATTGTAGGGAAAAATGAACGTCGCACACCAGTAATGTACAGCCGTTTGAGCAATGTGGTTGTTAATCCGCCTTGGAATGCCCCTACACGCTTAATTAATGAAGACATTTTACCGAAATTAAAACGTGACCCTGGCTATGCAGCAGCACACAACTACTCTATTTTAGATAGCAAAGGTAACACCATTGATCCTTACTCAATTAATTGGAGTAGTATTGGTGATAAATTCCCGTATCGTATCCGTCAAGCAGCTGGTGACAGTGCATTAGGTAACTATAAATTTAATATGCCAAGCTCTGATGCAATTTATCTTCACGATACACCAAATCATAGCTTATTCAGCAAAAAAGAGCGTGCATTAAGCTCAGGTTGTGTGCGTGTAGAAAAATCTGATCAACTTGCCTCTATTCTGTTACAAGAAGCCGGCTGGTCAGAAGATAAAAAACGCGGTGTTTTAGAAAGTAAGAAAACAACGTCTGCTAACATTCGTACAAATGACCCCGTATTCTTATATTATGTAACTGCATGGGTGGAAAACGGTCAAACACAAGTTTTACCAGATATTTATAAATACGATGATGCAGCAAGTTTTAGCGGTATTGATTGGGCGGTTGTAAAAAAATACCTTTAAAAATGGTTTACACTAGAACTTTTTAATACAAAAATTGTCTAGAATGAAAGATAGGTAGTAAAAGAGACTATAAAATGGGTAATATTGACAAAAATCGTCGTAAATGGCTTTCATTAGGCGGCATCGTTTTAGGCGCAAGTATGATGCCGAGTACGGTGTTAGCGATGGTCTCTACCCCTAAACCTCGCATTCTCAGTTTCTATAATGTCAACACCAATGAACGATTAAGCGGTGAGTTCTCTGCAACGACCGGATTTAATCGTTCACTACTTGGTAAACTTGATTACTTCATGAGAGATCGCCGTACAGACCAAGTACGCCGAATGGATCCGAATCTCTTTATGAAGTTTTATCATTTACAAAGTAATTTAGGTTTACGCACTGCACAGATTGATGTAATTTGTGGCTATCGTAGTGCTGAGACAAATGCCATGCGCCGTAGACAAAGTCGGGACGTAGCAAGCAACAGCTATCATATTAAAGGCCAAGCGATTGATTTTAAAATCCCAGGTGTACCTTTAGCAAGGTTACGCCAAGCGGCTGAAAATCTTGATAGCGGTGGTGTAGGATATTATCCGTATAGTAATTTTATTCACGTGGATACTGGCCCTGTAAGAACATGGCGTGGTGCATGAAAAACAGTTTAATTTTAGACCGCACTTTAGTGCGGTTTTTTGTTATCAACAATAAGGAAAAAAGATGAATATTGAAATTATTCCTGTTACAGCCTTTCAGCAAAATTGCTCTCTTATTTGGGATGATGAAAAAAATGCAGCGATTATCGATCCTGGTGGCAATGCGGAAAAACTTATTCAACGTATTGAGGAATTAGAATTAAACCTAAAAGCAGTCTTATTAACGCATGGACATCTTGATCATGTAGGGGCTGCTGAAGCGATTCGTGATCATTTTAATATTGAAATATGGGGCTCACAGGAAGAAGATCGCTTTCTGTTTGAAAGTCTACCACAACAAGCTCAGCAGTTTAGTTTACCTTATATTTCTGCATTTACACCTGATCGCTGGTTTAATCAAGAAGGTGAAAAAATTCAAATTGGTACATTTACCTTTGAAATTCTTCATCTTCCTGGTCATACACCTGGCCACATTGGTTTTATTGAACATGAAAAAAATATTGCTTTTACTGGCGATGTCCTTTTCCAAAACAGTATTGGTCGTACAGACTTCCCTCGTGGAGATTTTTATACATTGATCTCATCAATCAAGAATAAATTATTTACATTAAATGATGATATGGTAATTATTGCAGGACATGGCCCTTATACAACTATTGGACAAGAAAAACGAAGCAATCCGTTTTTAAAGTAAAGATCTGAATTTAGGGTAAAAAAAGCTCCTAATTTCTTAGGAGCACCAAAAAGGAATTTATGAATAAAATCTCTAAAGTTTAGCTTTATCAAAGGAATCTCGATAAAACGCTAACGATTATATTGACATATTCTGACAAATGCAAGCTTCTTCTTTACAATAATTTACAAATCTTTACAGTTTGCTATTTTTATAACCACTTCGACAGCTTTTTCCATCCCTTCAAGTGTCACTAATTCATGTTTACTATGGAAATTATAGCCACCGGTAAAGATATTTGGACAAGCTAATCCTTTTTCTGCTAAAAATGCCCCATCCGTTCCACCACGTATTGGTTTATGATTTGGCGTAATACCACAAGCTTTCATTGCAGCATCAGCTAACTTAATCGCCTGTGGGACATTTTTGACTGTGTCATACATATTTTTGTAACTGTCTTCAATAACACATACTACGGGATCTTTTAGACTTTTCTCTCTATTAAATTTTTCTACGAGTTGATAAATAAACGCTTTACGTTGTTCAAAATTAGCTTGGTCAAAATCTCGAATGAGATAATGTAGCTCAACTTTCTCAATATCCCCTTTAAAATCATCTAAATGGAAAAAACCCTCTTTACCCGATGTTTTTTCAGGGACATCATCTTTTGGAAAACCTTGTTGAAATTCACAAGCTAACGTAAGCGCATTCACTAATTTGTTTTTAGCATAACCAGGATGAATGCTCCGACCTTTAAAGGTAATTTTTGCGGTTGCGGCATTAAAGTTCTCATACTCTAACTCGCCCACTTCCCCACCATCAATGGTATATGCCCAATCACAAGGAAAATCATCCAATGGGAAATAATGCATTCCTAAACCAATTTCTTCGTCAGGCGTAAATGCCACTCGAATATTACAATGCGGGATATTTTTCTGTTGTAATACAGAAAGTGCGGTCATAATTTCTGCGATTCCGGCTTTATTATCCGCACCAAGTAAAGTAGTTCCATCTGTCACAATCAAGGTTTTGCCAATAAGCTGATGTAAAAATGGATAATACACAGGACTAATAAACTCCTCTCCTAAACCTAACGCAATATCTCCTCCCCGATAATTTTCAATCACTTCAGGTTGAACATTTTTACCGCTGCATTGTGGTGAGGTATCAAGGTGGGAAATAAAACCAATTGTGTGTGTTAAATCAGGATGATTTGAGGGTAAATAAGCCGTGACAACGGCATGCTTAGTCACATTGACAGCTTGTAAACCAAGTTCAATCAATTCTTTCTGTAAGTGCAAAGCTAACTTCATTTGCCCTGCTGAACTTGGCGAATGTTTTGCAGACGATTTAGATTGCGTATCAAATGCGACATAAGTTAAAAATCGCTGTAATAATTCATTATAATGTTCTTCCATTTTAAGATTCTCCTTTATATCCGCGTTAGTCTAATCCCAAAATTCGTTACAGTTCTTGATATATAACAAGAAAGTGGAGAGTTATAAAATTTTCTGAAAAAAGTGCGGTCAAATTTTAGATAAATTTTTCCTAAAAACTCGATTAAATCCTTTTCATCATTAACAATTCGCTATATCATATCGATTCAATTTTATGTCGCCCCTGCATCATTTTTGCAGGTTCATTTCTACTCAGTACCGATTAAATTGGTGAAATTAGGGAGAAAACCAAAGCTAGTGGAAAATCTGGTTCAAAAGCCTATTATTGAGCTTCGTTCAATCAAAAAATCCTATGGTTCTAATACAATTATTAATGATTTTAATCTAACCATTAATAACGGTGAATTCGTCACAATTCTTGGCCCATCCGGCTGTGGTAAAACTACAGTATTGCGTTTATTAGCGGGTTTAGAAGAGTTAGATGAAGGTCATATTATTTTGGACGGTGAAGATATTACTAATGTTCCGGCAGAAAAACGCCACATTAACACCGTATTCCAGAGTTATGCGTTATTCCCGCATATGACTATTTTTGATAACGTGGCTTTTGGTTTACGTATGCAAAAAGTGGCAGAAAGCGAAATTAAATCTCGCGTTCTGGATGCATTGCGTATGGTGCAATTAGAAGAAATGGCCGATCGTAAACCAGCTCAACTTTCTGGTGGTCAGCAACAACGTATCGCGATTGCTCGCGCTGTTGTGAATAAGCCAAAAGTGTTGCTACTTGATGAATCTTTATCTGCGCTGGATTATAAGTTACGTAAACAAATGCAAAACGAACTTAAACAATTACAGCGTCAACTTGGCATTACCTTTATTTTCGTTACTCACGATCAAGAAGAAGCGATCACCATGTCTGATCGTATCGTTTTATTACGTAAAGGTAAAATTGCACAAGATGGTTCACCTCGTGAAATTTATGAGGATCCAGCTAACCTATTCGTGGCTCGCTTCATCGGTGAAATTAACGTATTTGATGCCACTGTGATTGAGCGTAAATCTGACGATGAACTACTTGCTAACGTAGAAGGTCGCGTATGTGATATTCACACGAGTATCTCTGCTGAAAAAGGTCAAAAACTACAAGTATTATTACGCCCGGAAGATATTGTGATTGAAGAGCTTGATGAAAATGAGCACTCAAATGCAATTATTGGTCGCATTGTGGATCGTACCTATAAAGGAATGACACTTGAGTCTACAGTCGAATTTGATCACAACGGTAAACGCGTATTAGTGAGCGAATTCTTTAACGAAGATGACCCGCATATGGATCACAGCGTTGGTCAACGTGTAGGTATTACATGGCACGAAGGTTGGGAGGTTGTACTCAACGATGAAGATAATCAATAATAAATTCCAGAAAATTACTGTTGCAATTATCTTCAGTTGGTTAATCTTCTTTGTGCTAATTCCAAACTTATTGGTTTTAACCGTAAGTTTTTTAACCCGAGATGGTAGTGACTTTTATGCTTTGCCATTTACTTTAGATAACTACACTAACCTGTTTAATCCACTTTATGCGCAGGTAGTGTGGAACTCATTGTATATGTCTGGCATCGCGACGATTATTTGCTTACTCATTGGCTATCCATTTGCCTTTATGGTCAGCAAAATTAATCCAAAATATCGTCCATTTTTGTTGTTCCTCGTGGTATTACCATTCTGGACAAACTCACTTATTCGTATCTATGGGATGAAAGTATTCCTTGGTGTGAAAGGTGTGTTAAATACCATGCTAATGGATATGGGCATTTTGAGTGAGCCTATTCGTATTTTAAATACCGAAGTAGCTGTAATCATTGGTTTAGTGTATCTCCTTTTACCATTTATGATTCTACCGCTCTACTCTGCTATTGAAAAATTAGACGGACGTTTATTAGAAGCGGCAAGAGACTTAGGTGCTAATGCTGTTCAACGTTTCTTCCGCGTTATTTTGCCATTAACCATGCCGGGTATTGTTGCAGGTTGTTTATTAGTACTACTACCAGCAATGGGGATGTTCTATGTAGCAGACTTACTTGGTGGTGCGAAAGTATTATTAGTTGGTAACGTGATTAAGAGCGAATTCTTAATTTCCCGTAACTGGCCATTCGGTTCGGCAATCAGCATCGGTTTAACCATTTTAATGGCATTGTTGATTTTCGTTTACTATCGTGCAAATAAATTGTTGAATAAGAAAGTGGAGTTAGAATAATGAGTCGTTTACTGCGTAATATTTTTATGTTTGTGGTATACGCTTATTTGTATATCCCAATTATTATTTTGGTGACTAACTCCTTCAATGAAGACCGTTATGGTTTAAGTTGGAAAGGTTTTAGTTGGAACTGGTATGAGCGTTTATTTAATAACGATACCTTAATCCAAGCCGCGTTCCACTCTGTCACTATCGCTTTCTTCGCTGCAACGTTAGCGACTATTGTGGGTGGTTTAACTGCTATCGCACTTTACCGCTATCGTTTCCGCGGTAAACAAGCCGTAAGCGGTATGTTATTTATCGTCATGATGTCACCAGATATCGTAATGGCGGTTTCTCTACTTGCCTTATTCATGGTTGTAGGGATTTCGTTAGGTTTCTGGTCATTACTATTAGCTCACGTAACATTCTGTTTACCTTATGTTACCGTGACAATTTTCTCTCGCTTAAATGGCTTTGATGCAAGAATGCTTGAAGCAGCAAAAGATTTAGGTGCGAGCGAAGTCACCATTTTGCGTAAAATTATCCTACCACTCGCTTTACCTGCAGTGGTATCTGGTTGGTTATTAAGCTTTACTATTTCATTAGATGATGTTGTCGTATCTTCTTTCGTAAGTGGTGTAAGCTATGAAATCCTACCATTGCGTATCTTCTCACTTGTAAAAACAGGGGTAACACCGGAAGTAAATGCGTTAGCAACGATTATGATCGTGCTTTCATTAGGATTAGTAATTTTAAGTCAATTAGTTACACGCAAAAATAATCATTAAACATTGATATAAAAAGGTTTCACAAATCTTTTAAGATCAAATAAAATACGCCTTGACGCACAATCAAGGCGTATTTTTATACCTGCATTAATGCAGGTGGTTTTTTACCCCCCCTCTTTTACGGAGAACAAAGAAAAATGAAAAAATTTGCAGGTTTGCTTACTGCCGGTTTAGTTGCCGCTACATTAACTGCTTGTAACGATAAAGAAGCCAAGTCTGATGCAACAAAAGCACAGGCTCCAGCAAATGATACCGTGTACTTATATACTTGGACTGAATACGTACCAGATGGTCTTTTAGATGACTTCACAAAAGAAACTGGTATCAAAGTTATTGTAGCAAGTCTTGAATCTAATGAGACGATGTATGCCAAAATGAAAACCCAAGGTGATGCAGGCGGTTATGATGTTATTGCACCATCTAACTACTTCGTATCTAAAATGGCACGCGAAGGCATGCTACAAGAATTAGATCACAGTAAATTACCTGTTATCAAAGAATTAGACCCTGATTGGCTCAACAAACCTTATGACAAAGGCAATAAATACTCACTTCCTCAGTTGTTAGGTGCACCAGGTATTGCATTTAATACCAATACCTATAAAGGTTCTGACTTCACTTCTTGGGGCGATTTCTGGAAACCAGAATATGCAAACAAAATCCAATTATTAGATGATGCGCGTGAAGTATTCAATATTGCGTTATTAAAAATTGGTCAAGATCCAAACACCAAAGATCCTGCAATTATCAAGCAAGCTTATGAAGAGTTATTGAAATTACGTCCAAACGTACTTTCTTTCAATTCTGATAACCCTGCAAACTCATTCATCTCTGGTGAAGTAGAATTAGGTCAGTTATGGAATGGTTCTGTGCGTATCGCGAAAAAAGAACAAGCTCCATTAAATATGGTGTTCCCAAAAGAAGGTCCTGTTCTTTGGGTTGATACTTTAGCGATTCCTAAAACTTCTAAAAACCCAGATGGTGCACACAAGTTAATTAACTACTTGCTAGGTGCAAAAGCGGCGGAAAAATTGACTTTAGCGATCGGTTACCCTACGGCTAACCTTGAAGCGAAAAAAGTGCTTCCAAAAGAAATCACTGAAGATCCATCAATTTATCCAACAGCTGAAATTCTTCAAAAAAGCCACTGGCAAGATGATGTAGGTGATGCGATTCAATATTACGAACAGTATTACCAAGAGTTAAAAGCAGCAAAATAATGCGTTTTTAAGTGATAACAAAAAGTGCGGCCAAATTTAATCTGACCCCAAAAAGTTAGACTGTTATTTAAAGGACTGTTTTCGGTATTGTATCGGACTCAGTCCTTTTAATTTTAGTTGAATCCGTCGATGATTATAGTAATCCAAATAATCCCTGACAGCATCAACTATCTCTTCTCTACTGTTAAATTCCCGACCATAAAAACATTCCGTTTTTAATCGCCCAAAGAAACTTTCCATTGCGGCATTATCTAAGCAATTCCCTTTTCTCGACATACTTTGAATAATGCCATATTCAGCCAAGATTCGACGATAAGCTACCATTTGATATTGCCAACCTTGGTCTGAATGTAAAATGACACCACAAGCTTTATTTAATCCTTTGACGGCTTGCATTAACATGTCCTCTACTTGCGCCCAGTTTGGGGAATAGCTGAGATTATATGAGACTATCTCATTGTTAAATAAGTCTAAAATTGGAGATAAATAGACTTTACTCCCATCTTTCGCCTTAAACTCGGTGATATCGGTCACCCATTTTTGTTTCGGGGCCGTTGCACTAAAATCGCGTTCAAGATGATTCGGTGCAATCACCCCTATCGTGCCTCGATAAGTCGTAAATTTCTTGCTTTTTCTTGACCGCACTTGAAGCCCAAGTGTCTGCATTAAACGTTGAACTTTTTTATGATTCACGCCTGGTAAACAGGCATGAACACGTCGGTAGCCATAATCAGGATGATTGGCTTTGATGCGTTTAATGGCCTTTTTAAGCGGCTCATCCTTATCCAGTTTAATCTGAAGTTTAGCAAAAAACGTACTACGCGCTAACTGTGCAAAGCCTAAAAGCCATTTTAACGGATAGCGTGTTCTTAACCTTTGGATAATTTCCGTTGCTCGGCTTCGTCCTGAAGTCTGAGCCTTCTCAACTCCTTTAGGTAGGCCACCTCCGCTTCAAGCTGTAAAATTCTCAGGCGTAAACGGTCTTCTTCAGTTTTGGGTGGCGGTGGCATTTTTGCATATTTGGGTTTCATTGGCGGTCGTCCTGATGGTTTACGGGGAATCAGTCCTTTTATGCCACTTTTTTCAAACCGTTTCAACCATGTCCTGACTAGGGCGTTGGAAGGAATATTGTAAAAACGCGCGGCTTCTCTAATACTCATTTTCCCATTCAAAATAGGTTGAAGAGCCTGTAATTTAAATTCGATTGCGTAGTGTTTACCCATAAAAAAATCTGCACCTCAATTGTTGGTTTGTTGAGTCCAACTTTTGGGGTGCAGATCAATTTAGCCACACTTTTTTATATCTACCATACTAGAAAAATTATTTATAGCGTTTTTTTGATGCGTTTTTATCTTGCTCTTGTAAACGCTCAAGCTTTTCTTTAATTTGAATTTCCATACCACGGTTAGTTGGGAAATAATATTGAGTATCTTTCAGTTCTGGTGGGAAGTAATTTTCTCCAGCGGCATAAGCATTAGGTTCATCATGTGCATAACGATATTCAGCGCCATAGCCCAATTCTTTCATTAAAGCCGTTGGCGCATTACGTAAATGAGGCGGTACATCAAAATCAGGAAACTCTTTTACATGTTGTTTTGCCGCATTAAATGCGTTGTAAACCGCATTACTCTTCGGTGCTACAGCCAAATAAATAATGGCTTGCGCAATAGCTCGCTCTCCTTCATAAGCGCCCACTCTCGTAAAACAATCCCAAGCCGCTAGTGCAACTTGCATTGCTCTTGGATCAGCATTACCCACATCTTCTGAGGCAATCGCTAATAAACGTCGTGCTACATAAAGGGGATCTCCACCAGCTGTGATAATTCGTGCATACCAATAAAGTGCTGCATCTGCTGCTGAACCTCGAATTGATTTATGTAAAGCAGAAATCAAATCATAAAAACGATCGCCTTGTTTATCAAAACGCGCTTGTCGTTCACCTAATACTTCTTTCAACAAAGTGCGGTCTAATTTCTTACCGTTTTCTGTGTCAGAAGCCATATCTACCATCAGTTCAAGACAATTTAAAGCCAGGCGAGCATCACCATTCACATATTCAGCTAAAACCTGTAGCAAATTCTCTTCTAAAACTAAACGCTCTTTACCTAATCCTCGCTCAGGATCAGAAATGGCTTGTTGCAGAACTTGTTCGATTTCAGCCACTGTCAATGACTTAAGTAGGTAGACTCTCGCACGAGAAAGCAATGCATTATTTAGTTCAAAGGAAGGATTTTCCGTTGTGGCGCCAATAAAAATAATCGTCCCATCTTCAATATGGGGTAAAAACGCATCTTGTTGGCTTTTATTAAAGCGATGCACTTCATCCACAAATAAAATCGTTTGGCGATCTGCAAGTCGATTTTGTTTCGCTCGGTCAATTGATTCTCGAATTTCTTTCACGCCGCTTGTCACCGCTGAAATTCGTTCAACTTCTGCATTAATACGATGAGCAATAATTTCCGCCAGTGTTGTTTTACCTGTACCCGGCGGTCCCCACAGAATCATCGAATGAATATGCCCTGCTTGAATTGCTTTACGAAGCGGCTTTCCTTCCCCAATTAAATGTGTTTGCCCATAATATTGTTCCAAATTTGTTGGACGCATACGGGCTGCTAAAGGGCGAAAGTCATTTTCAGCAAAATCAAAATTAAGATTGGACATATTCTTTCCTTAATAAGCAAAAGGTGTGAAGATTATCATTCACACCTTATGGATTATTTTTTACCTTTACGTTGGTCATCCAATTCCACGCCTTTCGGTACGCTAAATTGGAATAAGCTATCAGCTAGTGTTTGATTTGTAATGTTACGCAACACATAAAGATTGGTTTGACCATCTTTTTCTGTGGTGCTGAAATTTTTTAACACACCATTTGTATCTACACGAATATCAAATTGTTTAATATTGCTATTTTTCGCCTTCGGTTTTAACACAAAGGTATCCGCATTCTGCGTCACTGAATACTGATTCCAGTGGCTTTTATCGTTACTGGTTAAAAGGACGAAAGGGGTATTATTTACCGCATCCTTCACCCATTGAGCAGTCACTTGTTGCACGAATGGATCGTAATACCAAAGGGTTTTACCATCTGCAATAATTTGTGTTTCTTGTGGTGATTTGGTATCCATACGGAAAAGATTTGGACGTTTAATTTGAAGTTTTCCACTTCCTTGTTGGACGTTTTTACCGCCAACAGAGGTCACGGTTTGAGAGAAATCAGCGCTCAATACTGTCACTTGATTTAAGCGATTTTGCAGCTCATCAGCAGCATCGGCAAAAGCAAAATTACTCACACTTAATAGCGCAGTAAGTGCGGTCATTTTTAATAATGTTTTTTTCATTCTACTTTCCTTTTTGTAAAGTGAAACTTAAGAGAATTAATATTCGGAACGTCGAGCTAAAATTTCTCGTTTTCCATTTTTCATTGGGCCTAAAATACCTTGTTCTTCGAGCTGATCCATAATTCGAGCAGCTCGGTTAAACCCAACACTAAATTTACGTTGAACATAAGAAGTCGAGGTATTGCCTGTGCTTAATACAAACTCAACGACTTCATCAAATAATGCATCGAGATCGCCACTGCTTGCCGTTGGTTTTTCACCAGAATCTTCATCATCCGCGCCGTCTAAAATGCCATCAATATAATTTGGTTTACCGCGTGCACGCCAATCATCTGCTACACGCGCCACCTCATCATCACTCATAAAGGCACCATGTACACGAACAAGATCTGAAGAGCCTTGTCCTGAATATAACATATCACCACGGCCCAATAAGGCTTCTGCACCGCCCTGATCCAGAATCGTTCTAGAGTCAATTTTGCTTGCCACAGTAAAGGCAATACGGCTTGGGATATTAGCTTTAATTAATCCTGTAATTACATCTACTGAAGGGCGTTGTGTTGCTAAAATCAAGTGGATACCAATCGCACGAGCTTTTTGTGCTAAGCGAGCAATTAACTCTTCAATTTGTTTGCCTGCAACCATCATTAAGTCAGCAAACTCATCAACGATCACAACAATATAACTCAATTTTTCTAATGGAGGCGGCATCTTATCCATTGTATCACCCGGTTTCCAAATTGGATTTGGAATTGGCATATTGAGTTTTTCATATTCTTCAATTTTTTCGTTATACCCTTCAATGTTACGCACACGTAAGGCTGACAATAATTGATAACGACGTTCCATTTCATCTACGCACCAACGCAATGCATTCGCCGCTTTTTTCATATCCGTCACCACAGGAGTAAGCAAGTGTGGAATATCGTTATAAATAGAAAGTTCAACCACTTTCGGGTCAATCATAATAAATTTCACTTCATCCGGTGTCACACGGAAAAGCAAACTTAAAATCATGGTATTCACACCAACAGATTTACCCGAGCCTGTTGAACCCGCGACAAGCAAGTGAGGCATTTTAGCCAAATCAACCACAACGGGTTTTCCGCTAATATCTTTACCCAAAGCCATTGAAAGCAATGATGTGGATGAACGGAATTCATTGCTATCGAGCACATCACGCAATGGCACCATTTGACGGTGCGCATTTGGTGTTTCAATACCAATATAAGGTTTGCCTGGAATCACTTCTGCCACACGGATCGCACGGAACATCAATGCACGTGCTAAATCGGTATCTATACTTGTTACTTTGGATGCTTTTACACCCGGTTGTAATTCAAGCTCATAACGAGTCACCACAGGCCCTACTAACACATCTTGTACCGTAGCTTTGACATTAAAATTCTTTAATTGTTGTTCTATGCGTGCGGAGGTGTCTAAAATCTCTTCACGCGTAATGTCTTGAGCCTGCGTTGGACGATGCTCAAGTAAATCTAAACTTGGTAATGGTGTTGTTGGTTTTTCACGTTTATTCGTTGGTTGTTGGAATGCTGGGTGAATAAGCGTATCGAAATACGGCTTATAGGTTGTTTCAGTTGCATTCTCAATATGAATTTCACGCGCTTTAACTGACGAAGCTGTCGGCTCATTCAAGATCACTTTTAATGCATCTTCAGCATTTGAGGCTTTTGCTCGCACTTCCATTTCTTGCATACGAGCTTGCTCTTGCGCAGCAAACTGACGCGCTAGTTCATCTTCTAAACCATCATTGTCTGATTCTAAAGGTTCATCATAAGTAGGATAAAGTGCAGTCGTATTTTCAGGTGTTTTTAGTGACACTTTTGGTATGACATTTTCTTCAAAAATATCATCTGAATCATCCGCACTTTGAGAATTCACTTGTGAGTTTTTCCATGTTGCTGAAAAATCTTCTTTTGTTGGTAATTCAACGGAAGAAGAGGCAGAAATAGACACATTCGGTAAATTGTCAGATTCAACCGTGAAGCCTTTAAACTTATCTTCTAATTTTTCAACATCTGCTGGCTCTGAAGCACTCGGTGAGGATAGCCCACTAGTATTAATGAGTTGCTCGGGCTTAACAAAGGTATTTTCAGCCCCCTCCTCTTTTTCATCTTCTGTAGATTCAGTTTCCAATTGAGAATCAGAGAAAGCAAGTTGTTGAGGTACCTCAATCACAATTTGTTCAAGATCATCTACAGAAGTATGTTCTACATGCTCCTCTTCTGCCGGCTGATTTTTCATTGTCAGCCAATGGTAGAATTTTACAATTAAACGAATTAATGATGCACCGGAACAGAAAATAAAGCCTACAACTGCACAAATAAAGCCCACTAAAATACAGCCAAACTTACCGAGTGTAGGATATAAATTCACCACTAAGCTGCCACCAAACACGCCACCAGCTAAATAGTAGTTCGTATTTGAAAGCAACAATGTTGCCATCATAGTTAAGCCAACGATGAGAGCAATAAAACCAAAGGAACGTAATGCAATACGGGTTACAGAGAGAGAATGCACCGCTTTGGTTTTCAGTAAATAAATTGGTACGATAAAAATGACAAACGGAATGAGATGACCTACATAGCCGAGAAAAACAAAAAACGCATCAATTAACCAAGCGCCAAAAGCACCGGCTTTATTGATGGTTTCAGTTTGAAAACTTGCTGTAGACCAAGAGTTATCTAATGGCGTATAGCTTGACCATGCCACGATTAAATATAAACCTAAAAGTGCGGTCAATCCGAGTAATAATTCTGCTAAATATTGTTTCGGTGTAAATCGTTTTGTAATTCGTTTAATCATTTTTTATTTTAGTACGAGATAATTAGTTTGTTTCACTTCTTCCATTACAACATAAGTTCGGGTGTCATTCACACCTGGTAAGCGCAATAATGTGGTACCCAATAATTTTCGATATGCCGCCATATCTGCTACACGTGTTTTGAGTAAATAATCGAAATCACCTGATACCAAATGACATTCGAGAATTTCATCAAGCGCTTGAATCGCTGCATTAAACTCTTCGAAAACATCAGGTTTACCACGCACGAGCGTAATTTCAACGATCACCAATAAAGGCGCATCCAGTAATTCAGGATTTAATAGCGCCCGATAGCCCATAATCACACCTTGTTTTTCTAAGCGTTTTACCCTTTCTAAACAAGGCGTTGGCGATAACCCCACTTTCTTTGATAAATCGATATTAGAGATTTTACCGTTGCGTTGTAATTCATTTAAGATTTTGATATCAATGCTATCCAACGCTTTATTTAATTTCTTTTCCATAACCTTTCCTTATGTGCGGCGCATATTCTATCTAATTTATCAAAAACTTTCAGTAATCAGACAACAATAGGACAAGATTTTTTTAGAAATTATCCAAAATGGCAAGTGCATCAGCGAGTTTTTTCACCGTAAAAACTTCCATATTCTCAACCGCACTTTTCGGCTTATTGGCGAAAGGGACAATCGCGCGTTTAAAACCATGTTTTGCCGCTTCACTAATGCGTTCTTGACCACTAGTTACCGGACGAATTTCACCTGCTAACCCGACTTCACCAAAGACAACTAAATCTTGTGGCAATGGACGATTACGGAAACTCGAAATTAATGCAAGCAATAACGCAAGATCTGCTCCAGTTTCCCCGACTTTTACACCACCAACGACATTCACGAAAACATCTTGATCCGACATTTGTAGTCCACCATGACGATGTAATACCGCAAGCAATAAAGCTAAACGATTTTGCTCTAACCCCACCGCCACACGGCGCGGATTTGCAAGCATGGAATGATCCACTAACGCTTGAATTTCCACCAAAAGCGGACGCGTTCCTTCCCAAAGAACCATTACCGAGCTACCAGGCGTTTGTTCATCTCCACGACTTAAGAAAATTGCCGATGGATTTTTCACTTCGCGCAATCCTTGCTCTGTCATACCGAATACCCCTAGCTCATTCACTGCGCCAAAACGGTTTTTATGACTACGTAACGTACGGAAACGGGAATCAGCCTCTCCTTCCAGCAATAACGAACAGTCAATGGCATGTTCCAATACTTTCGGACCAGCAAGGGTGCCGTCTTTGGTGACATGCCCAACCATAATGATGGCAACCTGTCGGGTTTTCGCATAACGAGTCAGGAAAGAGGCACATTCACGCACTTGTGCCACACTCCCTGGAGAGGATTGAATATCTGAAAGATGCATAACCTGAATCGAGTCTACTACGATAATTTGCGGTTTTAATTGATCCGCCAAATTACAAATTTGCTCAACTGAGGTTTCAGATAACATATTTAATTTATCTGTCGGCAGATTTAAGCGATTAGCTCGCATAGCCACTTGTTGAAGTGACTCTTCCCCTGTTACATAAAGTGCGGTCATATTTTTCGCTAATCCGCACATGACTTGAAGTAACAAGGTACTTTTCCCTGCACCAGGATGCCCACCAATTAAAATGGCACTCCCTGGTACGATCCCGCCGCCTAACACGCGATCTAATTCTTTAAATCCACTGGTGAAACGTGGTGTCTCTTGTAAGCTAATTTCAGAAAGTGTTTGGATTTTTGCACGGGTTTCTCCTGCATAACCACTAAAACGATCATTTTTTGCAGAATTTGAGGCTGAAATTAACCGCACTTCACTAATCGTATTCCACGCTTTACAGGCTGAACATTGCCCTTGCCAGCGCGAAAACTCAGCACCACAATCATTACATACATAAGCGGTTTTAGGAGCTTTTGCCATTTTTATTATCCTTTCGAGAACCCGTTTTACGCCATCAACATCATTAAGCCAAGCATTCTTTCAAAATACGCACGGCTCTTTAATAAGGCTTTTAACTTCTCAATAGTTTGAAAATTATCTTTTGTTTCGCTATGAAAGGTAATCAAGCCTTTTATTTCATTAAGGAAAAATTGATTACTTGCTAATAACTCAGCTGATCGATTTTCTTCCAGTTTTTCAAACAAGGCTTTGTTGTCATCATAATAATGATAAAGATTGAAAAATGCGCCGACACGTTCAACGGTTTTCATAAAATCGAAAGCAAACACATCCGTTGGGAATGAAAGAGTTTCCTCTATCAATTGCTGCTCCATTTTCATGACTGCACTTAATTGTTCGCGAGAATCAACCGCACTTCTCTCTCGTTCTTCTTTTAAGAAATCCCGCCATTTATTTAACCAATCAATCAGTAGTGGTTTGCTGCCTAATTGATAGCCGCGTTTTGCTTTGCTTGCTGAGCTAAAATAGACATCCTGTTCAAAAGGTAAAAGTGAGACAAAATGGAAAAGATCTGAAACGAGCCCTTCTTTTAATTCAAATTCAATTTCACAAATAGGCTGTATTTTTTCCCCTGATAAAATTTTTCCTTGATCAAAGGCCACTTCAATTTTTGATGCACCAAACGCAATTAACCAAAAAGTGCGGTTAAAATCTGTTGAGAAAATTGGTTGTAATGTAGCGGAAGGCAAGCTTTCAAATGGATACAATGAGGTTAATTGTTCCGTTGTGGGTACGGAATTATCAGGTATAGATAAATTGTATTCTGGACGACTATGCAACCCACCAACCACTTTTCCGTCAGTTTTTAAGGTAAGTGTAAAATCATTATTTTCCTGACGGACACGCAATCCCATTTTTTGTTTCGCCAAAAAATGGTCGGGGTAATCGAAATAGGTATTTCCCAGAAAGACTTTATTTTGTTCTAAGATTTTGAATTGATTGAGATGTATTTTTAAGGTATCGAAAGCATCAGAGGTAACTGCAAGCTTTAATTCAACTTCATTACTCATTTTATTTTTCCTTATTACTTTAACTGTTTAAATATACAGATAATTTTATACAAATCAAGATCTTTTTCGTGTATTTCCTTATAAAATCAGGTAATATGCAACCGAAATTTTAACCCTTGTTATGGAGTAAAACACCTATGGCAATGAATAATATTCTCGGATTATTTGCCCATTCTCCTTTAAAACCACTACAGAAACATTCTGACAAAGTGACTGAATGTTGTGATTTATTAATTCCATTCTTCCAACATACCTTTGTAAAACAATGGGATGATGCAGAAAAAACACGTCTAGACATTTCTCAATGTGAACGTGAAGCAGATAGTCTAAAACGCGAAATCCGTTTGAAATTGCCTCGCGGTTTATTTTTACCCATTGATCGTACCGATTTACTCGAATTAGTCACCCAACAAGACAAATTAGCTAACTATGCTAAAGATATTGCTGGCCGCATGATTGGTCGCCAATTTGGTATTCCTGAAGAAATGCAGGAAGAATTTTTGCATTATGTTCAACGTAGTTTAGATTCTATTCATCAAGCTCATTTAGTGATTGAAGAAATGGATAAACTACTTGAAACTGGTTTTAAAGGCCGTGAATTAAAGTTAGTGAACCATATGATTCAAGAGCTAGACAGCATTGAAGATGATACGGATCAAATGCAAATTAAATTACGCAAAATGCTCTACACGATTGAAAGTCGTTATAACCCTATCGATGTGATGTTCTTATACAAAATCATCGAATGGGTGGGCGTATTAGCCGATCAAGCTCAACGTGTAGGATCTCGCATTGAATTAATGCTAGCCCGTTCCTAATTTTGACGACATTAACTACAACATAGGAAATCACTATGGAAATTATTAATGCATACGGTTCGTGGTTAGTCTTAATTACCGCGGTATTCGGTTTTTTTATGGCATTTGGTATTGGTGCCAACGACGTATCAAACTCAATGGGTACCTCGGTTGGTTCTGGTACCATTACAGCCAAACAAGCAATTATTATTGCCCTTATTTTTGAATCTGCCGGGGCTTATTTAGCCGGTGGTGAAGTAACAGAAACTATCAAAAGTGGTGTGATCGACCCCACTCAATTTGTCGAAATGCCAGACGTATTGGCATTGGGAATGCTTTCTGCTCTCTTTGCATCAGGAGCTTGGTTATTTATCGCTACTAAAATGGGTTGGCCTGTTTCAGGTACTCACACCATCATTGGGGCTTTAATTGGTTTTGCTTGTATTACGATTGGTCCAAGTTCTGTTGACTGGTCTACTATTGGTGGGATCGTTGGAAGCTGGTTTATCACCCCCGTGATCGCAGGGCTTTTAGCTTATACCATCTTTGCAAGTATCCAGAAACTCATTTTCGATACAGAAGAACCGCTGAAAAACGCACAAAAATACGGGCCTTACTACATGGCGATTACCGTATTCGTACTTTGTATCGTTACCATGGCAAAAGGTTTAAAACACGTTGGTTTAAATCTTTCCAACAATGAAACGCTCATTATTTCATTGCTTATCAGTGTTGTTGGTATGATTTTCTGCCATTTCTACTTCCGCAGCAAAGCATTTACAGCAAAAGCAAGAAAAGGATCGTTCGGATCAGTAGAAAAGATTTTTAGTATCTTAATGCTTTTAACCGCTTGTGCTATGGCGTTCGCACATGGTTCTAATGACGTAGCCAATGCAATTGGTCCGCTTTCTTCTGTGGTATCAATCGTGCAAAATGGCGGGAAAATCCTGAGTGGTGGTGATTTAGCTTGGTGGATTTTACCTTTAGGTGCATTAGGTATCGCTGTTGGTCTTATCGCAATGGGACAAAAAGTGATGGCAACCGTAGGGTCAGGAATTACAGATTTAACCCCAAGTCGTGGTTTTGCTGCACAATTTGCAACGGCGATGACTGTTGTTGTGGCATCTGGTACAGGTTTACCAATCTCTACCACACAAACTTTAGTGGGTGCAATCTTAGGTATCGGTTTCGCACGTGGTATTGCGGCGCTTAACTTGACGGTTATCCGTAACATCATTAGTTCATGGGTTGTGACGTTACCTGCTGGGGCATTCTTTGCGATTGTGATTTTCTACATCCTTCGCGCGGTTTTCCACTAGTATAATTATTATAAGTGCGGTTTGTTTCATTTTCTAACCGCACTTCCTTCACGAATCTAGGAAGTATTATGTCAAAAGTGAGTAAACTTTTATTTTCTTGTGTTCTATTGGGCTCAACCATTGGAACAGTACAAGCTGAAACGCAATATGTGACAGAAAGTCTGAACACCTATTTACGTCGTGGTGCAGGTGATCAATTTAAGATCGCAGGTGCAATCCAATCTGGCGAAGCGGTAACAGTCTTGGAACAACAAGGAAAGTACACCCTAATTCGTGATAATAAAAATCGTGAAGCTTGGATTTTAACCTCTGAACTAAGCTCTACACCAAGTAGCCGTGAAGAAAATCCAAAATTAAAAGCACAGGTACAAGAATTAACGTTAAAGCTGAATCGTGTCGATTCAGATTGGCAACAACGCACAAACGAAATTCAACGCCGTAGCAAACAAGCTGAACAACAAAGCAGTGAATTGCTTGAACAAAATTCACAACTTAAACGTGAATTAGAAATGACGAAAAATAAAAATCGTGATTTAGAAGCCATGCTTGATGCCAATAAACGTGAAATCGCAATTCAATGGTTTATCTATGGTGGTTCTGTGTTGGGCGTAGGTTTGTTAATTGGTCTTGTATTACCTTACATTTTACCTAGACGTAAACGCCGTGATAGCTGGTAATGATTCATCGTTGAGGTAGGCTTTTGCCTACCTTTTCTTTATATTTTGACGGGAGAGCAAAATGGAAATTTATCTTGTCGGCGGTGCTGTACGTGATCAACTTTTAGGTTTACCGATTAAAGATCGTGACTGGATTGTCGTGGGTGCCACACCAGAAATGTTGCTAGCTCAAGGTTACCAACGAGTTGGCAAAGACTTCCCTGTTTTTCTCAATCCTGAAAGCCATGAAGAATATGCGCTTGCCCGTACAGAACGAAAATCAGGCAAAGGCTACACTGGGTTTATTTGTGATTTTTCAGATGATATTACGCTTGAACAGGATTTAATTCGTCGAGATCTCACAATTAATGCCATTGCCCAAGACAAAGATGGCAAACTGCACGATCCTTATCATGGCGTAGAAGATATTCACCAACGTATTTTACGTCATATTTCCCCCGCTTTTGCTGAAGATCCACTTCGTGTATTACGTGTTGCTCGCTTTGCTGCTCGCTTTCATCATTTAGGTTTCTCTATTGCCAAAGAAACCCTTAAATTAATGGCTGAACTTACTGAACAAGGCGAACTCGCCCACCTAACGGCTGAGCGTGTTTGGATGGAAACAGAAAAAGCATTAAACGAACCGCATCCTGAAATTTATTTTGAAACGCTGCATCAAGTTGGCGCGCTCAAAGTGTTCTTCCCTGAAATTGCCGCCTTAGATGGTGTACCGAACCCAGCCAAATATCATCCTGAAATTGATAGCTTTGTTCATACCATGCTCGTATTGCAACAAGCCGTTAAGCTTACAAAAAATAGCAATTTGAATAAAAGTGCGGTCCGTTTTGCTGCGATTTGTCATGATCTTGGAAAAGCCCTTACCCCAAAAGAAATGTGGCCTAGTCATCATGGACATGAAAAAGCGGGGATTAAACCGACTCGTTCATTATGCAAACGCCTTAGAGTCCCTAATTATCTTCAAGAATTAGGCGAATTAACTTGCGAATATCACACGCATGCACACAAAGCATTAGAACTTCGCCCAGAAACAGTAGTGAAACTCTTTAATACTTTTGATGTTTGGCGCAAGCCTCAGCGATTTGAGGAATTTTTATTGGTATGTTTATCTGATACTCGCGGACGAACTGGCTTTGAAAATAAAGAATATCCGCAAATTGATTACCTCAAAACACTTTATCAAGCTGCTCTAGCCGTTGATGTGCAACAAGTGATTTCCGATGGATTTGAAAAGCAAGGTATTCGAGATGAATTAACACGTCGAAGAATTGCCGCAGTGAAAGCCGAGAAAACTCGCTTAAATGCTTAATCAAGCTTTACTAAAAGTAAACTAACCCTTACAATATGTGCAATTTTTTAGTAAATATTTTGTTATGAAATTATTAAAATCTCTTCTCGCACCTGTATTTGCAAGTGTGATCTTGTCTGCTTGTACCCTTGATTCAGAACGCCCAACAGATGTTCAACATATTGATAAGAACGATATTACGTGGCAACAGCACCTCAAAAAAATCAAACAAATTCAATCTTATAGCACAAAAGGACAAATTGGTTACATCAGTCCACAAGAGCGTTTTTCTAGTCGCTTTGAATGGCAATATCAAAACCCTAAAGCCTATAAGTTAAAACTTTATTCTCTGATTAGCAAAACGACGCTAACTATGGAAATGCATCCTAATGGCATGACGATTTCAGATAATAAAGGCAATCAACAATCTGATAAAAATGCCAAATTATTGTTACGCGAAATCATCGGAATGGATGTGCCATTAGAGCACTTATCTTATTGGTTAAAAGGTCAGCCAGCAGATAACGCAGATTACCAAGTTGGAACGAATCATCTTTTATCCGAATTTAGCTACCCACTTGATGGCTCGATGTGGACAGCCGATTACTTAAGTTATCATGCCGATAATTCGATGCCTGAAAATATTCTGTTAAAGAACAAAAGCACATCGCAAACCCTAAAAATTCGTGTGGATGAATGGGCGTTCTAATGAAAACTCATCACTTTTCGACCGCACTTTCAACTTCTCTTGGAAAGCCTAACCGCTTTCCAAGCCCCGCAAAACTCAATTTATTTCTCTATATAAACGGTAAACTGCCAAACGGCTACCACGAATTACAAACTCTTTTCCAATTTCTTGATTTCGGCGATTGGCTCACCATTGATATTTGCCAAGATAGACAAATCCATATTACACCAGAAATTCCAGGCTTACCTCTAGAGCAAAACTTAATCTATCGTGCAGCCACGCTCCTACAAGAAAAAACAGGCTGTACGCTCGGCGCAACAATTCATTTAGATAAAATTCTTCCAATGGGCGGTGGGATTGGCGGTGGCTCATCCAATGCCGCAACGGCTCTGCTTGCTTTAAACTATTTATGGCAAACCCATTTATCCATTGATGAACTTGCCGAACTTGGGCTAAAACTTGGGGCTGACGTGCCTATCTTTGTTCATGGCAAAGCCGCTTTTGCAGAAGGTGTGGGTGAAAAAATTCAATACTGCGAACCACAAGAAAAATATTATGTGGTACTAAAACCTGAAACTGCGATTTCTACTGCAGTAGTTTTTAGCGCTCCCGATTTGCCACGCAATACAGAAAAAAGATCCCTTGCCGAACTTTTGAATCAACCGTTTGCAAACGATTGCGAAAAAGTCGTGCGAACTCAATATCCTGAAGTTGAAAAAGCCCTACTATGGTTGCTACAATATGCACCAGCCAGATTAACCGGAACCGGGGCTTGTGTTTTTGCTGAATTTGATGATGAAAAATCAGCACAAGCTGTTTTCCAACAAAAACCGAAGGAATTTTTCGGCTTTGTTGCTAAAGGATTAAACGTTTCACCATTACATGCGATGTTGAAACAACTCTCGACCAACCAATCTATCTACACTCAACCTGAGGTTATATAAAATGCCAGACATTAAACTCTTTGCTGGAAATGCTACGCCTGAGCTAGCGAAAAAGATTTCTGAACGTCTTTACATTTCATTAGGCGATGCCACAGTTGGACGCTTTAGCGATGGTGAAATCCAAGTGCAAATTAATGAAAATGTGCGTGGTGCAGACGTGTTTATTATTCAATCCACTTGTGCGCCAACGAATGACAACCTGATGGAATTGATTGTAATGGTTGATGCTTTACGTCGTGCATCTGCCGGCCGTATTACTGCCGTTGTTCCTTATTTTGGTTATGCTCGTCAAGATCGTCGTGTGCGTTCTGCTCGTGTTCCAATCACTGCAAAAGTGGTAGCAGATTTACTTTCAACAGTAGGGATTGACCGTGTATTAACTTGTGACTTACACGCAGAGCAAATCCAAGGTTTCTTTGATGTACCAGTTGATAACGTATTCGGTTCACCCGTTTTACTTGATGATATCTTGAAGAAAACCGATCTTGTCAATCCTATCGTTGTTTCTCCTGATATCGGCGGTGTGGTACGTGCTCGCGCGGTAGCGAAATTATTAAACGATACCGAAATGGCAATTATCGACAAACGTCGTCCACGCGCAAACGTATCACAAGTTATGCATATTATCGGGGATGTCGCAGATCGTGATTGTATCCTTGTAGATGATATGATTGATACAGGTGGTACATTATGTAAAGCAGCTGAAGCATTAAAAGAACGCGGTGCAAAACGCGTATTTGCTTACGCAACTCACGCTGTATTCTCTGGTGCAGCCGCACAAAATTTAGCGAGCGATGCGATTGATGAAATCGTGGTGACTGATACTGTTCCACTTTCACCTGAAATGAAAGCGCTTGGTAAAGTACGCGTGCTGACTCTTTCTAGCATGCTTGCTGAAGCAATTCGTCGTATCAGTAATGAAGAATCTATTTCAGCAATGTTTGAATAATTCTTTCGCTTAGCATTCATTTTAAAAGTGCGGTCAGAAAATCCAGTGTTTTTTGACCGCACTTTGATCTGCACCCCAAAACCTGGACACCTAATTTGAGGTGCAGATTATGTCCTACTCGTATCAATTTCGTTTGAAAATTATCAAACTCGTCACCGAACAGGATTATGGTATCCGTGAGGTGGCTAAACTTCATCAAATTTCCCACGCTCTCGTCATTTATTGGCTAAAAGCATTTCGGGAAAGAGGGCTTGATGGCGTAAAATCGCCTTATAAAAACCTTCAAACACCGAAAATAGCGAAGCCAAAGATGAAAAAGAAAGACATTGAAATTCCAGAAACCACAGACTTTTCACCTAAAGCGTTTAAAAAGTTACAACGAGAGCTCGCCTTGGCTCGTGCGGAGATTGCTTACCTAAAGGAGTTGGAGGCACTCGATCGTCAAAAACAACGACAGAAAAAAGAAAAATTATTGAAAGATTGAAGCCGGACCATGCGTTAAATGATTTACTTCATGTGGCTAAAATGCCTCGCTCAAGCTTTTACTATAAAGAGACTAAGCGAAATTATCACGAGGTAAAAGAGGCTATCTTATCGCTGTATAAAAAGAACAGAAAACGAGATGGTTATCGCCCCATGACGTTTAAATTACGCCAAATGGGTTTTAATTTGAATCATAAAACGGTGTTAAAGCTAATGAACGAGTTAGGTATTCATTCCATTTTACGCAAGAAAAGACATGGAAAACGAGGAAAAACATCGCATATTGCCCGAATTTGCTGAATCGTGATTTTACAGTAACGGCACTCAATCAAAAATGGGTAACCGATGTTACCGAGTTTCAGGTTGGGCAAGAGAAGCTCTATTTTTCACCGTTGATGGACTTGGCTAACCGAGAAATTATTGCCTATAACTTTGCGACACGCCCAAAGTTTTCATTGGTAAAAAAGATGTTAGAACAAGGGCTTAGTCGGCTTAAACCGACAGAATGCCCGATTATTCATAGCGACCAAGGTGTATTGTATGGCACGGAGGAATGGGTAAAAATGTTGGAGGGTAAAGCGGTGCAAAGTATGAGTCGCCGAGGAAATTGCTACGATAATGCGGTGATTGAAAGTTTTTTTGCGATACTAAAATCAGAGTGTTTTTACTCTCGGACTTATCATTCAATCACTGAATTACAGGCTGAAATTGAAGAATATTTAGTGTATTACAACCAAAAACGCATTAAACTTGCTTTCAAAGGATTGAGCCCAGTGCAATACCGAGCTCAATATTTAAGTTAACTAACCTGTCCAACTTTTGGGGGCAGATCACTTTTTATGCTGCGACTAAAAATAAGGCAAAAAAAAGTGCCCCACTGGGGCACTACTCGGAAAGCAAAATAGATGTCGGCTATTTAAAAATAGCACTTATTTTTAGTGATTTAAGAATACGGCAAAATCCTTTACATTGCAAATAGCAATGTTCAAATTTGTGAGCTAAATCACGATTTTTCTTCACTTTTTTATGTTTAATCATTTTCGTATAAAAAAAGAGGAGCTGACTACTCCTCTTCTCCAGAAATAGAATTAAATTAGCCGTTAATAAATTTTTCGCCTAATTCAATATCCGCACGCAATGTTGGTAACATTGCTTCTAAAGCTTCTTGTTCAAATTTGCTTAAGGTACCGATTGGTAAAATTTCTTCTACACCTTCTTTACCTAAACGTACAGGTTGAGCAAAGAAACGTGCATATTTACCGTCACCTTCAACATAAGTACATTCAACCACAGTTTCGCCGCTTAAGCCTTTCACTAATGAACGCGCAAAACGTGCTGCCGCTTGAGCCATAGAAAGTGTTGCAGAACCACCACCTGCTTTTGCTTCAACCACTTCAGTACCTGCGTTTTGGATACGTTTAGTTAATGGTGCAATTTCCTCTTCTTTCCACTCAGCATATTGAACTTGTGAAAGTAATGGAAGAATCGTCACACCTGAGTGTCCACCAATAACTGGTACGCTTGTACGAGAAACATTTAAGCCTTTTAATTCAGATACAAATGTTTCAGAACGTAACACGTCTAAAGTGGTGACACCGAATAATTTACGTTTGTCGTAAACACCCGCTTTTTTCAATACTTCTGCAGCAATCGCAACAGTTGTGTTCACAGGGTTGGTGATAATACCTACACAAGCTTTTGGACAAGTTTTTGCAACATGTTCAATTAAGTTACGCACGATACCTGCATTGATATTGAAAAGATCTGAACGATCCATGCCCGGTTTACGAGCTACCCCTGCAGAAATTAAAACGACATCAGCACCTTTAAGTGCAGGTGTTGGATCTTCTCCTGCAAAACCTTCTACTTTAACCGCTGTCGGAATATGACTCACATCTTTAGCCACACCTGGTGTCACTGGTGCAATATCATACAGTGCTAATTCACTTTCAGCGGGTAATTGTAATTTAAGTAATAAGGCTAATGCTTGACCAATACCACCTGCTGCGCCTAATACTGCAATTTTCATAAAATACTCCTCATGTATTAATTAATCCTAACTAGGTAGGATTTTAAGGTTTTCATTAATAAATTACAAACAGAGAAATTCAATTATGCGATCTAGTTCAAACTTTTCAAATGACAGGTTTATTTTAATTGCCTAAAATGAATTTTTATGCAATTCTTATGCAAATTCCCCTATATGAGAATATCTATGTCAGATCAATTAACTAAAGCATTTAAAGAACTGCTCAATCAAGAACGATTTGCTTCTCAAAGTGAAATTGTTGAAGCCTTAAAAAACCAAGGATTTCAAAGCATTAACCAGTCTAAAGTTTCACGCATGCTAAGTAAATTTGGTGCAGTTCGTGCAAGAAATACGAAAATGGAAATGGTGTATTGCTTACCAAGTGAATTAAGCGTCCCCGCCACTAGCAGCCCATTAAAAAATCTGGTTTTGGATATTGATCACAATGATTTCGCTATCGTCATTAAAACCTCTCCCGGTGCGGCACAGTTAATTGCCCGATTATTGGACTCCATTGGTAAACCTGAAGGAATTTTGGGTACGATTGCGGGAGATGACACCATTTTTGTAACACCAACAAAAGACATAACAATCAAATCACTTCTAGAGCAAATTCAAATGCTTTTTGAAAGTAATCTATCATGAATATCTTAGTGACCGGCGGAACGGGATTTGTTGGAAAACCCTTAGTTGAAGCGCTACTTTCACGTGGCGATACCGTGACAGTATTAACTCGCTCTATTGAAAAAGCCCAAGCTGTTTTTTCTGAAAAAACACCTCAACTTTTGACCGCACTTTTAACACTCAAAGACTTGAATACCTTTGATGCTGTTATTAATCTTGCCGGTGAGCCAATCTTCGATAAAAAATGGACGATTCAACAAAAAGAAAAACTACGTCATAGCCGCATTGATTTAACACAGCAGCTTGTTCAACTCATTAACCAAAGTGAATATCCCCCAGCTCTGATTTCAGGTTCTGCAACCGGAATTTATGGAAACTGCGGTGACGAGCAGATCACTGAAAATACAAATCCAAGTACTCAATTTACCGCACAGCTTTGTATTGATTGGGAAAATGCAGCAAAGCAAGCCAACACAAGAGTCTGTTTAGTGAGAACCGGATTAGTACTTTCTCCAAAAGGTGGGGCTTTTGCTAAAATTCTACCGCTCTATCGCTTCGGATTAGGCGGAAAATTAGGGAATGGTGAGCAATATTGGAGTTGGATAGCATTAGAGGATATGATAAAAGGCCTGCTCTTTTTACTTGATCATAACGCTTGCGAAGGGGCATTTAATTTTACTGCATCACATCCCGTTAAAAACGGGACATTCAACCAACTATTAGGTAAAGCATTACATCGACCTTGTTTTGCTCAAGTACCTCAATTTTTATTAACTACTATTCTAGGTGAGCGTGCTTGCATTCTTTTAGATAGCCAAAATGCCTATCCAAAACATTTGTTAGATTGCGGATTTACATTCCAATACTCAGAATTGAGTAATTACTTTCACAAAATACTTTAAAAACAAAAGGCTGGTCAAAACCAGCCTTTATTATATTCATTAAGCTAAATATTCTAAAAATTCCCCTACGGTGTGGAAAGATCCAAATACCAGCACAATGTCATTTTTATCTGCATTTTTAACCGCACTTTGAACCCCTTCAATGACAGAGTCTTCAGAAACACTTTTTGCTGATGGACAAACTGTTGTTAATTTTGCATTTAAGTCATCACCCGATTGACCACGGTAACCGCCTAATGTTACACAGTGCCATTGGTCAATAACGGAAGTAAGTTGGGTAAACACCGACTCGGCATCTTTATCTTTTAACATACCACAAACGGCAATAATGCGACCTGAAATTTGTGTTTTAAGTGCGGTCAATTTTTCAGCTAAATATTTTGCCGCATGAGGATTATGCCCAACATCAATGATCACTTTTGGCAACTGTGAATAGGATACATTCGAGCGTTTTGCCAATTTTTCTAATTGATTACCTTTCAATTGTTGGAAACGACCCACCAATTCCACTTCAATTAATGAACGTTTAATGGTATCGACAGAAATATCAAAAGGCATCTGTTCAACAACAGCCAAAGCAGTTGCGGCATTAGCTAATGGAATTCGGCAAAACGGCAGATTTTCTAACCGCACTTTATTACTCAGCCACATCCAAGTTTGTTCATTAGCTTTAAACGACCAAGTGACATCTCGGCGTGAAACATGGCAATGTAATTTCTCCGCTTGTTCTAACATAGGTTGCGGAACATTTGGCTCGCCAATTACAACCGGTTTATTCGCACGGAAAATCCCCGCTTTTTCAAAGCTAATTTCTTCGCGAGTTGAACCAAGAAAATCCGTATGATCAATATCAATACTGGTGATAACTGCCAGATCATTATCCACAATATTGATTGCATCTAAGCGTCCACCAAGCCCTACTTCTAAAATGACGACATCAAGCTTCGCTTGTTTGAATAAATGCAACGCTGATAAAGTGCTAAATTCAAAATAAGTGAGGGACTGCGTTTTATGTTTTTCAATAAAATCAAAAGAAGCGGTATGCATTTCATCCGGCAAGTCTTGATTTTGAATACGAACACGTTCGTTATAACGCAATAAATGAGGTGAAGAATACACACCCACACGCAAACCGTGATTTAACAAAATAGTTTCAAGCAAACGACAAGTCGTGCCTTTACCATTTGTTCCCCCTACCGTGATCACATAGGGGGCGGGATTCAAAAGATCCAATTCTTCTGCCACGTATTTAATACGATCCAGCCCTAAATCAATAGCTTTAAAATGACTGTTTTCCAAATAAGAAAGCCACTCAGCGAGTGGCGAAGTGGCTTTTAAATTCATTGTATTACTCATGTTCAACAACTTCTACTTCAACAAAAGGTGAAGGTTGATTGGTAAGTTTGCTTAAAAGGTTTCCAAGGGTTGAACGCATTTCTGAACGTTTCACGATCATATCAATCGCCCCTTTCTCGAGTAAGAATTCACTACGTTGGAAGCCTTCTGGTAATTTTTCACGCACAGTTTGTTCGATAACACGTGGTCCTGCAAAACCAATTAATGCTTTTGGTTCAGCGATGTTCACATCACCTAACATCGCAAAACTTGCAGATACACCACCTAATGTCGGATCCGTTAATACGGAAATAAACGGCACACCTTTTTCACGCATTTTTGCTAAGACAGCACTAGTTTTTGCCATTTGCATTAAGGAGAAAAGCGCTTCTTGCATACGTGCACCACCACTTGCAGAGAAACATACAAATGGACAGTTTAATTCAATTGCTTTTTCTGCCGCTTTTACGAATTTTGAGCCCACAACAGAGCCCATTGAACCGCCCATGAAATTGAAGTTAGATGCGGCAACGACTACAGGCATGTTGTAAAGTGTACCAGTCATTGTGATTAACGCATCTTTTTCACCGGTTTCTTTTTGTGCAGCAGTAATACG